>NZ_JBFXIO010000018.1:0-26242 GCF_050175855.1 Piscinibacter sp.
CCTTGACGATCACCTCGACCTTGCGGCCGGCGATGGTGTTGCCGTTCTGCGCCAGGTAGAGCTTCACGGCCGCATCGATCTGCCGGCCGGTGGTGGCCTGCTGGCCCGTCATCGGCAGGATCAGGCCGATCTTGATCGGGTCGGCAGCCAGGGCCTGCGGGCCGACGAGGCCCATGCCCAGGGTCAGGGAGGCAGCGGCGAGGCCGCGCAGGGCAGTGCGCTTGTGCATGTGAAGTCTCCAGGGAGGGGGCCCGATTCTCGCGCCGGCCGGCCCGGTGCCCATCGTGGGGTTCACCTACTGCGGGAGAACCCTGAGCGCGGCTGCCGTCCAAGCTGGCGAGCGGGCGCCGATGGTGGGCCGGCACCCTGGTTGCGGGCAACGCGGGGCTCCCACTAGCAGCTATCGCAATCGGGCATGGGCGGCTGTCTCGGCCGGCATGGCCGCGCCCGCGGCGCGCTCCTATGATTGCCCGCGAATCCCGCTTCCGGAGACTTCCATGACCGCACGCACCACGCCGCCCTTCCGCGCCGACCACGTCGGCAGCTTCCTTCGCCCGGCCTACCTGCTCGAGGCGCGCGAGCAGTTCTTCGTGAAGAAGTCGATCGACGCCGCGCAGCTGCGCGCGGTGGAAGACCGGGCCATCACCGAGATCGTCAAGTTCCAGCAGGACGTCGGCCTGCACTCGATCACCGACGGCGAGTTCCGCCGCACCTACTTCCACATCGATTTCCTCGAGCAGCTCGGCGGCGTCAAGACCGACATTCCGGTCACCGTGAAGAAGCCCGACGGCACCGAGGAGCTGGCGCCGCCGGTGATCCGGGTGATCGACAAGGTGCGGCACGTGAAGGACATCCAGAAGGCGGACTTCGAGTACCTGAAGTCCCAGGTGGCCGCCGGCATGACGCCGAAGGTGACCATCCCTTCGCCCACCATGCTGCACTTCCGCGGCGGCCGCGCCGGGATCAGCCGCGAGGCCTATCCGGAACTGGAGCCGACCTTCTACGACGATGTCGCCCAGGCCTACGGCGAGGAGCTGCAGTCCCTCTACGACGCCGGCTGCCGCTACGTGCAGATGGACGACACCAACCTCGCCTACCTGTGCGACGAGAAGATGCGCGAGGCGGCCCGATCGCGCGGCGACGACCCCAACGAGCTGCCGCACCGCTACGCCAAGTTCATCAACAAGGTGGTGGCGAAGAAGCCCGCCGGCATGACACTGGCCATGCACCTGTGCCGCGGCAACTTCAAGAGCACGCACGCCGCCGCGGGCAACTACGAGCCGGTGGCCGAGGCGCTGCTGGCCGAGATGAACCTCGACGCCTTCTTCCTGGAGTACGACGACGAGCGCTCGGGCGATTTCCGCCCGCTGCGTTACCTGCCCAAGGGCAAGATCGTCGTGCTGGGCCTGGTGACCACCAAGTTCGGCCAGCTCGAGAGCAAGGACGAGCTCAAGCGCCGCATCGACGAGGCGGCCAAGTACGCCCCGCTCGACCAGCTGTGCCTCAGCCCGCAATGCGGCTTCTCCAGCACCGTGCACGGCAACAACATCGCAGTGGAAGACCAGCGCCGCAAGCTGGCGCTGGTGGTCGAGACGGCCCGGGAAGTCTGGGGCTGATCGCCGGGCGTTTGCACTTTCGCACGATCGTGCTAAATTGGAGCCCATGGACGGCTCCATCCCGGTCGAAGCGAAGACGCAGCGCAGCGGGCTGACGCTTGCCGCCATCCTCGACACCGCGCTCGAGATGGCGGCGTCCGACGGCCTGGAGAGCCTGACCATCGGCGAGGTGGCCAAGCGGCTCGGGCTCTCGAAGAGCGGCGTGTTTTCGCGCATCGGTTCGCGCGAGGCGCTGCAGAAGGCGGTGATCGAGGAGTACGACCGCCGCTTCCTGCAGGACGTGTTCGTGCCCGCGATGCGCGAGCCGCGCGGCCTGCCGCGGCTGAACGCGATCATGCGGCTGTGGCTGCAGCGCGCGCGCGACGTCGAGATCCGCACCGGCTGCATCTACTGTGCCGGCGCCTTCGAGTTCGACGACCGCGAAGGTCCGCTGCGCGACCTGCTGCTCGATGGCACGATGCGCTGGCGCGCGGCGCTCAAGCGCACCGTGATCCAGGCCATCGACGAAGGCCACCTGAAACCCGACACCGATGCCGAGCAGCTCGTCTACGAGCTCGACGGCCTGTTCGTGGCGCTGATGCGCGAAGCGCGCTTCCTGCGCGACCCGAAAGCCGCCGACCGCGCCTGGCTCGCCTACCAGCGACTGGTCGGCTCGCTGGTCACCGAGCGCGCACGCCAGCCGCAGCGCTGATTCCCCGATGAAGCACGCTCCCGCCCCGGCGGCACGAAGCCGCAGTCACATTTCGCACGATCGTGCGAACACAGGAGATCCCACCATGTCCACGCCCACCGGTTCCACCAACCCTGCCGCGGCCTTCTACGCGGCGAATCCTTCAGCCCGTCTGCTCGGCGTCGGCCTGCGTCTGGTCGACCGGCTGGCGCCGGGCCTGGGCACACGCGGCGCCTTGCGCCTGTTCTTTACCCCGCTGCCGTGGAAGCTGGCCGCGCGCCGGCCGATGCCCGCACCCTGGCAGCTGACGCATTGGCCTTTCGAGGGCGTGCGCCTGGCGATGCACCGGCGCGGCGACCTCGCTCCTGGCCGGCCGGTGGTGCTGCTGGTGCACGGATGGGCCGGCCATGCCGGGCAGATGCGCCGCCTCGGCGACACGCTGGCGGCCGCGGGCTTCGACCCGGTGCTGCTGGACCTGCCCGCGCACGGCCGCAGCGGCGGCTGGCGCAGCACGCTGCCGCAGTTCGCCCGCGCGGTATTCGCAGCGGCCTCCCGGCTCGGGCCGTTGCACGGCGTGGTGGCGCATTCGCTCGGTGCGCTGGCGGCGCTGCATGCCGCCGCGCGCGGCCTGCCGGTGCAGCGGCTGGCGCTGATCTCGCCGTCGGCGCCGCCGGCGCAGTTCATCGGCTGGTTCGCGCGCAGCTTCGGCCTGCCGGTGGGGCTGGGCGATCGCATGCGCGAACAGATCGAGCGGCGCGAAGGTGTAATGCTGGCCGAGTTCGAGCCGCCCTGGCTGGGGCCGCGCATCGTGCAGCCGGCACTGCTGTTGCACGATGAGGCTGACCGCATCGCGCCGTTCGCGGCGAGCGAACGGCTGGCGGCGTTGCTGCCCTCGGCCTCGCTGCGCGCGCACGGCGGGCTCGGGCACCGGCGCATCCTCGACGACGACGCCGTGGCCGCGGCCGTGGCATCGCACCTGCGCGGCTGAGTCAGGCCGAGCTCGCGGCCTCGCTGGCGGCGGCGCGACGCCGCGCCGGCGTGCGCAGGCCGACCTTGAGCAGCAGCTCGACCAGCAGCGCGCGCTCGGCCGGCGAGAGCACGGCCAGCGTGCCCTCTTCCATCGAAGCGGCGATCTTCTGAGCGCGCTTGACGAGGTCGCGCCCGGCCGGTGTGAGGTGGATGATCATCGCGCGGCGGTCCTGCGTGCTGCGCACGCGCTCCACCCAGCCGCGCTCGACGAGGCGGTCGATGGTGATGGCCATGTTCGGCGCCGACACATCGAGGGCCTCGCCGAGCTGCTTCTGGTTGACCTCGTGATTGGAGGCCACCAGCACCAGCAGCGAGTAGTCGAGCACCTTCAGGCCCAGGGGCCCCAGCTCGCGCTCGAAGTCCTTGCGCAGCACGATGGCGGCGCGGCTGGCGACGTAGCCCACCAGCGTGGTGAGCCGCGAGTGGTCGAGCCCGGCGCTCATGCGATTTCGCCCAGCGCCACGCGGGCGAAAGGCTGCCAGCCCGCGCGGGCCTGGGCGAGCGCGTGGTCGAACTCCGGCCTCAGGTGGGTGAAGCAGTGCGCCGCGCTTTCGCGCTTGGCGGCGTGGAAGGCGTCACCCGCGTGCTCGGGTCGCGAGGACACGGCCTCGGCACGCGCCCAGGCGTGGGCGATCAGCGCCAGCGCGGTGGCGCGCAGCAGATCGTCGGCGACGCGGAAGGGCAGCTCGGCGTCGTCGCGCGCGGCGTGCACCACGTCGGCGGCCAGCTCGCCGAGCAGGCGCAGCTGCTCGAAGGCTTGCGCGCCGTGCGTGGCGTCGGCCGGCAGCGCTGCCGCGAGCGATTCCAGCCAGGCGGCGAATCGGCGGCCGCCGTCGGCCACCAGCTTGCGCGCCACCAGGTCGATCGCCTGGATCTGGTTGGTGCCCTCGTAGATCATCGCGATGCGCGCGTCGCGCACGCACTGTTCGACGCCCCAGTCGTGCGTGTAGCCGTGGCCGCCGAAGACCTGCAGCGCGTCGCTGGCCAGCGCGAAGCCGTTGTCGGTGAGGAAGGACTTGAGCACCGGCGTCAGCAGCGCCGCCTGCTCCTGCGCGCGCTCGCGCGCGGCGGTGTCGGGCGACTGCTCGGCGAGATCGATCAGGTGCGCCGCCTCGTAGGCGATCACCCGCGCGCCTTCGACCAGCACGCGCTGGCGCAGCAGCGTGCGGCGCATCGCCGGGTGCAGCACGATCGGGTCGGCGGCGCCCTTCGCCTCGGCGCGCACCGGCGCACGCGACTGCAGCCGCTCATGGGCGTACACGACGGCATTGCGGTGCGCGTTCTGCGCATGCGCCAGGCCTTGCAGCGCCACGTGCAGGCGTGCTGCGTTCATCATCGCGAACATCGCCTGCAGGCCGCGGTTCGGCTCGCCCACCAGCCAGCCGGTGGCGCCGTCGAAGGCCATCACGCAGGTGGCGCTGCCCTTGATGCCCATCTTCTTCTCGATGCCGTCGCAGCGCAGCGCATTGCGAGAGCCGTCGGGCAGGAACTTCGGCGCGAGGAAGAGCGAGATGCCTTTCGTGCCGGCCGGCGCGTCGGGCAACCGCGCCAGCACCAGGTGCACGATGTTGTCGGTCAGGTCGTGCTCGCCGCCGGAGATGAAGATCTTGGTGCCCTTCAGGCGGTACGAGCCGTCCGCCGCTGCCAGGGCGCGCGTCGAGAGCAGGCCCAGGTCCGAGCCCGCATGCGCCTCGGTCAGGCACATCGTCGAGAGCCACTCGCCGCTGACCACCTTGCCGAGATAGCGCTGCTGCAGTTCCGGCGACGCGTGCAGGTGCAGGCACTCGTAGGCGCCGTGCAGCAGGCCCGGGTACATGGTCCAGGCATGGTTGGCGGCCGCCAGCATCTCGTACAGCGCCGCGTTGAGCACCTGCGGCAGGCCCTGGCCGCCCACGGTCGGATCGCAGGCCAGCGCCGGCCAGCCGGCCTCGACGAAGGCGCGGTAGGCCTCCTTGAAGCCCCTGGGCGTGCGAACCTCACCGTCGGCGAGCGTGCAGCCTTCGAGGTCGCCGTTCGCATTGGTCGGCGCCAGCACCTCGGTGGCGAAACGCGCTGCCTCGGCCAGCACCTGGCGTGCGGTGTCGGCATCGAGCTCGGCGAAGGCCGGCACGCCGGCCCATTGCGCCGGCAGGCCGAGCACATCCTCGATCACGTAGCGCATGTCGCGCAGCGGCGCTTCGTACTGCCACATCGCGGAGCTGCCTTACGCCGAAGCCTTCTGGCGGGCAGCGCCGAGGTAGGTGTCGATCACGCGCGGGTCGCGGGCCAGGTCCTCGGCCGGGCCTTCGAGCGCGATCTCGCCCATCTCGAGCACGTAGCCGTGGTCGGCCACCTCCAGCGCGGCGCGGGCGTTCTGCTCGACGAGCAGGATGGTCACGCCGGTGGCGCGCAGGCCTTCGATGGTGCGGAAGATCTCCTTCACCACCAGCGGCGCGAGACCGAGGCTGGGCTCGTCGAGCATCAGCAGGTCGGGCTGGCTCATCAGCGCGCGGCCGACCGCGAGCATCTGGCGCTCGCCGCCGGACAGCGTGCCGGCCAGCTGCATGCGCCGCTCCTTCAGGCGCGGGAACAGCGTGTAGACCTGCTCGAGCACCTGGGCGCCGGTCTTGCGGCCGAGCAGCACTTGGCGGTAGCCGCCGAGCAACAGGTTGTCTTCCACCGGCATGGTGCCGAACAGCGCGCGCGTCTCGGGCACCAGCGCGATGCCCTGCATCACCCGCTCCTCCAGTGTCTTCAGGCCGATCGGCTGGCCGCGGTAGGCGATCGTGCCGCGCGAGGGCAGCACGCCCATCAGCGCGTTGAGCAGCGTCGACTTGCCGGCACCGTTCGGGCCGATCACGGTGACCACGCTGCCCTTCTTCGCCTGGAGGTTCAGGCCATGCAGGACCTCGGCGCGGCCGTAACCGGCGTGCAGGTCCTTCACGTCGAGGATGAGTTCAGACATCTCAATGCTCCGTGCCGAGGTAGGCAGCGCGAACCGCCGGGCTGGCCTGCACCTCTTCGGGCGTGCCCTCGATCAGCTTGGTGCCGAACTCCATCACCACCACGCGGTCGACCAGGCCCATCACCAGGTCCATGTCGTGCTCGACCAGCAGGATGGCCATGCCTTCGTCGCGCAGCTGGCGCAGCACGGCGGCCAGCGCCTGCTTCTCCTTCAGGCGCAATCCGGCGGCCGGCTCGTCGAGCAGCAGCAGCAAGGGGTCGGCGCACAGCGCGCGGGCGATCTCCATCAGGCGCTGCGGGCCCAGCGCCAGGTTGCCGGCCAGCTCGTGCATGCGGTCGGCCATGCCGATGCGCTCGAGCTGCTGCTGAGCCTCGCGCAGCAGGCGCTTCTCTTCCGTGCGGTCCAGGCGAAGCACGGCCGACGCCACGCCGGCCGAACCGCGCAGGTGGGCGCCGAGCGCGACGTTCTCCAGCACCGTCATCGTCGGGATCATCTTGACGTGCTGGAAGGTCCGCGCCACGCCGCGCGCGGCGATCTCGCGCGAGGGCAGGCTCTGGATCTGCTGGCCGCGCAGCGTGACCTGGCCGCGCGTGGCCGGCAGCACGCCGGTGACGAGGTTGAAGGTGGTCGACTTGCCCGCGCCGTTGGGCCCGATCAGGCCGAGGATCTGGCCGGCGCGCACCTGGAAGCTGACGTCGTTGACCGCCACGAGGCCGCCGAACTCCTTGCGCGCGTCCTTCACGTCGAGCACCACCTCGCCGCGCGGCGGCTGCTCACGGTGCGGCAGCGGCTGCGCGTCGGCCCAGTCGACCGCGCGCGGCGGCTTCGGGAAGCGCGCCTCGACGAAGGCCCAGATGCCGTCGCGCGCGTACTGCAGCACGAGGATCAGCAGGATGCCGAAGACGATGATCTCGTAGTTGCCGCTGGTGCCGAACAGCGCGGGAAGCCAGTCCTGCAGCTGCTCCTCCATCACCTTGACGACGGTGGAGCCGACGATCGCGCCCCACACATGGCCGACGCCGCCGACCACCGCCATGAACAGGTACTCGATGCCCTTGTTCAGGCCGAACGGCGAGGGATTCACCGTGCGCTGGAAGTGCGCGAACAGCCAGCCCGAGACGCTGGCCAGCAGCGCGGCCAGCACGAAGGCGGTGACCTTCAGGCGGAAGGTGTTGACGCCCATCGCCTCGGCCATGGTCGTGCCGCCCTTGACGGCGCGCAGCGCCCGCCCGGTGCGCGAGTCGAGCAGGCGGATCGAGCCGAACGCCGCCAGCAGCACCAGCAGCCACAGCAGGTAGTAGAAGTGACGGCCGGTATTGAGCACGATGCCGAAGAACTCGATGGCGGGGATGCCCAGCAGGCCGTCGTACTTGCCCAGCGCGTCGATGTTGCCCAGCAGGTAGTACAGGCTCAGGCCCCAGGCGATGGTGGCCAGCGGCAGGAAGTGTCCCGACATGCGCAGCGTGATCCAGCCCAGCACCAGTGCCGCGACGAAGGTGAAGGCCAGGCCGACCCACACCGTGAGCCAGGGCGAGACCCCGTGCGTCAGCGTGAGGTAGGCGGCCGTGTAGGCGCCCATGCCGACGAAGGCAGCCTGGCCGAAGCTGGTCAGGCCGGCCACGCCGGTCAGCAGCACCAGGCCGATGGCGACCAGCGAATACAGGCCGATGTAGTTGGCCTGGGTGATCCAGAACTCGGGCACCGGCAGCAGCGGCAGGGCTGCCACCAGCACGACGAAAGCGATCAGGACATAGCGGCGCATGGGATCACTCTTCCTCGTCGTGATGGCCGTGCTGGAAGCTGCGCCACAGCAGCACGGGGATGATCAGCGTGAAGACGATGACCTCCTTGAAGGCACTGGCCCAGAACGAGCCGAAGCTCTCGATCAGGCCGACGAAGATCGCGCCGAGCGCGGCGGCCGGGTAGCTGGAGAGCGCGCCGAAGATCGCGGCCACGAAGCCCTTCAGGCCGATCAGGAAGCCGGAGTCGTAGAACATCGTCGTGGTCGGCCCGATCAGCAGGCCCGACAGCGCGCCCATGAAGGCGGCCAGGCCGAAGCTCATCCGGCCGGCGCCGGAGGTGGAGATGCCCATCAGCCGCGCGCCCAGCCGGTTCACCGCGGTGGCGCGCAGCGCCTTGCCGCGCAGCGTGCGCTCGAAGAACAGGTACAGCGCGACGATCAGCGCGATCGAGACCATGAAGATGATCAGCGTCTGGCCCGACAGCGTGAGTGGCCCGGCCGTGAAGCGCGCATCCCAGAAGCTCGGGTTGCGGAAGCCCTCGGCGCCGAAGAACACCAGGCCCAGGCCGGTGAGCGCGAAGTGCGCGCCGACCGAGACGATCAGCAGCACCAGCACGGTGGCATCGGCCAGCCTCTCGTAGGCCAGGCGGTAGAGCAAGGGACCGAGCGGGGTCACGATCGCCAGCGTCAGCAGGCTCTGCAGCAGCAGCGGCAGCTGCCTCGGCGCCGCCCACCAGGTGACGGCGGTGACCGCCACCGGGAAGGCCAGCGACTTCAGCAGGCCCAGCGCCACCGCGCTCGCCGGCAGCCCGCGCCGCAGGTCGGCCACGGCGTCGAGCACGGCCGCGGCCACGGCCATCACCAGCAGCAGCCACACCGTGCCCGGCACCTGACCGAGCTGCAGCAGCGCCAGCGTGAGCGCGCCGTAGGCGACGAACTCGCCCTGCGGGATGAAGATCACCCGCGTGACGGCGAATACCAGCACCGTGGCCAGGGCCAGCAGCGCATAGACCGCGCCGTTGGTGATGCCGTCCAGCGTCAGGATGCTGGCGATCGTGAAGTCCATCGCTTACTCGACCTTCCAGTCGCCGTTCACCACCTTGAGGATCACGCCGGTCTCGGTGGTGAAGCCCCAGTGGTTGTCCTTGGTGTAGTTCAGCACGCCGTGCGAGACGACGGTGCGACCCATGTTCTCGACGGCGTCGCGCAGCGCGGCACGGAACTCCTTGGTGCCCGGCTTGGCCTTCTTCAGCGCCACCGGCACGACCTTCTCGAGCACGACGATGGCGTCGTAGGCGTGGCCGCCGAACTGGTTGCGGCTGCCCGCGCCGTAGGCCTTCTCGTACTTGGCGACGAAGTCGGCCGCCAGCGCCTTGGACGGGTGGTTGGCCGGCAGCTGCTCGGGGATCACCGCCGGGCCGGAGGTCACGAAGGCGCCTTCGACGTCCTTGCCGCCCACGCGCACCAGGTCGCGCGAGGCCGCAGCGTGGGTCTGGTAGATCTTGCCCTTGAAGCCGCGCTCGACGATGCCCTTGTGCGGCATCGCGGCGCCCGAGCCGGAGGCGACGATCAGCATCGCGTCGGGATTGGCCGAGACCAGCTTGAGCGCCTGCGCGGTGACGCTGGTGTCGGCGCGCGCGAAGCGCTCGGTGGCGATGATCTGCGGGCCGCCCAGCGCCTGCGACTGCGCCTTGAAGTCGTTCAGCCAGCTCTCACCGTAGGCATCGGTGTAGCCGAGGAAGCCGACGGTCTTCACGCCGTTCTTCTTCATGTGCTCGATCATCGCGAAGGCCATCACCGCGTTGCCCTGCGGCAGACGGAAGGCCCAGTGGTCCTTGCCCGCGGGCAGCACGGCCGGCGAGAACATGAACTGCACCGTCTCCGACTCGGCGATCGGGCCGGCCATCGCGATGGCCACCGGCGTGGCGGCGGAGCCCATGATGATGTCGGCCTTGTCCTCGGTGATGAACTTCTTCGCGTTGGTCACGCCCTTGGTCGGGTCGGTGGCGTCGTCGAGCACTATCACGTTGAGCTTCTCGCCGGCGATCTCCTTCGGCCAGAGCTTGATGTAGTTGGCCATCGGGATGCCCAGGCCGGAGGCCGGGCCGGTCAGCGGCAGGCTGATGCCGATGGTGATGTCGGCCTGCGCGGCGCCGGCCAGCAGGGCCGTCGCGACGGCGACCAGGGTCTTCAGAGCTTTCATCGCTTTGTCTCCGGAAGTTGAGAGGGGAAAGGGATCAAGAGCACAGGGCCTTGATGTCGTCGGGAACGGGAATCGCGCGCAGCCGGTCGGGGTTGTCGGCATCGCGCTTGACGAAGGCGCGCACCTCGCGGCCTTCGCAGATCAGGTCCTCACCTTGTGGACTCGCCCGCGTCACGCGGTGCATCTGCACGAACACCTTCTCGCGCCACTCCTCGATCCAGGTGGCGATGGTGATCGTCTCGCCGTAGGTCACGGCCTTGATGAACTTCGTGTTGATCTCGAGCAGCGGCGTGCCGACGATGCCGCGCGTCTTGACCAGCTCGCGCCACGGCGGCAGGCCGCAGTCCATGAAGAACTTCAGCGAGGCCGCATCCATCCAGCGCGAGAAATTCGGGAAGAACACGATCCCTGCGGGATCGCAGTCGCCGAAGTGCACGTCGACGGAGTGGAGGGTGGTCTTGGGCATGGGTTGGCGGTCTCAGCGCGGGGCCAGGCGCAGCGCGCCGTCCAGCCGGATCACCTCGCCGTTGAGCGAGAGGTTGCGGATGATGCCCGCGGCCAGCTCGGCGAACTCTTCGGGTTTGCCCAGACGCTTGGGGAAGGGAATGCTCGCGGCCAGCGACTCCTGCACCTGCTGCGGCAGCTCGGCCATCAAGGGCGTGAGGAACAGGCCCGGCGCGATGGTGCACACGCGCACGCCGAACTGCGCCAGGTCGCGCGCCAGCGGCAGCGTCATGCCGACGATGCCGCCCTTGCTGGCCGCGTAGGCCTCCTGACCCACCTGGCCGTCGAAGGCGGCCACCGAGGCGGTGTTGACGACCACGCCGCGCTCGCCATCGGTCAGCGGATCGAGCTTGACCATTTCGGCCACCACCAGGCGGGTGATGTTGTAGGTGCCGATCAGGTTGACGCGCACCACGCGCTCGAAGTCTTCCAGCGGCGCGGGCGAGCCGTCCTTGCCGACGATGCGCCTGGCCGTGCCGATGCCGGCGACGTTCATCAGCATCCGCGCCGGGCCGTGGGCAGCACGGGCCGCATCGAGCGCAGCCGTGACGCTCGCGGTGTCGGTGATGTCGCAGCCGAGCCCGAGGCCACCGATTTCCGCGGCGAGCGCCTGCGCGCCCTCCGCATTGCGGTCGAGCACCGCCACCTTCGCGCCCTGGCGGGCGAGTTCGCGCGCGGTGGCGGCGCCCAGGCCCGAGGCCCCTCCGGTGACGAGTGCGGCGTGTCCGGCGATGTCCATGTGCGTGTCCTCGAATCAGCGATGGCTCAGCGCTGCGGCAGGTAGACGCCGTCGCCGCCGGCGTACAGGTGCTCGACCAGCGCCTCGCGGTGTGTCAGCACGGCGCGCTGGTTGATCGAGCCCTTGTCGGTGACCTCGCCGCGGTCGATGCTCGGCGGATCGACCAGCACCAGCGCGCGCGCCACCCGCGTGGCGCTGCCGGTGCCGGCGGCCCACTGGCCATCGACCAGGCGCTGGAAGAACTCGTGCACCTCGGGCGCGGCCAGCACGTCGGCCGCCGGCGCGTCGGCGGCCAGGCCGGCGAAGGCGCGGCAGGCGTCCAGGCGCGGGAAGATCAAGAGGCCGATCTCGTCGCGGTTGAGGCCGGCCACCACCACGTCCTGCACGCAGGGGTCGCCGGCGGCGATCACGCGGGCACGCAGCGGGCCCACCGAGACGAAGGTGCCGGTGGAGAGCTTGAAGTCCTCGGCGGTGCGGCCGTCGAACATGAAGCCGCGGCCGGGGCGGGTCGGGTCGATCGGCTTGATCGCATCGCCGCTGCAGTAGAAGCCTTCGGCGTCGAACGATTCGGCGGTCTGCTCCGGTGCGCGCCAGAAGCCCGGCGTGACGTTGGGGCCGCGGTAGCGCACCTCGGTCTTGTCGCCACTGGGCACCAGCTTGAGCTCCATGCCCGGCGCCGGCAGGCCGATGTGGCCCGACTTCACTTCGCCGGCGTTGGCGCACACGGCGAACGGCGCGGTCTCGGTCATGCCCAGGCCGGTGAGCATGCGGATGCGCTCGCCGCAGGTCTGCTCGGCGATGCGGTCGAGCTTGTCCCACACCGGCTGCGACAGGCCCGCGCCGGCGAAGAAGAACATGTTGACGCGTGCAAACAGCGAGTCGCGCAGTTTCGCGTCGCTGTCCATCGCGTTGGCGATCTCCTCGAAGCCCTTGGGCACGTTGAAGTACACCGTGGGCGAGATCTCGCGCAGGTTGCGCAGCGTCTCGTGGATCAGCGCCGGCGTCGGCTTGCCTTCGTCGATGTAGAGCGTCCCGCCGTTGTAGATGGTCAGGCCGACGTTATGGTTGCCGCCGAAGGTGTGGTTCCAGGGCAGCCAGTCCACCAGCACCGGCCGCACCTGGCCGAGGCCGGGGAAGCACTGCAGGATCTGCTGCTGGTTGGCGCAGATCATGCGCTGCGTGTTGATCACGCCCTTGGGCAGCTTGGTCGAGCCCGAGGTGAAGAGGAACTTGGCGATGGTGTCGGGGCCGACCTTCTCGTGGGCCGCGTCCACCGCCGCGGTGGCAGGCGAGGCGAGCAGGTCGTCGAACGACAGGGTCTTGCGTCCGTCGATCGTGCCCTGCGTCAGCACCACCGGCGTGCTGGCCGGCACCACCGCCTGGATGGCGCGGCCATAGCCGCTGGCCGACGAGGCGAACACCAGGCCCGGCGTCAGCACGCCGAGGATGTGGCGCAGCTTGCCGTAGTCCTGCGAGACGGTGGAATAGGCCGGCGACACCGGCGCGAAGGGAACGCCGGCGAACATGGCACCCAGGCCGAGCAGCAGGTGCTCGAGGTCGTTGTCCGACAGGATGGCCACCGGGTGCTGCGCCGACAGGCCGAGGTCGAGCAGGTGCTGGGCGATGCGCTTCGCGGCATCGACCGCCTGCGCGTAGCTGATGCGCCGCCAGTCGCCGCCGTGCACGCGCTTGGCGGCCAGGGTGTGGTCGGGCGACACCTGCGCCCAGTGCAGCAGCCGGTCGGTCAGGCGCTGCGGATACTCGCCGAGAGGCTCGGTCGAGGTGACGATCGTGCAGCCGTCCTCGCGACTCTCGAAGTGCGCCGACAGCGAGCCGCCGAGCGGCAGCGCACGATACCGGGCCGGCGCGGCGCTCACGCCTTCTTCTCCACCTTGCCGGCGCGCTTCTCGAGGAAGGCACGCACGCGCTGCTTGGCGGCATCGTCGCCCTGGGCGATGGCGGCCATCAGCGATTCGACGAATAGCCCGTCGTTCTGCGACAGGTCGGCGATGCGCGGCAGCGCCTGCATCACCGAGAAATTGGACAGCGGTGCGTTGCCGGCGATCTTCGCGGCCAGCTCGCAGCCCTTGGCGAAGCCGGCGCCGGCCGGCACCACGTACTGCGACAGGCCGCGGCGCTCGCCTTCCTGCGCATCCAGCACACGGCCGGTGAGCATCATGTCGGTCATGGTGTGAACGCCGGCCAGGCGCGGCACGCGCGCCGAGCCGCCGCCGCCGACGAAGATGCCGCGCTGCCCCTCGGGCAGGCCGTAGTAGGCGCTCTCTTCGGCCACGCGGATGTGGCAGCTGCTGGCCAGCTCCAGCCCGCCGCCGACCACCGCGCCGTGCAGCACCGCCACCACCGGCACGCGGCCGAACTGGATGGCGTCCATCGCAGCGTGCCAGGTGCGTGAATGGATGACCCCCTCGGCCACGCTGCGCTCGCTCAGCTCGGACAGGTCGAGACCGGCGCAGAAGTGATCGCCCTCGCCGGTGAGCACGACCGCCTTGACCGCCTCGGGCAGCGAGACGAAGGCGCTGTGCAGCTGGGCGACCAGCGTGTCGTTGACGGCGTTGCGCTTGGCCGGGCGATTCAGCCGGACATGCGCGACGTCATCGGCGATCTCGATACGCAGCAGGTCGAGCGCGGCCAGCGCACCGGTGGCGGGAACGAAGTTGAGGCTCATGGGGGTCTCGCAAATTTAGTTAGAAGTTTTAACTAACTAGCCCGAGGCATCCACCGGGTAAACCCTGTTGAACTCTTGTGCGGAGTCGATCTTTTAGTTATCTTCACTAAGCAATTCGCCCGCGACCTGGAGACGCCATGAACACCGCCGAGCTGATCGCCATCGACGTGCATACGCACGCCGAGGTGTCCTGCTGGAACCCCTTCGACAACTACGGCGAGGAGTACGACCGCGCCGCCGACAAGTACTTCGGCAGCAACCGCCGGCCGACGATTGACGAAACGGTGGCCTACTACCGCGAGAAGAAGATCGGCCTGGTGATGTTCACCGTCGACAGCGAGGCGCAGCTCGGCCGGCGCCGCATCCCGAACGAGGAGATCGCGGAGGCGGCGAAGAAGAACAGCGACATGATGATCTGCTTCGGCAGCATCGACCCGCACAAGGGCAGGATGGGTGCGCGCGAGGCGCGCAAGCTCATCGAGGAGCATGGCGTGCGCGGCTTCAAGTTCCACCCGACGGTGCAGGGCTTCCTGCCCTACGACAAGATGGCCTGGCCGATCTACGAGGTGATCGCCGAGCACAAGCTGCCGGCGATCTTCCACAGCGGCCACTCGGGCATCGGCTCGGGCATGCGCTGCGGCGGCGGCCTGCGCCTGCAGAACAGCAACCCGATGCTGCTCGAAGACGTGGCAATCGATTTCCCCGACATCCAGATCGTCGTGGCCCACCCGAGCTGGCCGTGGCAGGACGAGGCGCTGTCGCTGGCGCTGCACAAGCCGAACGTGTGGATCGACCTGTCGGGCTGGAGCCCGAAGTACTTTCCGCCCCAGCTCGTGCAGTACGCCAACACGCTGCTGAAGGACCGCATGCTGTTCGGCAGCGACTACCCGCTGATCACGCCTGAGCGATGGATGAAGGACTTCGGCGATGCGGGGTTCAAGCCGGCGGTGCACGAGCTGATCCTCAAGAAGAACGCGATGCGGCTGCTGGGGCTCAGCTAGCGTCAGGGTTCTCGACCAGCAAGGCGATGCCCTGCCCACCGCCGACACAGGCCGAGGCAACGCCCCAGCGCGCGCCGATCTCGCGCAGCTGGCGCGCCACGGTGATCGTCAGGCGTACGCCGGTGGCGGCCAGCGGGTGGCCGAGCGCGATGGCGCCGCCCTTGGCATTGAGCCTGGCCGGGTCGAGCCCGAGCTCGCGCTGCACGGCCAACGTCTGTGCGCCCTGCGCCTCGTTGATCTCGAAGCGGGCGATGTCGTCGAGCTTCAGCCCGGCGCGCTCGAGCAGCAGGCGGATCGCCGGCGCCGGGCCGATGCCCATGATCTCGGGCGGCACGCCCACGGCCGCCGCTGCGACCAGGCGCGCCATCGGCCGGCCACCCCAGTCGCGCGTGGCCGGGCCCGAGGCGACCAGTGCCGCCACCGCTGCATCGGTCAGCGCCGAACTGTTGCCTCCGGTCTGCACGCCGTCCTTGAACACCGGCCGCAGCCTGGCCAGCACCTCGGGCGGCGACAGGCGCGGGTGCGTGTCGCGGTCGGCCACCGGTGCCTTGCCGGCCAGGCGGATGCCGCGCGGCTTGTAGCCCTCCAGCTCGAACACCTCGTTGGCCACCGGCACGATCTCGCCGGCGAAGAACCCGGCCTCCTGCGCCGCCACCGCGCGGGCGAAGGATTCGCTGGCGAAGGCATCGACCTGCTCCCGGGTGATGCCGTACTTCCTGGCGAGGTTCTCGGCGGTCTGGATCATCGAGATCGCCGGCGCGGGGTCGGTCAGCGCCTCCCACATGTAGTCGCGGAACTGCGGCGGCATGCCGAGCTTGAAGCCCTGGCGATGCTCGAAGGCGGCGATCGGGTTGCGTGTCATCGACTCGGTGCCGACCAGCAGCGCGAGGCTGGCCGCGCCGGTGGCGATCTGCTCGCCGGCCTGGCGGAACAGTTCGAAGCCGGTGCCGCAGATGCGCTGCACCATGATCGCGCTCACCTCGCAGGGCACGCCGGCATACAGGCCGATGTGGCGCGGCACGTAGAACTGGTCGAAGCCGCCGGGCGCCATGTTGCCGGCGAGCACGGAGTCGACCTGCTCGGCCGCGAGGCCAGTGCGCTGGAAGACCTCTCGCGCCACCTTGATGCCGAGGTCGATCGGATTGGCGTCGGCGAAGGCGCCACAGTAGTCGACCATCGGCGTGCGCACGCCGTCGAGGATCCAGGTGTCGGAGAAGGACTGGAAGAGGCCGCGGGACATGATGGGTTCCTTGAGGGTCAGGTGCGGATGACGCGGGGGTCCGGCGTGGCCGCGTACAGCGCCTCCACCTCCGCCGCGCGGCGGCGCAGCACCGCGCCCTGGTTGATGTAGCCCTTGTCGGTGATCTCGCCGGCGTCGGCGTTCGGCGGCTCGGCGAGCCACAGCGCGCGCACCGGCGTCTGCGAGGAGCCTCCGCCTTCGGCGCGCAGCGCCGCCAGCGCGGCGCGGGTGCGGTCGGCGAGATCGGCCGGCGGCACGTCCTTCGCCGCCGGGCTGGGGAAGAGCAGCACGCCGACGTCGCCACGGTCGTGGCCGGCGATCACCGCATCCTGCGCCAGCGGTGCCAGCGCCGACACCACGCGCAGCCGCAGCGTGCCGACCGACACCCAGGTGCCCGACGACAGCTTGAAGTCCTCCGCCACGCGGCCGTTGAAGGCCACGCCGCGCTCGGGCCGAGCCTCGTCGACGAGGTAGCCGGCATCGCCGATGCGGTAGTAGCCCTCCTCGTCGAACGCTTGCGTGGTGAGCGCCGGCGCGTTGCGGTAGCCGGGGAAGACCGAGACGCCGCGCACGCGCATCTCGAGCTTCTCGCCGTTGGGCACGAACTTCAGCTCCATGCCCGGCAGCGGCGCGCCGATGCAGCCGGCGCGCTCGAGCTTCCAGTGCGCCGAGGTGATCGCCGGCGAGGTCTCGGTCGAGCCCCAGGAGGTGGTGAACCACACCGGCTCGCTGCGCGCCCGGCGTGCCACCGCCTCCAGCCGCTCCCAGCTCGACTGCGCCAGCGCCGCGCCGGCGTAGAACACCATGCGCAGCCGGGCGAAGAACTCGCGCGCCAGCGCCTCGTCCTTCTCGAGGAAGGGCAGCAGCATGTCGAAACCGCGCGGCACGTTGAAGTACAGCGTCGGCTTCACCTCCAGCAGGTTCTTCACCGACTTCTCCACCAGCCCGGGCGCCGGCCGCCCCTCGTCGATATACAGCGAACCGCCGTTGCGCAGCACCAGGTTGAAGTTGTGGTTGCCGCCGAAGGTGTGGCTCCAGGGCAGCCAGTCCAGCACCACCGGCTTCTCGAGCTCGAGGAAGCGCCAGGCCTGCGCGATCATCTGCTGGTTGGCGCACAGCATGCGGTGGGTGTTGATGACCACCTTGGGGTGGCCGGTCGAGCCCGAGGTCAGCAGGTATTTGGCATGGTCGTCGGGCTGGATCGCCTCGAAGGCCGCCATCACCGCCGGGCTCTCGGCGGTGCGGGTGAGGCTGTCGAAGCCCAGCGCGCCGGGGTGCGTGTCGGCGCCCTGGCTGAATACCGTGACCACGCCGAGCGCCGCGCTGGCGATCGCCGGGCCGTACACCGACGCATCCGCGGCGTAGACCAGCGCCGGCCCGAGCGTATTGAGGATGCCCTGGATCTTGGTGTAGTCCTTCGTGAGCCGGCAGTAGGCGCTGGAGACCGTGCACACCGGCCGGCCGACGTGCATCGCCGCCAGCATCAGCAGCGCGTGGTCGACCGAGTTGTCCGACAGCACCACCACCGGCCGGCCCGGCGGCAGGTGCAGGCCGATCAGGCTCTGCGCGATCGAGCCGACGAGCTTGCGCACCTGCGCATAGCTGAGCGTGCGCCAGCCGCCGGCCGCGTCGCGCTCGGCGAGGAACACGGTGTCCGGCGTCGCCTGAGCCCAGTGCTCCAGCCATTCGCCGATGCAGCGCGCATAGGGCTTGAGCGGCTCCGGCGAGCGCAGCACGAAGGCGCCGCCGTCGAAGTGCAGCCGCACCGCTCGCGGCGGCGCGAGCATCGCCGGATCGTCGAAGAAGCCGGAGGACGGAACCGCTGCCATGGCGCACTCCATACAGTTCTGTATGGATCGATCCTAGGTTACCTGCACGATATTGCACATCGGGATTGCCCTAGGTTCCGTACAGTGCTGTATGGCATCATCCCTGCATGACCGCACGCAGCACGCTGACCCCCGAGGCCTGGATTGCCGCCGCGACCGACGTGCTGGTCGACCAGGGCATCGACGCGGTGCGCGTGGACGTGCTGGCCAAGGCGATGGAAGTCACCCGCGGCAGCTTCTACTGGCACTTCAGGGATCGCGAAGCGCTGCTCGTGGCCGTGCTCAACGCCTGGCGCGATGGCGCCACCGAGCAGGTGATCAAACGCTTCGAAGGCCAGAACACCGACCCGAAGGCGCTGATCGGCGAGCTGATCTCGCTGCCCTTTCGCGGCCGCAGTGCCGAGCGCGCGGCGCGCGTCGAGCTCGCCATCCGCGCCTGGGCCCGGCGCGACGCGCTGGCGCGGCAGGCCGTCGACGAGGTCGACGAGCGGCGCCTGTCGTACATCTCGCAGTGCTTCTCGGCGCTGGGCTTTCCGATCGCCGAGGCACGCGCGCGCGCCTTCATCCTCTATGCCTACGAAGTCGCCGAGTCCATCCTCTCGCAGCAGGGCACGCTGTCGCAGAAGAAGGAGCGCAGCGCGCTGCTGCAGCGGCTGGTGAGCACGCGGCTCGATTGACGGCCGTCAACGGCGCCTCGCCGGCCGCGGCTTAGCGTGCCGGCTCGACCACCGGAGACTGCCGATGAGCACGCTGAAATCCCTTGTCGTCCACGTCGACGCCTCGCCGCAGGCCGCGGTGCGGCTCAAGCTCGCCGAGCAGATCGCGCTGGCCCACGGCGCCCATGCCACCGCGGTGTATGCCGTGACCTCGGCACTGGTGCGCTACCCGATGGCGATGGCCGCGGGCGCCGACATGGCGCCGGCGCTGGCCGAGGTCGATGCGCAGCGGCTGGAGGCGGCGCGCAAGCTCTACGCCGCCACGGTCTCGCCCGCCCAGGTGAGCTGGGCGGAGTGCACCGGTGCGCCCATCGCCGACACGGCCGGGCAGGCGCTCTACGCCGACCTGCTGGTGCTGGGCCAGCGCGCCGCCGACGAAACGCGCGACATCGACGTGCCGCCCGACTTCGTCTCCTCGGTGCTGATCGACAGCGGTCGCCCGGCCATCGTGGTGCCGCACATCGCCCGTTCACCGATCAAGCTCGACCGCGTGCTGGTGGCCTGGAAACCGACGCGTGAATCGGCGCGCGCCGTCACCGCCGCGCTGCCGCTGCTGCAGCAGGCGGGCTCGGTCACGGTGGTCGCCTTCGACGAGGGCGACGAACCGGCCCGCGGAGACGACATCCTCGGCTACCTGCGCCGGCATGGCGTGCAGGCGGCGTTCAAGCGCGAGGTGGCTGCCGAGATCAGCGTGGGCGACCAGCTCCTCTCGCTGGCCGCCGACGATCAGTCGCAGCTGCTGGTGATGGGCTGCTACGGCCACGGCCGTGCGCGCGAATGGATCCTCGGCGGGGTGTCGCGCACGGTGATCGCCTCGATGACGATACCCGTCCTCATGAGCCACTGAATCAGCCCCCCCAGTCGCTGCGCTCCTGCCCCCGAGGGGCGCCGTCCGGCTTGGGGCGGCCCGGCTCCGGACACCTCACTCGGCGCCGCGCACCACCGTCACCGGCATCGACGCGTCGTGCAGCAGCGCGTGGGCGACGGAGCCGAGCCGGCGCCCTTCGCTCTCGCCCTTGCCGTGGGCGCCGACGACGATCATCGCGCAGCCCTCGTCCTCGGCGATGTCGAGCAGCGCGTGGATGGGCTCCCCGCGCGCGACTTCGATCTCATGGTCGACGCCGGCGGCGCTGCACAGCGCCACGGCGTCGGCCAGCAGGTATTCGCCGGCCTCGCGGGCGATCTGCTCGATCGCCTCGGCGTCGTGCACGCGCAGCAGTTCGTACAGGCCGGCAGGCTCCTGCACGTTGGCCAGCAGCAGGCTGGCGCGCAGCCCCTCGCGGACGAGCTGCAGCGCGTGGCGGACGGCGGCGAGCGACTCGGCCGAGCCGTCGACGGGAACGAGGATCTTCATGGTGGTGCTCCGGGCTGGGGCGCAGTATCCCCCAGGGCCCGGCAGGCCGGGCCGACTTCTGTCAAACCCCGATGGCCAGCGGCCCTCGGGTCGATAGCATCGCCGGCATCCTGACCCGGAGTCCACCATGGCCGCCTTCACCCGCCTCGCCCTCGCCGCCGCCTGCGCCGCCGCCTTCGCCACCTCCGCGCACGCCCAGGGCAACGCCCCGATCAAGGTCGGCCTGATGCTGCCGGCCACCGGCACCTTCGCGGCGCTGGGCGACATGATCGAGAAAGGCTTCCGCCTGCACGTGCAGGAGCAGGGCGGCAAGCTCGCCGGCCGCGAGATCCAGTATTTCCGCGTCGACGACGAGAGCGACCCCTCCAAGGCCACCGACAACGTCAACAAGCTGATCAAGCGCGACCAGGTCGACGTGCTGGTCGGCACCGTGCACTCCGGCGTGGCGCTGGCGATGGCCAAGGCCGCCAAGGAGAGCAACACGCTGCTGATCGTGCCCAACGCCGGGGCCGACGCGATCACCGGCCCGATGTGCGGCGCGAACATCATCCGCTCGAGCTTCAGCAACTGGCAGCCGGGCTACTCGACCGGCGTGGTCGCGGCGCAGAAGGGCTACAAGCGCGCGATGACCATCACCTGGAACTACGCCGCCGGCCAGGAAACGGTGAAGGGCTTCCGCGAGGCCTTCGAGAAGGGCGGCGGCCAGGTCATCAAGGACCTCAACCTGCCCTTCCCCAACGTCGAGTTCCAGGCCCTGCTGACCGAGATCGCGGCGCAGAAGCCTGACGTGGTGTTCGCCTTCTTCGCCGGCGGCGGCGCGGTGAAGTTCGTCAAGGACTACGACGCCGCGGGCCTGAAGAAGACCGTACCGCTGTTCGGCTCGGGCTTCCTGACCGACGGCACGCTGCAGGCGCAGGGCGCCTCGGCGCAGGGCCTGTTCACCACGCTGCACTACGCCGACAGCCTGGACATCCCGAAGAACAACAGCTTCCGCAAGAACTTCGCGCTGGCCTACAAGCAGAACGCCGACGTCTACGCGGTGCAGGGCTACGACGCGGCGCAGATCCTCTCGGCCGGCCTGAACGCCGTGAAGGGCGACATGGGCAAGCGCGACGCCATGCTCGCTGCGATGCGCAAGGCCACGGTGGACAGCCCGCGCGGCAAGTTCACCCTTTCGCCGGCCGGGAACCCGGTGCAGGACATGTACCTGCGCGAGGCCAAGGGCGAGAACAACGAGTTCCGCGCGGTGGCCGTGAAGGCCCTGGCGGACCCCGCGCGGGGCTGTAAGCTCTGACGGGTGGACTTCGCCACCTTCCTTGTCCAGTGCCTGAACGCCGTCCAGTACGGCCTGCTGCTCTTCCTCGTCGCCAGCGGACTGACGCTGATCTTCGGGATCATGGGCGTGATCAATCTCGCCCATGGCAGCTTCTACATGATCGGCGCCTACATGGCCTTCGTGCTGGCGCCGTGGTTCGGCGACTGGTACCTGACCAAGCTCGCGGCCGGGGTGATCCTCGCCGCGGTGTTCGGCTACCTGCTCGAGTGGGCCTTCTTCAGCTTCCTCTACCAGCGTGACCACCTCCAGCAGGTGCTGATGACCTATGCGCTGATCCTCGTCTTCGAGGAGCTGCGCTCGCTCACCGTGGGCAACGACGTGCACGGCGTACAGGCGCCCTCGTGGCTGGCCGGCGGCTTCAGGCTCGGCGAGCTGATGAGCTACCCGTGGTACCGCGTGTTCGCGTCGGTGGCCTGCATCGTGCTCGCGGTGGCGCTGTACTGGGTGGTCAACCGCACGAAGCTGGGCATGATGATCCGCGCCGGCGCGAGCAACCGCGACATGGTGCGCGGCCTGGGCATCGACATCCAGCGCCTCTATCGCATCGTCTTCGCCGGTGGCGTGGCGCTGGCCGCGCTGGCCGGCATGATCGCCGCGCCACTGTCGTCGGTGTATCCGAACATGGGCGGCAGCGTGCTGATCATCTGCTTCGTGGTGGTGGTGATCGGCGGCATCGGTTCGATCACCGGCGCGCTGATCGCCTCGCTGCTGGTCGGCTTCGTCGACACCTTCGGCAAGGTGTTCTTCGCCGAGTACAGCGGCATCGGCGTCTACCTGCTGATGGCCATCATCCTGATCTGGAAGCCCGAAGGGCTGATGAAGCAGCATGGCCGCTGAGCACGCCGACCCTGCCGCTTCGCGCTTCGGATGGCTGGTGCCGGTGCTCGGCCTGGCGGTGCTGGCTGCGCTGCCGGCGGTGCTGACGCCCTACACGCAGGACCTGGTGCTGAAGATCGCCGTGTTCGCGATCTTCGCGCTCAGCCTCGAGCTGCTGGTGGGCACGACCGGGCTGGTGAGCCTGGGGCACGCGGCCTTCTTCGGCATCGGCGCCTATGCGGCGGTGCTGTTCACCGGCGGCGTCGGTTCGCTGCCCGCAGGCCTGGCCTGGCTGGCCGGCGACGGCGGCGCGGCGCCGCTGCTCAAGCTGCTGGCGCTGTCGATCGGCTTCGCGGCGCTGTACGCGCTATTCGTCGGCGCGCTGAGCCTGCGCACCACCGGCGTCTACTTCATCATGGTCACGCTGGCCTTCGCGCAGATGGCCTACTTCGTCTTCCACGACACCAAGGTCGGCGGCGGCAGCGATGGCATCTTCCTCTACGCCAAGCCGGTGCTGGAGATCGGCGGCAGCACGCTGATCGATCTCGACCGCAAGACCCACTTCTACTACTTCACCCTCGGCGCGCTGGCGGTCACGCACGGCGTGCTGGCGCTGGTGATCCGCTCGCGGCTCGGCCACGCGCTGGCCGGCATCCGCGTCAACGAGCAGCGCATGCGCGCCGCCGGTTTCCGCACCTACGGCTACAAGCTCGCCGCCTTCGTGATCGCCGGGGCGCTGGCCGGGCTGGCCGGCTTCCTCGTCGGCGTGAAGGACGGCGCGGTGAACCCGGAGCTTCTGTCGTGGCACGAGTCGGGCGCGGTGCTGCTGATGATCATCCTCGGCGGCATCGGCAGCCTGCGCGGCGCGGTGCTCGGTGCGGTGGCCTTCACGCTGCTCAAGGAGCTGTTCCAGAGCGAGGCGCTGCTCGGCCCGATCGCCGGCCACTGGCAGCTCACGCTCGGCCTGACCATCATCGCCTTCGTGGCGCTGCTGCCCAAGGGGCTGATCGGGCTGAAGCAGCGGCTCGGGCTCGGCCGGGGAGCGTCTCATGGCTGAGGTGCTGCTGCGCTCCAACCTGCTGACGCGCCGCTTCGGTGGGCTCACGGCCGTCAACGGCGTGTCACTCGAGTTCCGCGTCGGCGAGGTGCATGCGGTGATCGGCACCAACGGCGCGGGCAAGTCGACGCTGATCAACATGCTGTCGGGCGAGATCCCGGCGTCCTCCGGCAGCATCCACTTCGACGGGCAGGACATCACCGACTGGCCGCAGCCGAAGCGCGCACGCGCCGGCATCGGCCGCAGCTACCAGCGCACCACCATCTTCCCGGAGTTCAGCGTGCTGGAGAACTGCCGGCTGTGCGCGCAGGCCGCGCTGCCGCGCGCCTGGGCGGTGTGGGAAGCGGCGCAGCGCTGCGAGGCGAGCCTGGCGGTGGCGCGCGAAGCGCTTTACGCGGCGGGCCTGGCCGATGTGGCCCGGCGCGCGGCCGGCACGCTCAGCCACGGCGGAAAGCGGCAGCTGGAGATCGCCATGTGCCTGGCCACGAAGCCACGCGTGCTGCTGCTCGACGAACCGCTGGCCGGCATGGGCGCCGAGGAGACCGACCGCATGCTCGCGCTGCTGGCCTCGCTGAAGGCCACGCACGCCGTGCTGCTGGTGGAGCACGACATGGACGCAGTGTTCCGCATCGCCGATCGCATCACGGTGATGGTCAACGGCGAGGTCATCGCCAGCGACGCGCCGGCGGCCATCCGCGCCAACCGCGACGTGCAGACCGCCTACCTGGGCGAAGGTCACTGACATGTTGAGCATCGCCGACCTCAACACCTACTACGGTGAGGCGCACATCCTGCGCGGTGCGGCGCTCGAGTTGCCCGACGGCACCGCGCTCGGCTTGCTCGGCCGCAATGGCATGGGCAAGACCACGCTGATCCGCACGCTGATGGGCTACGTGCGCCCGGCCTCGGGCCGCGTCGCCTGGGAAGGCAAGGACGTGACCGGCTGGCCGCCCGAGCGCATGGCGCGGCTCGGCATCGGCTACGTGCCCGAAGGCCGCGGCATCTTCCCCAACCTCAGCGTGCGCGAGAACCTGCTGATGAGCGCGCGCGCCGGCGTCGATGGCAAGCGGGAGTGGACCGAAGAGCGCGTGCTCGCCACCTTCCCACGACTGGCCGAGCGGCTCGTGCACGGCGGCGGCCAGCTCTCCGGCGGCGAGCAGCAGATGCTCTCGATCGGCCGCGCGCTGATGACCAACCCGAAACTGATGATCCTCGACGAGGCGACCGAGGGCCTGGCGCCGCTGATCGTCGCCGAGATCTGGCGCGTGATCGGCCAGATCCGCGCCACCGGCATCAGCACGCTGATCGTCGACCGCGACTACCGCAAGGTGCTCGCCCACACCGACCGCGCGGCGGTGATGGAGAAGGGCCGCATCGTGATGGCCGGCGCGAGCGACACGCTGGCCGCCGACACGGCCGCGCTGGCCCAGTACCTCGGCGTGTGAACGCCGCCTTCCGGAAGAAGACCATGATCCTCGAACTCGCCGACATCCGCATCCACCCCGGCCAGCAGGCCGCCTTCGACGAAGCCATCGTGCGCGGCGTCACCACGGTGATCAGCCAGGCCCAGGGCTTTCGCGGCTACAAGGTGAACAAGGGCATCGAGTCGCCCGAGCGCTACGTCCTGCAGATCTTCTGGGACACGCTGGAAGACCACACCGTGCACTTCCGCGGCGGGCCGCTGTTCCCGCAGTGGCGCGCCATCGTCGGGCCGTTCTTCGCACAGCCGCCGGTGGTGGAGCACTTCGAGCTGGTCGGCAAGTCGGACTGATCCAGTCGCGCATCCAGTTTCCGGTCTCCCGCGTAAGACGGTGAAGACGCCGAAGGACGGCGTCGTCAACGTCTGACCAGGAGACCCCCGTGAAGATTGCCCCCCGCCTCGGCGGCGCGCTCGCCGCCGTCCCCCTTGCCATGGCCATGCTGGCCGGCACCGCTCATGCCTCCAGCCACCGCGAGGCGCCGTTCATCACCACGGCACCGAAGGTCGATGCCACCGACTTCTACATGTTCCGCAGCTACGAGAGCGGGCGTGACGGCTACGTCACGCTGCTCGCGAACTACCAGCCGCTGCAGGACGCCTACGGCGGCCCGAACTATTTCTCGATGGATCCGAACGCGCTGTACGAGATTCACATCGACAACACCGGCGACGCCAAGGAAGACCTGACCTTCCAGTTCCGCTTCCAGAACAAGCTGGCCAACAACGGCGCGGGAGTCAGCCTGAACGTCGGCGGCAAGTCGGTCGGCATCCCGCTGATCCAGGCCGGCACGGTGGCCAGCGTCAAGGATGCCAACCTGCAGCTCGGCGAGAGCTACACGGTCAGCGTCGTCCGCGGCGACCGCCGGCGCGGCTCCGTGCAAGCCGTGACCAACACCGCCGACGGCCGCGCCGCCTTCGACAAGCCGGTCGACAACATCGGCCGCAAGACCATCGCCGACTACGTCGCCTACGCGGCTCAGCATGTCTACGAGGTCAACATTCCCGGCTGCGGCATGCCCGGGCGCGTGTTCGTCGGACAGCGACAGGATCCGTTCGCGGTCAACCTCGGCACGATCTTCGACCTGGTCAACGCGCCCGTCGCGGTGATCACCGATCCGTCGCTGATCGGCGCCGCGCCGAACACCATCGGCGACAAGAACGTCACCACGTTGGCGCTGGAGGTGCACCGCAGTTGCCTGGTCAACGGCGACGACACGATCGGCGGCTGGACCACTGCCAGCCTGCGCCAGGCGCGCCTGCTCGACGGCAAGCCGGCCAGCG
>NZ_JBFXIO010000019.1:0-25845 GCF_050175855.1 Piscinibacter sp.
TTCGACTACACGATGGGCGGCCTGTACATCGGCAACTGGAACTCGTCGATCGGCTTTGCCAACGGCACCGAGATGGACTTCTACGGCGGCTACAAGGGCGAGGTGTCGGGCATCGGCTACGACGTCGGCCTGCTGCAGTACTACTACCCGGGCAGCGGCTCGTCGGCGGCCAATACCACCGAGATCTATGGCGCGCTGAGCTACAGCATCGCCAGCCTGAAGTACTCGCACGTGGTGTCGAAGGACTACTTCGGCTACGGCTCTGCCTTCGGCGTGAAGGGCCGCGGCACCGGCTACCTCGACCTGAGCGCGAACTACGAGGTCATGACCGGCCTGACCCTGAACGCGCACGTGGGCTACACCAGCCTGGCCAGCGAGCTGAAGGACGTCGGCTACGAGAACTACACCGACTACAAGCTCGGCGCCACCTACGACCTCGGCAACGGCCTGTCCGTCTCGGGCGCCTATGTCGGTGCCGAGAAGAAGAACTGGGGCGACATCAACAAGGGCCGCGTGATCCTGGCCGTGTCCAAGGCGATGTGATCGGCGCGGCGCCCGCCGTGCGGGCGCCGCACTCAACAGCAGAAAGAGGGGAATCCCATGAAGATGGTGACCGCGATCGTCAAGCCGTTCAAGCTCGACGAAGTGCGTGAAGCCCTGAGCGCCATCGGCGTGCAGGGCATCACGGTGACCGAAGTGAAGGGCTTCGGCCGCCAGAAGGGCCACACCGAGCTGTACCGCGGTGCGGAGTACGTCGTCGACTTCCTGCCCAAGGTGAAGATCGAGGCGGCCGTGGACGACGCCATCGTCGATCGCGTGATCGAGGCCATCGAAGGCGCGGCCCGCACCGGAAAGATCGGCGACGGCAAGGTGTTCGTGTCGCCGCTCGAGCAGGTCGTGCGCATCCGCACCGGCGAGACCGGCAAGGACGCCCTCTGAGCGGCGCCCCAACCGATGTCCCAACACAAGAGACAACCATGAAGAAACTATTTGCGACTCTCGCCCTGGGCCTCGCGGTTCTGGGCTTCTCGGGCGCCGTATGGGCTCAGGCGGCGTCCGCTCCCGAGGCGGCCGCGTCGGTGGCTGCTGTCGCCGAAGCGGCCTCCGCCGCAGCGCCTGCCGCGGCCGAAGCCGCTTCCGAGGCCGCGGCGCCGGCCGCGCCGGTGGCCAACAAGGGCGACGTGGCCTGGATTACCGTGGCCACGCTGCTGGTCATCATGATGACCGTTCCGGGCCTGGCGCTGTTCTACGGCGGCCTGGTGCGCAGCAAGAACATGCTGTCGGTGCTGATGCAGGTGATGGTCACGTTCTCGCTGATCGTCGTGCTGTGGTTCATTTATGGCTACAGCCTGGCTTTCACCGAGGGGAATTCCTTCGTCGGCGGCTTCGATCGCCTGTTCATGAAGGGCCTGTTCGATCCCGCCACCGGTGCATTCGCGATGGGTGCGACCTTCAGCAAGGGCGTCTACATTCCCGAGCTGCTGTTCGCTGCCTTCCAGGCGACCTTCGCCGGCATCACCTGCTGCCTGATCGTTGGCGCCTTCGCCGAGCGCATCAAGTTCTCGGCGGTGCTGATGTTCATGGTGCTGTGGTTCACCTTCAGCTATGCGCCGATCGCGCACATGGTGTGGTTCTGGATGGGCCCGGACGCCTACGCCAGCGCCGAGGTGGTCGACGGCCTGAACGCCAAGGCCGGCCTGATCTGGCAGTGGGGCGCGCTGGACTTCGCCGGCGGCACGGTGGTGCACATCAACGCCGCCGTCGCCGGCCTCGTGGGTGCCTACATGATCGGCAAGCGCGTCGGCTACGGCAAGGAAGCGTTCACGCCGCACTCGCTGACGCTGACCATGGTCGGTGCCTCGCTGCTGTGGGTGGGCTGGTTCGGCTTCAACGCCGGCTCGGCGCTGGAAGCCAGCAACAGCGCTGTGCTCGCCTTCGCCAACACCTTCACGGCCACGGCCGGTGCGGTGCTGGCCTGGTGCATCGGTGAAGCGCTGATGAAGGGCAAGGCCTCGATGCTGGGTGCCGCATCGGGCGCTGTCGCCGGCCTGGTGGCGATCACCCCGGCCGCCGGCAACGTCGGCCTGATGGGCGCGATCGTGATCGGCTTCGTCGCCGGCTTCGCCTGCCTGTGGGGAGTCAACGGCCTGAAGAAGATGCTTGGCGCCGACGACTCGCTGGATGTGTTCGGCGTGCATGGCGTGGGCGGCATCGTCGGCGCGCTGCTGACGGGCGTGTTCAACACCCAGGCGCTCGGCGGCCCGGGCCTGGTGACCGACTGGGTCACCGCCACGGTCGGCTCCAACGGCATCGGCGCGCAGGTGTGGATCCAGCTCAAGGGCGTGCTGCTGACCATCGTCTGGTCGGGCATCGTCTCGGTGATCGCCTACAAGATCGTCGACCTGGTCATCGGCCTGCGCGTGCCGGAAGACGAGGAGCGCGAAGGCCTGGACATCACCTCGCACGGCGAGACGGCCTATCACAACTGATTCGACGTCATTGCGACGCTACAGCCGCCCGGGCCCCGGGCGGCATTCCGAGGGCCACCGCGAGGTGGCCCATTTCCATGGCGGCGCCGGGCTTGCAGGGCGGCGGCTTCAGCCCCAGATGCCTAGAATTCGTCCTCCGCAGCGCCACTCCCGGGCCGACCCATGGTTCCTCACCTCATCACCGCCCTGACCGGCCCGATCAACGAACTGGAGCAGCGCATCCTCGAATCGCTGCCGGCCATCGAACGCTGGTTCAGGCTCGAGTGGATGGAGCACACGCCGCCGTTCTACACGTCCGTCGACGTGCGCAACGCCGGCTTCAAGTTGGCGCCGGTGGACACCAACCTCTTCCCCGGCGGCTTCAACAACCTCACCGAGGACATGCTGCCGCTGGCCGTGCAGGCGGCGATGGCGGCGATCGAGAAGATCTGCCCCGAGGCCAAGAACCTGCTGCTGATCCCCGAGAAGCACACCCGCAACACGTTCTACCTGACCAACGTGCAGCGGCTGATGCAGATCTTCACCCAGGCCGGCCTGAACGTGCGCCTGGGCACGCTGGACGAGACCCTCACCACGCCGACCGAGGTCGAGCTGCCCGACGGCAGCAAACTCAAGCTCGAGCCGCTGGTGCGCAACCGCGGGCGCCTCGGGCTGAAGGACTTCGACCCCTGCACCATCCTGCTCAACAACGACCTGTCGGCCGGCATCCCGAAGGTGCTGGAAAACCTGCACGAACAGTACCTGCTGCCGCCGCTGCACGCCGGCTGGGCGGTGCGGCGCAAGACCAACCACTTCCAGGCCTACGAGGAAGTGGCGAAGAAGTTCGCCAAGCTGCTCGGCATGGACCCGTGGCTGATCAATCCGATGTTCGCGCGCTGCGGCGAAGTCAACTTCAGCGACGGCGCCGGCGCCGACTGCCTGATGAGCAACGCCGAGACGCTGCTGGCCAAGATCCGCCGCAAGTACAAGGAATACGGCATCAACGAGAAGCCGTTCATCATCGTCAAGGCCGATGCGGGTACCTACGGCATGGGCATCATGACCGTGCGCGATCCGAAGGACCTGGCCGACCTGAACCGTCGCACGCGCAACAAGATGAGCGTCATCAAGGACGGCCAGGAGGTCAGCGAGGTCATCCTGCAGGAAGGCGTGCCGACCTACGAGCGTGTCAACGACGCGGTGGCCGAGCCGGTGGTCTACATGATCGACCGCTACGTGGTCGGCGGCTTCTACCGCGTCAACGCCGAGCGCGGCATCGACGAGAACCTCAACTCGCCGGGGGCGAGCTTCGTGCCGCTGGCCTTCGCCGAGAGCGGTCACCTGCCCAAGCCGGGCGCCAAGCCGGGTGCGAGCGCACCGAACCGCTTCTACATGTACGGCGTGATTGCGCGGCTGGCCATGGTGGCGGCCAGCTACGAGCTCGAAGCGACCGACCCGGACGCCGAAATCTACGAGTGAGCGCACGGCGGCGGCCCGCGCCGCCCCTACACTCACGGCCGTGAGCCAGCACAGCAAGAAGTCGAGCCTCGCCGCGCTGACGCTGGGTGCCATCGGCGTCGTCTACGGCGACATCGGCACCAGCCCGCTTTACGCCTTCAAGGAGGTGTTCGCCCACGGCCACGTTCCGATGAGCAACGCGAACATCTACGGCGTCCTGTCGCTGATGTTCTGGACGCTCACCGTCGTCGTCTCGCTGAAGTACGTGCTGCTCATCCTGCGCGCCGACAACAACGGCGAGGGCGGCCTGATCGCGATGCTCGCGCTGGCCTCTCAGGCGGTGAAGGACAAGCCGAAGCTGCATGCGCGGCTGATGCTGATCGGCATCTTCGGCACGGCGATCTTCTTCGGCGACGGCGTGATCACGCCGGCGATCTCGGTGCTCTCGGCCGTCGAGGGCCTCGAGGTGGCGGCGCCGGCGCTGCACCCCAGGATCGTGCCGGTCACGCTGGTGGTGCTCACGGCCTTGTTCATGGTGCAGCGCCTGGGCACGGCCAGCGTCGGCCGCTTCTTCGGGCCGATCACGGCCGTGTGGTTCGTGGTGCTGGCGGTGCTGGGGGCGATGCACATCATGCGCAACCCGGCCATCCTGGTGGCGCTGAACCCGTACTACGCGCTCGAGTTCCTCACCGCCCACACCGGCATCGCCTTCATCGCGCTCGGCTCGGTGGTGCTGTGCGTCACCGGCGCCGAGGCGCTGTATGCCGACATGGGCCACTTCGGCAAGGGCCCGATCCGCATCGCCTGGTTCAGCCTGGTGATGCCGGCGCTGGTGATCAACTACTTCGGCCAGGGCGCGATGCTGCTCGCCCACCCCGAGAACGTGAAGAACCCGTTCTACGAGATGGCGCCCACCTGGGCGCTGTACCCGCTGATCGGCCTGGCCACGGCCGCCACGGTGATCGCCTCGCAAGCGCTCATCACCGCGGCGTTCTCGGTGACGCGACAGGCCGTGCAGCTCGGCTACCTGCCGCGGCTGCGCGTGCTGCACACCTCGGTGCGCGACACCGGGCAGATCTACCTGCCGTTCGTGAACTGGGGCCTGTACGTCTGTATCGTGCTGGCAGTGGTGCTGTTCCGCTCGTCGAGCAACCTCGCCGCGGCCTATGGCATCGCGGTGACGATCGACATGCTGATCACCACCACGATGACCTTCTTCGTCATCCGCTACGGCTGGAAGTACCCGTGGTGGCTGTGCGTGGCGGCCACCGGCTTCTTCTTCCTGGTCGACTTCACCTACTTCGCCGCCAACATCGTCAAGGTGGTCGACGGCGGCTGGTTCCCGGTGGTGATCGGCGCGGCGATGTTCCTGCTGCTGATGACCTGGAAGCAGGGCCGCCGGCTGATGGCCGAGCGCATGCGCGACGACGCGATCGACCTGAAGAGCTTCCTCGAGGCGGTGTTCGTCGCGCCGCCGGTGCGCGTTGCGGGCACGGCGGTGTTCCTGGTCAGCGACCAGGGCAGTACGCCGAATGCGCTGCTGCACAACCTGAAGCACAACAAGGTGCTGCACGAGACCAACCTGTTCGTGACCGTGCGCCACCACGAGGTCCCGTGGATCGGCTTCGAGAAGCGCGTGGAGATGGAGTCGCTTGGCAACGACTGCTGGCAGGTCACGCTGCACTTCGGATTCAAGAACGAGCCCGACGTGCCCGAGGCGCTGGCCCTGCTGCGCGAGCGCGGCGTGCAGCTCGACGACATGGAGACCAGCTACTTCCTCTCGCGCGATATCGTCATCCCCACGCTCGGCGGTGGCATGGCGCTGTGGCGCGAGAAGCTGTTCGCGAGCATGCACCGCAACGCCGCTGCCGCGGCTGATTTCCTCAACCTGCCGGCCAACCGGGTCGTCGAGCTCGGCGCCAAAGTGCAGATTTGAACTTTCTCCGCGATCTGTCCCTGCCCGCCTTCACCGCCGGCTTCGTCGCCGTGCTGGTGGGCTTCACCAGCTCGGTGGCCATCGTCTTCCAGGCCGCCACGGCACTGGGCGCGACGCCGGCGCAGATCAGCTCGTGGATGTGGGCGCTGGGCCTGGGCATGGGGCTGTGCTCGGCGCTGCCTTCGCTGGTGCTGAAGAAGCCCGTGATGGTGGCCTGGAGCACCCCCGGCGCCGCCGTGCTCGCCACCGCCGCGGTGACCGGCGGCTTCACGCTCGCCCAGGCCACCGGCGCCTTCATCGTCTGTGCGCTGCTGATGATCGCCGCCGGCGCCACCGGCGCCTTCGAGCGCGTGATGGACCGCATCCCGATGCCGATCGCCAGCGCCTTGCTGGCCGGCGTGCTGGCGCGCTTCGGCATGGACGCCTTCCTCGCCGCCAAGTCGGCACTGCCGCTGGTGCTGGTGATGCTGGCCGTCTACCTCGTTGGCCGCCGCGCATGGCCGCGTTATGCCGTGCCGGGCGTGCTCGCTGCCGGCACCGCCTTCGCGGCGGCGCAGGGCCAGCTGCAGCTCGGCGGCGTGGCCTTCACGCTGACCACGCCGGTGTTCGTGATGCCGGAGTTCACCCTGGCCGCGGCAATCAGCCTGGCGCTGCCCCTCTTCGTCGTCACCATGGCCTCTCAGAACCTGCCCGGCGTGGCGGCCATCCGCGCGGCCGGGTACCGCCTGCCGATCTCGAAGCTGATCACGATGACCGGCGTGGCCACGCTCGTGCTCGCGCCCTTCGGCGGCTATGCGCTCAACCTCTCGGCCATCACCGCGGCGATCTGCATGGGGCCGGAGGCCCACGAAGACCCGGACAAGCGCTACACCGCGGCGGTGAGCTGCGGGCTCATCTACGTGGTGATCGGCCTGTTCGGCGCGGCCGTCACCGGCGTGCTCACGGCCTTCCCGCGCGAGCTGGTGGTGGCGGTGGCGGGCCTCGCGCTGCTGGGCAGCATCGGCGGCGGGCTGGCGGTGGCGGTGAAGGACGAGCAGCGCCGCGAGGCCGCGCTGATCACCTTCCTCGTCACGCTGTCGGGGCTCACGCTGTGGGGCATCGGCTCGGCCTTCTGGGGCGTGGTGGCCGGTGCACTGGCGCTGGCCGTCCAGTCGTGGCGGCGAGCCTGAACGGAGGACTCTCATGCCCGATTTCCGCGCCAGCGAGTTCCTGCTCGGCCACATCCGCCACACGCTGGCCTTCTACGACGCGCGCTGCGTCGATCCGTCCGGCGGCTTCTTTCACTTCTACAAGGACGACGGCACGGTCTACGACTGGCGCACGCGCCACCTGGTCAGCAGCACACGTTTCGTCTTCAACCACGCGATGGCATGGCGGCACTTCGGCCTGGCGGGCTACCAGGATCGCGTGCGGCACGGATTGGCCTTCCTGGAGACCGCCCATGCCCAGCCGCAGGGCGGCTACGCCTGGCAGGTCGACTGGGACGGCCGGCGCGCCACGGTGCAGGACGGCACGAACCACTGCTACGGCCTGGCCTTCGTGCTGCTGGCCCATGCCCATGCGCTGCTGGCCGGCGTGGCCGAAGCCCGCGCCGGGCTGGATGCGACCTTCGCGCTGATGGAGCAGCGTTTCTGGGAGCCGGCCAATGGCCTGTATGCCGACGAGGCCACGGCCGGCTGGCGGCTGGCGGCCTACCGCGGCCAGAACGCCAACATGCATGCCTGCGAGGCCCACCTCGCGGCGTTCGAAGCCACGCGCGACCCCCGGCACCTGCAGCGCGCGCTGGCGCTGGCCGAATCGGTGACCGGCCGGCTCGCCGCGCTGGCCGACGGCCTCGTATGGGAGCACTACCGCGTGCAGGACGACGGCTCGTGGGCGGTCGACTGGGACTACAACCGCGATGACAGGACCAACATCTTCCGGCCCTGGGGCTTCCAGACCGGCCACCTCACCGAGTGGGCCAAGCTGCTGATGCAACTCGAGCGCGCCTTGCCCGATCACGAGCGGCCGGCGTGGATCGTGCCGCGCGCCCGGCACTTCTTCGACACGGCGATGGCGCGCGGCTGGGACGCGCTGAACGAGGGCCTGGTCTACGGCTTCGGCCCGGACGGCGCGGTGTGCGACGGCGACAAGTATTTCTGGGTGCAGGCCGAGAGCCTCGCCGCCGCCGCGCTGCTGGCCGAGCGCACCGGCGACGAGGCGTACTGGCAGTGGTACGACCGCCTCTGGGCCTACGCCTGGCAGCACTTCGTCGACCACGAGCACGGCGCGTGGTACCGCATCCTCTCGAGCGACAACCGCAAGCTCAGCGACGAGAAGAGCCCGGCCGGCAAGACCGACTACCACACGATGGGCGCGTGCTACGACGTGCTGCGCGTGATCCGGCGAGTTGTGCCACAGTGAGGGCAGACCGCCGCTCCGATACCCCGACCGCCATGCGCTTCCTGTTCGTCGCCGATCCGCTGGAACAGTTCAACATCAAGAAGGACAGCACCTACGCCATGATGAGCGAGGCCGCGGCGCGCGGCCACGAGCTGTTCGCCTGCGAGCCGAAGGATCTGCTGTGGCAGCGTGGTGGCCGCGTGGCCGCACAGATGCGCCAGGTCGCGCTCAGCGGCGACCCGGTCTACTGGTTCACCGAGCAGCATGCGCCGGAGCTGGCGCTGGCGGAGCTCGACGCGGTGCTGATGCGCAAGGATCCACCCTTCGACAGCGAATACTTCTACGCCACCCACCTGCTGCAGCAGGCCGAGCGCGAAGGCGCCCGCGTGTTCAACAAGCCGGCGGCGCTGCGCGACCACCCGGAGAAGCTCGCCATCCTCGAGTTCCCGCAGTTCATCGGCCCGACGCTGGTGACGCGCGATGCCGAGGCGATCAAGCGCTTCCACGCCGAGCACGGCGACATCATCCTCAAGCCGCTGGACGGCATGGGCGGCATGGGCATCTTCCGCGTCGGCCCCGACGGCCTGAACCTCGGCAGCATCACCGAGACGCTCAACAGGGGCGGCGCGCAGACGGTGATGGTGCAGGGATACCTGAGCGAGATCGCGCAGGGCGACAAGCGCATCCTGGTGATCGGCGGCGAGCCGGTGCCCTTCTGCCTGGCGCGCATTCCGCAGGGCAGCGAGATCCGCGGCAACCTCGCCGTCGGCGGCAAAGGCGTGGCGCAGCCGCTGTCGGCGCGCGACCGCGAGATCGCCTCGACGCTGGGCCCCATCCTGGCTGCGCGCGGCATGTTGCTGGCCGGGCTGGACGTGATCGGCGACTGCCTCACCGAGATCAATGTGACCAGCCCGACCTGCTTCCGCGAGATCGCCGACCAGACCGGCTTCGATGTCGCGAAGGTGTTCATCGACGCGCTCGAGTCGGCGCTGCGCCACCGATGAGGCCGGCCCCGACGGCCGCGCAGCTGCTGATGCGCCTCGGCTGATCGTCAGTTGATGTAGTGCAGCTCGCGGAAGCGCTGGCGGAAGGCTTCCACTGCGGCCGCCACGGCCTCGGGCCGATCGCCCAGCGCCCGCGCGATCAGCGAACCGAGTTCGCCCATGTGCTCGGCCCCCATGCCCAGCCGCACGATCTCCGGCACGCCCAGGCGCAGGCCGTTGATGTCGCCCGCCACCGGTGCGATCGGCAGCCCGATGCCGCATGCCAGCAGCCCGGCGCGGGCCATGCGTTTCGCCGCCGCCTGCCCGCCGCCCCAGCGTGCCGCCTCGATGGCGAACTGGTGCGAGGTGGTGGCGCCGCGCGCCATCGCGTAGACCGGCAGGCCCTCGCGGTGCAGTGCCTGCGCCAGTGCGCGGGCGGTGTCGCACATCGCGTGCGCGTAGGCCGCACCGTGCTTCTTCCAGTCGGCCAGCGTGACCGCCAGCGCCGCCACCTTGCCGGCGTCGAAGTTGGCAGTCAGGCCAGGGTAGGCGATCGCGTCGATGCGCTCGGCAATGGCCGCGTCGTTGCCGACCACCAGCCCGCCCGGCGGGCCGCCCAGGCTCTTGTAGGTGCTCATCGTCATCACGTGGGCGCCCTGCGCGAGCGGGTTGGCCCAGGTGCGCCCGGCCACCATGCCGGAGAGGTGTGCGGCGTCGAAGAGCAGCTTCGCACCGACCTCGTCCGCAATCTCGCGCATCGCCGCCACCGGGTGCGGAAAGAGGTTCAGGCTGCCGCCGGCGGTGATCAGCTTCGGCCGGACTTCGCGGGCCAGCGTGCGCAGTGCTGCCACGTCGACGGTGTAGCCGTCGGCCAGCACCGGTGCCGGCACGCTCTTCAGCCCGTACAGCCCCGCCGCGCCCGCGCCGTGGTGCGTCACATGGCCGCCGATCTCCGCCGGCGGCGCGATGATCGTGTCGCCGGGCCGGCAGGTGGCCATGAAGACGTAGAGGTTGGCCAGCGCGCCGGAGGCCACGCGCACCTCGGCGAAACGCGCGTCGAAGATCTCCGAGGCGAGCTCGGCGCAGATCACCTCGATGCGCTCGATCGCCTCCAGGCCCATCTCGTACTTGTCGCCGGGGTAGCCGAGCGAGGCGCGCGAGCCCAGCCCCGAGGCCATCATCGCCTCGGCCTTGGGGTTCATCACGTTGCTCGCCGGGTTGAGGTTGATGCCGTGCTGGTCGTGGATGCGGCGGTTCTCGGCGACGAGGCGGGCGATCTCGTGGAAGACGGCCTCGCTGTCCTGCCGCGCCGTCTGCGCGGCGATGGACTGCACCAGGTCTTCGCAAGGGCCGGGCACCCAGGGGCGGCGTTCGAGCATGGTCGGTCGAAGTGGTTGCGCGATGGGGCCATCGTACGCCCGGCGACAATCGCGCGATGGCCGTCCTGTCCCTGTCCAATGCCCACCTCGCCTTCGGCCACGTCGCCCTGCTCGACGGCGCCTCGTTCTCGCTCGAATCCGGCGAGCGGCTTGGCCTGATCGGCCGCAACGGCGCCGGCAAGTCCTCGCTGCTGAAGATCGTCGCCGGGCTGGAGAGGCCCGACGACGGGCTGCTGCAGGTCACGCAGGGCCTGCGCATCCGCTACGTGCCGCAGGAACCGGCCTTCGACGAAGCCGCCAGCGTGTTCGACGTGGTCAGCGAGGGCGTGGCCGAAGCGAAGGCGGTGCGTGCCGCCTACGAGGAACATGCGCCGGGTGTCGACCTCGACGCGTTGCAGACGCGCATCGAGGCGCTGGACGCCTGGAATTGGGAGCAGCGCGTGGACACCACGCTGCACCAGCTGCACCTGGACGGCGGCCGCATCGTCGGCGAGCTCAGCGGCGGCATGAAGAAGCGCGTGGCGCTCGCGCAGGCGCTGGTGGCCGTGCCCGACGTGCTGCTGCTCGACGAACCGACCAACCACCTCGACCTCGATTCGATCGCCTGGCTGGAGGAGCTGCTGCGCGATTTCAAGGGCGCGGTGATGCTGATCACCCATGACCGCGCCTTCCTCGACAACGTGGCCACGCGCATCGTCGAGCTCGACCGCGGCACCATCCGCAGCTACCCCGGCAACTTCAGCGCCTACGAGCGGATGAAGGAGGAGCAGCTCGCCGCGGAGGCACTCGCCAACGCGCGCGCCGACAAGCTGCTCGCGCAGGAGGAGGTGTGGATCCGCAAGGGCGTGGAAGCGCGGCGCACGCGCAGCGTGGCACGCATCCAGCGGCTGGAGGTGCTGCGCGCGAAGCGGCAGGCACGGCGCGAATCGCTCGGCCAGGTTCGGCTGGAAGTGGACAGCGGCGTGCCCGGCGGCAAGATCGTCGCGGAGCTGAAGGACGTCTCCATGCGCTTCGGCGACAAGCTGATCGTCGACCACTTCAGCGCCACCATCCTGCGCGGCGACAAGGTCGGCCTGATCGGCCCGAACGGCGCCGGCAAGACCACGCTGCTCAAGCTCATCCTCGGCGAACTGCAGCCGACCTCGGGCACGGTGCGGCAGGGCACGCGCATCGAGGTGGCCTATTTCGACCAGATGCGCAGCGTGCTCGACCTCGACGCGACGCTGACCGACACCATCAGCCCGGGCAGCGAGTGGATCGAGGTGGGCGGCGCGCGCAAGCACGTGATGAGCTACCTGAACGACTTCCTGTTCTCGCCCGAGCGTGCCAACTCGCCGGTGCGCACGCTGTCCGGCGGCGAGCGCAACCGCGTGCTGCTGGCGCGCCTGTTCGCGCTGCCGGCCAACGTGCTGGTGCTCGACGAGCCGACCAACGACCTCGACATCGACACGCTGGAGCTGCTCGAGGAACTGCTGCAGAACTACGCCGGTACGGTGTTCCTGGTGAGCCACGACCGCCGCTTCCTCGACAACGTGGTCACCAGCACGATCGCCTGGGAGGGTGACGAGTCACCGGGGCTGTGGCGCGAGTACGAGGGCGGCTACGAGGAGTGGCGCGTGCAGCGCGAGCGTTCGCGGGCGATCCGCGAGCGCGAGCAGGCGCGCCAGGCGCCGGCAGCCGGAAAGCCGCCCGCGGTACCGTCGCCGGCGGCGGCGCCCGCACCGAAGCCGCGCAAGCTCAGCTACAAGGAGCAGCGGGAGCTCGACGAGCTGCCGGCGCGCATCGAGGCGCTCGAGGCTGAGCAGAAGTCGCTCAACGAACTGCTCGCCGATCCGCAGAGCTACGTGAAGGATCCGCAGCGCATGGCCTTGGCGCACCAGCGCGTGGCAGCGATCGACGAGGAACTGATGGCGGCGCTGGAGCGCTGGGAGGAACTCGGCGCGCGGTGAGTCGAGCGGGCTGGGTTCAGAACCAGGTATCCCGGACGGCATCCGGGTGCGAGCGGCTGACGATCAGCCCGCTCTGCAGGTACAGCGCGTTGAGCAGGCGCGTGGCCCGCTCGCGGTCCATGCCCGGCCAGTCGGACAACTCGCGCAGCGAGGCACCTTGCCGCGCCAGCCGCTGGATGGCCGCCATCACCGCGCCGCTGGCCGGCAGCGAGGCCGTGTCCAGCCCCGGCGCCACGCGGTAGACCGCCGGGCCGGCGATCTCCGGCAGCAGCTCCCGGCGCAGGCCGCGCATGGCCAGTTCCCACAGCAGCGGGGCGAGCGGGTAGTGCGCCGCCTCGGCGCCGACCAGCATCGTGTGGCCTTCACCCGGCGGCTGCAGCAGCGCGGGCTCCACGTGCATCACCTTCAGGTCGAGCAGCGGCTTGCCGACCAGCTCTTCCGGCGCCACCGGGCTGTGCACCAGGCGCTCCTGGGCGAACACCGTCAGCGGCACCACCCGCTCGCCGGTCTGGATGTGGATCGTCACGCGCTTGCCGTGGCGCACGCAGGCAGCCATCACTTCCACCACCTCGGAGGCGCCGCCGTCCTCGCCGAAGCGCAGCAGGTCGGCCTTCAACGAGGGGCTGAGCTGCGAGATGCGGGTGCTGATGCCGCCGGCCTCGGTGCGCATCTCGTCGAGGTAGCGCTGGTAGGCACTGGCCCGCATCAGCTCGGGCTCACCGAGCGGCAGGGTGGGCTGGAACAGTTCGCTGTTCATCACCATGGCATTGTCTCTCGTTACGCTTGGTCACGAAAGGGGCTGCAGACCGGCGCGGGCCGCCTGGAGAGCTTGCCAGAAACGCGCGTCCTGGGTGGTCGCGAAGTTGATGCGCATCAGCGTCGTCGGCCGGTGGGTGGCGTGGAAGAGCGCGCCCGGGGCGATCAGCCAGCCGTCGTCGTGCATGCGCTGGGCCAGCCGCTCGGTGTCCACGCCGGTGTCCACCCAGCCGAACAGCCCGCGCGGCTCGGCCGCGAATCGACAGCCATGGCTGCGCGCGAGTTCCACCGAGCGGCTGCGCGCGGCATCCAGGAGGCGCTGGATGCGCTCGGCATGACGGCGAAGCAAGCCCTGCTCCAGGCAGTGAGCGAGCGCCAGCTCCGTCATCGACGGCGTGGTCAGCGTGGACAGCAGCTTGGTGTCGATCATCCGGTCGACCCAGCGGCTGGGCGCGGCGAGAAAGCCGACCCGCCAGCTCGGCGTGAGGATCTTCGAGAAGCCGGAGACGTAGATCGTGCGCTCCAGCGCATCCAGCGCCGCCAGCCGCGGCAGGTGGGTGGGCGCGAGGTGCGCGTAGGTGTCGTCCTCGACGATGGCGAAGTCGTGCGCCGCGGCGAGCTGCAGCACCTTGTGCGCCGACTGCAGGCTCAGCGAGGCGCCAGTCGGGTTGTGCAGCACTGAAACCGTCACGTACAGGCGCGGCTTCGCGGCCTCCGGCTGGGCCTCGATCAGCCGCTGCATCGCCGCCAGGTCCGGCCCCTCGGGGCCGCGCGGCACCGGCAGCACGCGCAGGCCCAGGGCCGCCAGGCGGGCGTACTCCACCGACCAGCCAGGCTCGTCGACCAGCACCGAATCGCCCGGCTTGAGCAGGGTGCGGGTCACCACGTCGAGCGCGTGCGTGGCGCCCACGGTGGTGACGATCTGGTCGGCGCGGGCGGCAATGCCGTGCTCGGCCAGGCGCGCGGCCAGCGCCCGGCGCAGGCGGGCCTCGCCCGCCGGCTCGCCGTACTGCAGGGTGCTGCGGCCGAGCTGAGTGCTCACTTTGCGCATTGCGCTGGCGAGCAGTGGCGCATCCAGCCAGTCGGCCGGCAGGGTGCCGAGACCGGGCATCGGCTGGGCGCCCGGCGGCTGGAACATGCCGCGGATCAGCGTGGTCGCGCTGATCGGCAGCGGCGAGCGCGGTGTCGGCGCGAGCCGCGGCGCGCCGGTATCGGCCAGCGGCGCGCGGACGAAGAAGCCGCGCTGGGCGCGCGCCTCGACCAGGCCCTGCGCCAGCAACTGGTCGTAGGCGGCGACCACCGTGGTCGGGCTGACCTCGTGGCGGCGCGCGCACTCGCGCACCGAAGGCAGCCGCGCGCCGGGTGCCAGCAGCCGCGCGCGGATGCGTTCGGCGAAGCGGGCGGCGAGCTGCTCGGTCAGGGTGGCATCGGACTGCCGGGACAGCGGTGCGGCACCGGGAATCGGGTGGCTCTCGCGGGAGACGTCGAGCATGGCGTGTGCTGGCGGATTCACCAGTACAGGGAAGAGTCAGATGATGAGCAGTGTACTGCTGCTGTGCTGGTGCCGCCCCTAGACTGGCCACATGTCTGCAGAAGAACTCGCCGCCCTGCTGAGCTTCGCGACGGCGATGAGCTTCACGCCGGGGCCGAACACCACGCTGTCGACCGCGCTGGGCGCCAACCTGGGCCTGAAGCGGGCGCTGCCCTTCATCCTGGCCGTGCCGGCGGGATGGACCCTGATGATGGTGCTGTGCGGGCTCGGCCTGGCCGCGCTGGTGCTGGCGGCGCCGCCGCTGCGCCTGGCGGTGAAGTTCGGCGGCATCGCCTACCTCGTCTGGCTGGCCTGGAAGCTCGCCCGCGCCAGCCGCCTCGGCGAGGCCGACCCGGCGCAACTGCAGGTCGGCTTCTGGCAGGGTGTGGGCCTGCAGTTCCTCAACATCAAGGCCTGGATGCTCGCGCTGGCGCTGGCCGCCGGCTGGGTGACCAGCGCCGGCGCAGCGCCCGCGCCGAACCCGGGCGAGCGGCTGGCGATCGTCTGTGTCGTGATGGTGGGATTCGCCTTCGCGAGCAACTTCACCTACGCCTGGGTCGGCTCGATGCTGCGCGGCTGGCTGGCGCAGGGGCAGCGACTGCTCGTGTTCAACCGCGCCATGGCGGCGGTGCTGCTGGCCACCGCGGCCTGGCTGGTGACGGCATGAATGCGCAGCCTTCGCGACACGACGAGCAGCGCGGCCTGTGGCTGGGCCTGCTCGGCGTGGTGATCTTCGCGCTGACGCTGCCGATGACGCGGCTGGCCGTCGGCCCGGCGAGCGACCCGCAGCTGCCGCCGTTGTTCGTCACGGCCGGGCGCGCGGCCTTGGCCGGGCTGCTGAGCATCGGCTACCTCTTCGCCGTGCGCGCGCCGCGGCCCGCCGTCGCCCAGCTGCCGGCGTTCGCCGTCTCGGCGCTGGGCACGGTGGTGGGCTTTCCGCTCTTCCTCGCGCTGGCGCTGCGCCAGGTCGAATCGATGCATGCGGCGGTGGTCACCGGCCTGCTGCCGCTGGCCACCGCGCTGGCGGCGGCGCTGTGGTTCCGCCAGCGGCCCTCGGCGGGCTTCTGGGCCTGCGCGGCGGGCGGCTGCGCGCTGGTGGTCGCCTTCGCGCTGGTGCAGGGCAGCGGCCGGCTGGTGATGGCCGATGCGCTGCTGCTCGGTGCCGTGGCCAGCGCCGCCACCGGCTACGTGGCCGGCGCGCGGCTGGCAGCGCAGATGCGCGCCGAGCAGGTGATCTGCTGGGTGCTGGTGCTCAGCCTGCCGGTGACGCTGCCGCTGACCCTGATGTCCTGGCCGGTGCAGCCGGTGCGCGCGGCCGCCTGGGGTGCGTTCGGCTACGTCACGCTGTTCTCGATGTGGCTGGGCTTCTTCGCCTGGTATCGCGGCCTCGCGCTCGGCGGCACGGTGCGTGTCAGCCAGGTGCAGCTGGTCCAGCCCTTCCTCTCGCTGCTGTTCGCCGTGCCCGTGCTCGGCGAGCAGCTCGACCCCGCCACCGTGGGCTTCGCGCTCGCGGTGATCGCCACCGTGTTCGCCGGCAAGCGCATGCCGGTGCACCGTACCGCCTGAGCTCCCCGAAGAAAGGCCCGCCATGAGCTTCGTCCTTGCCCGCCGCGCCGAGCGCATGAACCCCTCGGTGATCCGCGAGATCCTCAAGGTCACCGAGCGACCCGGCATCGTCTCGCTGGCCGGCGGGCTGCCGTCGCCGGACAGCTTCCCGGTCGAGGCGATGCGCGCGGCCTGCGAACGGGTGCTGCGCGACACGCCGCGCGAGGCCCTGCAGTACGCCGCCAGCGAAGGTTTCGGCCCGCTGCGCGAGTGGGTGGCGGCGCAGCTCGGCGAACGCGGTCTGACGGTCGAGGCCGCGCAGGTGCTGATCACCACCGGCTCGCAGCAGGGGCTGGACCTGGTCGGCAAGGTGCTGATCGACGCCGGCAGCGGCGTGGCGGTGGAGCGGCCCACCTACCTCGGCGCGCTGCAGGCTTTCGCCCCCTACGAACCCGAAGTGGTGAGCCTCGAGTGCGACGACGACGGCCCCTTGCCCGAGGCACTCGCCGCGGCGCGCGGCGCGCGCTTCCTCTATCTGCTGCCCAACTTCCAGAACCCGAGCGGCCGCTGCATGAGCGCGGCGCGGCGCGAGGTGCTGGCCGAAGCGGCGCAGGCCATGGCCCTGCCGATCGTCGAGGACAACCCCTACGGCGACCTCTGGTTCGACGCCGAGCCGCCGCCACCGCTGGCCGTGCGAGCGCCGGGCAACACCGTCTACCTCGGCTCCTTCTCCAAGGTGCTCGCGCCGGGGCTGCGGCTGGGCTATGTGGTTGCGCCGAGAGCCCTCTTCCCCAAGCTGCTGCAGGCCAAGCAGGCCGCAGACCTGCACACGCCGGGCTTCAACCAGCGCGTGGTGCACGAGGTGATCCGCGACGGCTTCCTGAGCGAGCACGTGCCCACCGTGCGCGCGCGCTACCAACGGCACCGCGACGCGATGCGTGATGCGCTGCAGCGCCACCTGCCCGCCGGCTGCCGCTGGAACGTGCCCAGCGGCGGCATGTTCTTCTGGCTCGAGCTGCCCGAGGGCATCGACGCCACGGCGATGCTGCCGAAGGCGGTGGAGCGCGGCATGGCCTACGTACCGGGCGCGGCCTTCTTCGCCAACCATGCGCGAGCCAATACGCTGCGGCTGAGCTTCGTCACCGTGCCGCCGGAAGAGATCGGGCGCGGCGTCGCGCTGCTCGCCGAGACGCTCGCGCAGGCCCTGAAGGAGAAGGCATGAGCACCCCGCGCCGCTTCACGCAGCTCGACGTCTTCACCGCCACGCCGCTGAAGGGCAACCCGCTGGCAGTCGTGCACGACGCGCAGGGCCTGGACGACGCGCAGATGGCTGCCTTCGCACGCTGGACCAACCTGAGCGAGACCACCTTCCTGCTGCCGACCACCGACGCCGCGGCCGATTACCGGGTGCGCATCTTCACGCCCGGCGGCGAACTGCCCTTTGCCGGCCATCCGACGCTCGGCTCCTGCCAGGCCTGGCTCGCGTCGGGCGGCGTCGCGCGCGGTACCGGCGAGGTCGTGCAGGAGTGCGGCGTCGGCCTGGTGCGCATCCGGCGCGACGGCGCGCGGCTGGCCTTCGCCGCCCCGCCGCTGCGGCGCAGCGGCGCGGTCGACGCGGAGACGCTCGTGCACATCGCCCGCAGCCTGCGCGTGGAGCGCAGCGCGATCCGGGCTTCGCAATGGGTCGACAACGGCCCGGGCTGGGTGGCCGTGATGCTGGGATCGCGCGACGAGGTGCTGGCGCTGCGGCCGGACTTCGTGGCCATGCAGGGGCTCAAGCTCGGTGTGGTTGCGCCCTGCGGGCCAGGGCACGACGCGCAGTTCGAGGTGCGTGCCTTCGTGCCGACCCTGGGCGTGCCGGAGGATCCGGTCACCGGCAGCCTCAACGCCGGCCTGGCCCAATGGCTGATCGGTGCCGGCCTCGCGCCGCAGCGCTACGTGGCCGCGCAGGGCACGGCACTCGGCCGCGACGGGCGGGTCTTCGTCGAGCGGATCGGCGACGACACCTGGATCGGCGGTGACAGCGTGATCGTGGTGCGCGGCGAGGTCGCGCTGTGAGCTGGCAGGTCGACCACCTCGTGATCGGTGCGGCCTCGCTGGAGCAGGGCGCGGCCTGGTGCGCCGCGACGCTCGGTGTGCTGCCCGGCCCCGGCGGCAAGCATGCGCTGATGGGCACGCACAACCTGCTGATGGCCATCGGCGCCGAGGCCTTTCCGCGAAGTTATCTGGAGATCATCGCCATCGACCCGCAGGCCCCGCCGCCCGGTCGCCGACGCTGGTTCGATCTCGATGATCCGGCGCTGCGTGCCACGCTGGCCGCCGCTCCTCGGCTGATCCACTGGGTGGCGCGCTGCGAAGACGTCGCCGCCGAGTGCGCGGCGCTGGCCGGCGCCGGCATCGACCGCGGCGAGGTGCTGCAGGCCGAGCGCGACACGCCGCGCGGCACGCTGCGCTGGCAGATCGCGGTGCGGCCCGACGGCCAGCGGCTCTTCGGCGGCGCGCTGCCCACGCTGATCGAGTGGGGCGAGGTGCACCCGGCCGGCAGCCTGCCGGCCTGCGGCGTTCGGCTCGAATCGCTCGCGGTCGGCACGTTGCCCGATGCCGCCGCGCGCCGGCTTCCGCCAGGGGTGTCGACGAGCGATGCCTTCGCCGCCACGCTGGCCACGCCCGCCGGACGCGTGCGGCTGGAGGGTGCCGCATGAGCTTGCCGGATCGCGACGCGCTGCAATCCGCGCTGGCGGTCGTGCGCCAGGCCATGCCGCCGACGCCACAGCAGCGCTGGCCACTGCTCGACGCGCGCTGCGGCGCACAGGTGTGGGTCAAGCACGAGAACCACACGCCGGTGGGCGCCTTCAAGCTGCGCGGCGGACTGGTCTACATGGACGCGCTGGCGCGGCGCGAGCCGGCCGTGCGCGCCGTGATGAGCGCCACGCGCGGCAACCACGGCCAGTCGATCGCCTTCGCGGCGGCGCGCCACGGGCTGTCCGCGACCATCGTCGTGCCGCGCGGGAACTCAGTCGAGAAGAACGCCGCGATGCGCGCGCTCGGCGCCGAGCTGATCGAGCACGGCGAGGACTTCCAGGCCGCGCGAGAGCACGCCGTGGCACTCTCCGCCGAACGCGGCGCGCACATGGTGCCCTCGTTCCACGACGACCTGGTGCGCGGCGTGGCGAGCTACTGGATGGAGTTCTTCGGTCACTTCGCCGCGGGCGAGGAACCCGAGGCGGTGTTCGTGCCGATCGGCCTGGGTTCGGGCATCTGCGCCTGCGCCGCGGCGCGCGCGGCCACCGGTGCGCGCACGCGAATCGTCGGCGTGGTCTCGGCGCATGCGCCGGCCTACCGGTTGTCGTTCGAGGCCGGCCGTCCGATCGAAGCACCGGTGAGCACGCAGCTGGCCGACGGCATGGCCTGCCGCGTGCCCGAGCCCGCGGCGCTGGCGATCATCCGCCGCGAGGTGGAGGAGATCGTTGCCGTCGATGACGCGGAGGTGGCGCAGGCGATGCACGCACTGTTCGCCGATACCCACAACGTTGCCGAAGGTGCCGGCGCCGCCGCGCTGGCCGCGCTGCTGCAGCAGCGCGGGCGCTGGGCGGGCCGACGCGTCGGCCTCGCGCTCAGCGGCGGCAACGTCGACAGCGACGTGTTCGCGAAGGTGCTCGGCGCGCGCTGAGCCGGCCGACGTACCCGTCGGCCGAGGGGCTCACGTCACTCCTTGCGATATTCGTCGTGGCAGCCCTTGCAGGTCTTGCCCACCTCGCCAGCCGCAGCCTTGATGGCGTCGAGATTGCCGCCCTTGGCTGCCACGTTGAGGCTGGCCATCGCGTCCTGCATCTTCTTCGCGCCGGCGTTGAACTTGTCCATCTCGGCCCAGATCTCGGGCTTGGCGCGGGTCTCGCCCTTGTCGGTGCCGGGGCCGAATCCCGCGAAGGGCAGGGTGGACATGAACGTGGCCACCTCGGCGTTCTGCGCCGCCACCTTGGCGTCGAACGGGATCTTGCCCTGGGCCATGCCGGCCACGCGGCCGAAGTGCGCCGCCATTACCGTGAAGGCGCCCTTGCGGTACTTGATCGCATCCTCCGGCTTGGCAAACTGCGCGGCAGCGGGCAGGGCCGTGGCCAGCGCGGCGGCAGCGATCAGGATCGACGAGAGCGAACGTTTCATGCGGTTTCTCCTTCGTGAGGGTTGGCGTGGGGCCGGCGCGCGGCGTCGGAGCTGGGCCGGTTGCAGCGTATACGCCGCACCGATGCGTTTGCATCCCGAACTCCGGCAAGACCGCGTGTTTTGCTGCGGCAAGGCCGCGAGGCGTTATCGTCGGCCCTGCACAAGAGACGAGGAGACGACGACGGCATGAATCCGCAGACAGTGTCCGTGCGCGTGTGGGACCTGCCGACGCGCCTGTTCCACTGGGTGCTGATGCTGTGCGTGATCGGTTCGGTGGTCAGCGCCAAGATCGGCGGCAACGCGATGGTGTGGCACTTCCGGCTCGGCTACGCGGTGCTCGCGCTGCTGGCCTTCCGGCTGCTGTGGGGGCTGGTCGGCGGGCGCTGGTCGCGCTTCGCGAGCTTCCTGTACGGGCCCGCCGCGCTGATGCGCTACCTGAAGGGTGCCAGCCGCCCCGACGAACACCACGAGGTCGGCCACAGCCCGCTGGGCGCGCTGTCGGTGTTCGCGCTGCTGGCGCTGCTGGCCGCGCAGGTGGGCAGCGGCCTGTTCGCCGACGACGAGATCGCCAGCAGCGGCCCGCTGGTGCGCTTCGTCTCCGGCGCCACCAGCAGCCTGCTGACCGGTTGGCACAAGAACTGGGGCCAGTGGCTGATCCTGGCGACGGTGGCGTTGCACGTGCTGGCCATCATCGTCTACCGGGTGCGGCGCGGGCGCGACCTGGTCACGCCGATGATCGTCGGCGACAAGCCGCTGCCGGCCGACGTTCCCGCCGCGCGCGACACGCTGTCCACGCGCGGCCTCGCGCTGGTGCTGCTGGCCGTCTGCGGTGCCGGGGCGGCCTGGGTCGCCAGCCTCGGGGGCTGAGCTGATGGCCACCGGCATCGGCCCCGACATCCGCCTCGCCGTGCCCCAGGGCAGCGACGACCTGGACGCCACGCGCGCCATCTTCCGCGAGTACGCCGCCGGGCTCGGCGTCGACCTGTGCTTCCAGAACTTCGAGGACGAGCTGGCCGGGCTGCCCGGCGACTACGCGGCGCCGGCCGGCCACCTGCTGCTCGCGATGGTCGATGGCCAGGTCGCGGGCTGCGGCGGCTTTCGCGCCCTGCACGACGTCGACCATGCCAACGCCTGCGAGATGAAGCGGCTGTACGTGCGCCCGGCCTTCCGTCGCTTCGGCCTCGGCCGCCGGCTGGCCGAGGCGCTGATGGACGAGGCGCGCCGCTGCGGCTACTCGGTGATGCTGCTGGACACGCTCGACGACATGGAGGCGGCGCGGGAACTGTACGCGTCGCTCGGCTTCGTCGAGACCGCGCCCTACTACTACAACCCGATTCCGGGCGCACACTACCTGCGCGCGGATCTCGCCGACAGCCAGAGCCGCTACTGACCTCCCCTCGCGAAAGGAGCGCGCCATGAACCCGTTCCGCCAACTGCTCAAGTCCGCCGGCGGCCACCCGCCGGTGGGCACCTGGATCATGTCGGCCAGCCCGCTGGTGGCCGAGGCCACCGGCCACGCCGGCTTCGACTGGGCGGTGATCGACATGGAGCACTCGCCGCTGGACATGATGGACGTGCTGCAGATGATGCAGGCGCTGTCGTGCACGAAGATGGTCCCGATCGTGCGCGTGGCCTGGAACGACGCCGTGCTCGTCAAGCGCGTGCTCGATGCCGGCGCCACCACGGTGATGTTCCCCTTCGTGCAGACCGCCGACGAGGCTGCGCGTGCGGTGGCCGCCACACGCTACCCGCCGCAGGGCGTGCGCGGCATGGCCGGCATGAGCCGCGCCAGCCGCTTCGGCACGCTGCCCAACTACCTCGCCACCGCCAACCGGCAGATGGGCGTGATCGTGCAGCTCGAGACCGCGCAGGCGATCGAGCGCATCGACGCGATCGCCGACGTCGACGGCGTGGATGGCCTGTTCATCGGCCCGGCCGACCTGTCGGCCTCGATGGGCTACGTCGGCCAGCTCACCCACCCGGCGGTGATGGACCGCATGGCGCACGCCGTGCTGCGCTGCAAGGCCATCGGCAAACCGGTGGGGACGATCGGCGGCGACCCGGAATCGGTGGCGCAGTACCGCGCTGCCGGCTTCGACTACGTCGCCGTCGGCTCCGACCTCGGCCTGTTCATGCAGGGGGCGCGCTCGGCCATCGCCGCGCTGCGCACGCCCAGCGGCGAGCACGTGCACTCGGTCTCGTCGGGCACCCAGGGTTACTGAGGGCCCGCACGGTCCGGTTTCGCGCCGGTACCGGCGTAGCATCGGCCCATGACCGCGCACGCCTCCACCGCCCACAGCTTCGAACTCCATGCCGGCGCGCTGCGCCTGGCCCTGCGGCCCGACCTCGGCGGCTGCATCGCCGGGCTGTGGCATCGCGAGACGCCGATCCTTCGCAGCGCGGAGCCGGTGGCGCTGGAATCTTCGCGGGCATCGGCCTGCTATCCGCTGGTGCCGTACTCCAACCGCATCGGCTACGCGCGCTTCCGCTGGAAGGGGCACGACCACGCCACGCGGCCCAACTTCGGCGACAGCCCGCACTCGGTGCACGGCCTGGGCTGGCAGCGGCCGTGGGAGACGGTCTCGTCGAGCGCCGTCGAGCTGGTGATGCGGCTGCGCCACGCGGCCGATGCCGACTGGCCCTTCGCCTTCGAGGCGACGCAGTACGTGACGCTGACGCCGCAGTCGGTGCACGTGGAGATGATCGTGACCAACCATGCCGACGTGGCGCAACCGGTCGGGCTGGGCTGGCACCCGTACTTCCCGAAGCGCGCGCGCAGCCGGCTGCACATCGAGTGCGCCGAGCGCTGGGACAGCGACGCCGCCGGGCTGCCGGTGCGCAAGGTGGCGCAGCCGGGCATCGACAGCGACGTGATCCACCTCGACTTCGACCACTGCTTCGACGGCTGGCGCGGCGCGGCGCGCATCCGCGACGAGCGCTTCTCGCTGCAGCTCACGTCATCGATGCAGCGGCTGGTGATCTATACGCCGCAGACGAAGGACTATTTCTGCGTCGAGCCGGTCAGCCACGTCAGCAACGCCATCCACATGGCCGACCCGCTGGCCCACGGCCTGGTCAGCGTGGCGCCGGGAGAGAGCGCCCGCGGCTGGATGCAGCTCGACATCGCGGTGGTATGAGCGAGGGCGAGATCCGCGTCGCCGTGGCCTCGGCGTCGCTGCTCGGCGAGTCGCCGTTCTGGCATCCGCGCGAAAAGGCGCTCTACTACTGCGACATCCCGGGGCGCCGGCTGAACCGATTCGACCCGGCGAGCGGCGAACTCGTCCACTGGGAGTTCGACTGCGAGCCGGGCAGCTGCGCGCCCTGCCTCGACGGCACGCTGCTGCTGGCGATGCGCGACGGCCTGTGGCGCTTCGATCCGGCAACGGGGGCGCGCCGCGAGCTGGCGCCGCCGCCCTACGACCCGGACATCGAGCGCTTCAACGACGGCAAGTGCGATCCGCAGGGGCGCTTCTGGGTCGGCACGATCTACGAGCCGCGCGATGCGGCCAGGGCGACGCTGCACTGCTACACGGGCGGCAAGCTGGTGCAGCGCGCCGGCGGCGCGACCGTGGCCAATGGCCTGGCCTGGAGCCCGAACGGCCGCACCATGTACTGGACCGACACCAAGGCGCACACTACCTACGCCTTCGACTTCGAGCCGGCCACCGGCGAGATCAGCCGCCAGCGTGTATTTGCCAGCTTTCCCGTCAGGCAGGACGGACAGCCGCTGGAAAGCTATGGCGGCCGGCCCGACGGCGCGGCCGTCGACACCGAGGGCTGCTACTGGGTGGCGATGTTCGAGGGCCAGCGGCTGCTTCGCCTGGCGCCCACCGGCGAAGTGCTGCGCGAGGTGCGCCTGCCGGTGCGCTGCGCCACCATGCCCTGCTTCGGCGGCGCCGACCTGAAGACGGTCTACGTGACCACCGCGCGCGAGAAGCGCCCGGCGGCCGAACTGGCCGCGCAACCTTGGGCCGGCTGCGTTCTGGCGTTCGACGTCGACGTGCCGGGCTTGCCGGTCAACTTCGCCGTCTAGAGGCTCAATCGCCGTACTTGACGGAGCAGCCGTAGGCCTGCGTCGCCGGCTGGCTGACCGGCTTGCCGGCCACCACCTCGGCCACCGCCTGGTTGACGTAGTTGGTCGCGGTCTTGATGTCGGCCGGGTTGGCGGTCGGCTTGCTGTCGATCGCGCCGACGTAGGCCAGCGTGCCCTTGGGATCGATCACGTACATGTGCGGCGTGGTGCGCGCGCCGTAGGCGCGGCCGACCTTGCCGTCGGCGTCCATCAGCGTGGCGGTGGGCGCGCCGCCCTTGTCCTTCATCCAGCCGGCCAGCGCGGCCGGCTGCAGGTAGTCGCTCGCGCCGCTGTGGGTGGAGTTGATCGTCAGCCACACCGCGCCCTTGGCGACGGCGTTCTTCTGCGTGGCCGGCATGTTGGCGCTGTCGTAGTGCTTCTTCACGTACGGGCAACCGGGGTTGACCCACTCCAGCACCACCGTCTTGCCCTTGAAGTCGGCCAGGGAGACAGTCTTGCCGCTGGTATCGACGGCACTGAAGGCCGGCGCCGGCTGGCCCACCGCGGCGGCGGCGAGCACCGAGGCCGAAGCGCCGAGCGCGGCGGCAAAGGCGGTGAGGCGGAACACGTGCTTCATGCGGAACTCCTTTCGTACGGACAAGGGGGAGGACGGGTTCAGAGCCGGGCCAGCGCGTCGCGCACCTCGCGCACGCTGAGGATCTCGCTGAGGATCTGCGGCGCGCCGTCGCGCCCGTAGAGCGCATAGACCGGCACGCCGTTGCGGCCGAACCCGGCCAGCGCTGCGGTGATGGCAGGGTCGCGGCGCGTCCAGTCGGCACGCATCAGCACCACGCCGCGCGCGGCGAAATCGGCCATCACCGCGGCGTCGGCCAGCGTGGTGCGCTTGTTGTACTGGCAGGTCACGCACCAGGCAGCGGTGAAGTCGACGAACACCGGCGTGCCGGCGGCGCGCAACTCGGCCACACGCTGCTCGCTCCAGGGCTCCCAGGCCGAGCCGGCCTCGCCGCTGCGTGCCGGCGAGGTGGCCGCCGACGCGTGCAGCGTCGGCAGCATCCACGACAGCGCCGCGGCCAGGCTCAGCAGGCCGATCGCACCGAAGGCCGCGCGGCCGATGCCGCCGATGCCCGGCGTGCCCAGTGCCCAGGCGATGAAGGCCAGCGCCAGCAGCACGGCCAGCAGTGCCGAGGCGCCGTCGATGCCGACCTGCTGCCCGATCACCCAGACCAGCCAGATCACGGTGGCGAACATCGGGAAGGCCATCAGC
>NZ_JBFXIO010000020.1:0-25719 GCF_050175855.1 Piscinibacter sp.
CTCCCCGCCGGCATCAAGCCGCGGCATGGCGCAGTGGCCATCGCCAACCCGATCGAAGGCGACTGGGTGCGCATGACCAACCGCGACTGGGCCTTCTCGATCCAGGAGGCGCAGCGCCAGCTCGACCTGACCACGCTGCTGGTGGTGAACAACTTCACAGCGCTGGCGATGTCGCTCCCGCGGCTCGGCGCAGAGGGCCGCCACCAGGTGGGTGGTGGCGATCCGCAGGGCAACGGCGTGATCGGCCTGATCGGGCCGGGCACCGGCCTGGGCGTCTCGGGCCTCATCCCCAGCGGTGACCGATGGGTGACGCTGGCCACCGAGGGCGGCCACGTCAATTTCGCGCCGAGCGACGATCGAGAGCTGCGCATCCTGCAGTTCGCCTGGAAGACGATGCCGCGCGTCTCGGCCGAGCGCCTGCTCTCCGGCCCCGGGCTGGAGCTGATCTACCAGGCGCTCGCACAGGGCCGTGCGGGTGCCGAGCTGCACCTGGGCACCGCCGAGATCGTGCGGCGTGCGCTGGCCGGCAGCGACACGGTGTGCGCCGAGACCGTGGAGTGCTTCTGCGGCATGCTCGGCTCGATGGCCTCGGACCTGGCGCTGACGCTGGGCGCCACCGGCGGCATCTACGTCGGCGGCGGCATCGTGCCGCGCCTGGGCGGATTGTTCGACCGCTCGCCCTTCCGCGCCCGCTTCGAGGCCAAGGGGCGCTTCAGCAACTACGTGGCGCGCATCCCCACCTACGTGCTGACGGCGGAAAACCCGGCCTTCCACGGCGTGAGCTCGCTGCTGGCCGACCACGTGCCCGACCAGGAAGGCGCCAATCCGCTGCTCGAGCGCGTGCGCTCGGCGCGCGAATCGCTCTCGCCGGCCGAGCGGCGCGTGGCCAACTTCGTGCTCGACAACCCGCGCACCGCGCTGAACGACCCGATCGCGCTGATCGCGCAGGGCGCCGAGGTGAGCCAGCCGACGGTGATCCGCTTCTGCCGCTCGCTGGGCTTCCAGGGCCTGGCCGACTTCAAGCTCAAGCTGGGTTCGGGCCTGACCGGCACGCTGCCGGTGCAGCGCAGCCAGGTGCGCCGCCAGGACAGCACCGGCGACCTGTGCGCCAAGGTGCTGGACAACACCATCTCGGCGATCATGCATTTCCGCGAATCGCTCAACGTCGAGGCGGTGGACCGCGCCATCGAGCTGCTGCGCCGGGCCAAGCGCGTCGAGTTCTACGCGATGGGCAACTCGGCGGTGGTGGCGCTGGATGCGCAGCACAAGCTGTTCCGCTTCCGCATTCCGTCGGTGGCGCACACCGACGCCTCGATGCTGTCGATGGCCTCCGAGCTGCTCGGCCCGGAAGACGTGGCGGTGTTCGTCTCCAGTTCCGGCCAGCCGCCGGAACTCGCGCGTGCGGCCGGCCTGGCGGTGGAGCGTGGCGCGGCGGTGATCTCGGTCACCGCGGGGCAGTCGCCGCTGGCGCGCCGCTCGACGGTGTGCATTCCGGTCGAGCACAGCGAGGACGTGACCACCTTCGTCTCGATGATCTCTCGCATCCTCCACCTGCTGGTGGTGGACATGCTCTCGGTGGGCCTGGCGGTGCGGCGGGCCGGGGTCAGCGCGCTGACGACCCCGGTGGCCCTGCCGGGTCAGCCGGCGTCGGCCGAAGGCCAGCAGCAGCCGGCTCCCGGCGTGCTGATCTCGCACATCGCCTGACGGCCGGGCCGGCGCTCAATCCTTGACGCAGTCGACGTAGTAGCGCTTCGGTGCTCCCGCCGGTGCGTCGTCGTCGCCGACCAGGCCGTGCACGTCGGTCGCGAAGCCCGGGAAGGCGGCGTTGAACTCGCGCGTGAACTTCAGGTAGTCGACGATCTTGCGGTTGAAGCGCTCGCCCGGGATCAGCAGCGGGATGCCCGGCGGGTACGGCGTCAGCAGCGCGGTGGTGATGCGGCCTTCCAGCGCGTCGACCTCCACACGCTCGGTGTGGCGGTGCGCGATCTTGGCATAGGCGTCGCTCGGCTTCATCGCCGGTTGCAGGTCGGACAGGTACATCTCCGTGGTCAGCCGCGCGATGTCACCCTTGGCATACATCTCGTGGATGCTCTGGCACAGGTCGCGCAAGCCCATGCGCTCGTAGCGCGGCTGCTCGGCGCAGAACTCCGGCAGGATCTTCCACATCGGCTGGTTTCGGGCGTAGTCGTCCTTGAACTGCTGCAGCGCGGTCAGCAGCGTGTTCCAGCGGCCCTTGGTGATGCCGATGGTGAACATGATGAAGAACGAGTAGAGCCCCGTCTTCTCGACCACCACGCCGTGCTCGGCGAGGAACTTGGTGACGATGGACGCCGGGATGCCGGTCTTGGCGAACTTGCCGGTCACGTCCAGGCCCGGCGTGATGATGGTGCTCTTGATCGGGTCGAGCAGGTTGAAGCCTTCGGCCAGGTCGCCGAAGCCGTGCCACTTCTCGCCGGCCTTGAGCATCCAGTCGGAGCTCGTGCCGATGCCCGACGAAGCCAGCTTGTCCGGGCCCCAGACCTTGAACCACCAGTCCTTGTTGCCGTAGTCCTTCTCGACCTTGCGCATCGCGCGGCGGAAGTCCAGCGCCTCGAGGATGCTCTCCTCCACCAGCGCCGTGCCGCCCGGCGTCTCCATCATCGCCGCGGCCACGTCGCAGCTGGCGATGATCGCGTACTGCGGGCTGGTGGACGTGTGCATCAGGTAGGCCTCGTTGAAGAGGTGCCGGTCGAGCTTGCGGCCGGGCGAATCCTGCACCAGCACCTGCGAGGCCTGGCTCAGGCCGGCCAGCAGCTTGTGGGTGGACTGGGTCGCGAACACCAGCTGGTCCTTCGGACGCGGGCGGTTCCTGCCCATCGCGTGGAAGCTGCCGTAGAACTTGTGGAAGGCGGCGTGCGGCAGCCAGGCCTCGTCGAAGTGCAGCGTGTCGATGTAGCCGTCCAGCGAGTGCTTGATCGTCTCGGTGTTGTAGAGCACGCCGTCGTAGGTGCTCTGCGTGAGCGTGAGGATGCGCGGCTTGACCTTGTCGGGGTCGACGCCGGTCAGCAGCGGGTTGGCGGCGATCTTGCGCTTGATGGCCTCGGGCGTGAACTCGCGCTCGGGGATCGGCCCGATGATGCCGTAGTGGTTGCGCGTGGGCGGCAGGAACACCGGCACCGCGCCGGTCATGATGATCGAGTGGAGGATCGACTTGTGGCAGTTGCGGTCGACCACCACTACGTCGCCCGGCGCCACCGCGTGGTGCCAGACCATCTTGTTGCTGGTGCTGGTGCCGTTGGTGACGAAGAAGCAGTGGTCGGCGTTGAAGATGCGCGCCGCATTGCGCTCCGAGGCCGCCACCGGGCCGGTGTGGTCGAGCAGCTGGCCGAGCTCGTCGACCGCGTTGCAGACGTCGGCGCGCAGCATGTTCTCGCCGAAGAACTGGTGGAACATGCGGCCCACCGGGCTCTTCAGGAAGGCCACGCCGCCGCTGTGGCCCGGGCAGTGCCAGGAGTAGGAGCCGTCCTGGGCGTAGTCGACCAGCGCGCGGAAGAACGGCGGAGCCAGGCCGTCGAGGTAGCTCTTCGCCTCGCGGATGATGTGGCGCGCCACGAACTCCGGCGTGTCCTCGAACATGTGGATGAAGCCGTGCAGCTCGCGCAGGATGTCGTTGGGCAGGTGCTGCGAGGTGCGCGTCTCGCCGTACAGGTAGATCGGGATCTCGGCGTTGCGGAAGCGGATCTCGCTGATGAATTTGCGCAGGTTGACCACCGCCGGGTCCAGGTCCGGGCCGGCGGTGAACTCCTCGTCGTCGATCGACAGGATGAAGGCGCTGGCGCGGCTCTGCTGCTGCGCGAACTGGCTCAGGTCGCCGTAGCTGGTGGCACCGAGCACCTCGAAGCCTTCCTTCTCGATGGCCTGCGCCAGCGCGCGGATGCCCAGGCCGGAGGCATTCTCGGAGCGGTAGTCCTCGTCGATGATGACGATCGGGAAGCGGAAGCGCAGCATGTCGGGCCTCGGGGCGGTGGAAAGCGAAGAGCGCGAAGTGTAGGGCCTGCCCGTGACCGTACACTGCGCCCGATCAGGCTTCGAGGAGCAATGCATGACCCTGTCCGCCGCCACGCTGTGGTGGGTCGCCGCCGGCATCGCGGTGGCCGCTGAACTGGCCACTGGCACCTTCTACCTGCTGATGATCGCGCTCGGCCTGGGGGCCGGAGCGGTCGCCGCCCATGCGGGCCTGTCGGCCACCTGGCAGGTGACCGCCGCCGCGCTGGTGGGTGCCGCGGCCACGGCGCTGTGGCACTGGAAGCGGGCGAGCCATCCGCGCTCGGCACCGCCGGAGCTCAACCGCGACGTCAACCTCGACATCGGCGAGCGCGTACAGGTCGAGGCCTGGGGCAGCGACGGCACCGCACGCGTGAACTACCGCGGTACGCAGTGGACAGCCCGCCTGGCGCCGGGTGCCGCTCGCGTCGCGGGCGAACACCGCGTGGCCGCCGTCGAGGGCAACTGGCTGGTGCTGGCACCCTCTTCGCCCACGAACTGAAACTCAACACTGACCGGACGCCACCATGGAAATCGCGCTCGTCCTCGCCGTCATCGCCGGCATCTTCATCGTCCGCACCTTCAAGATCGTCCCGCAGCAGCACGCCTGGGTGGTCGAGCGGCTGGGCAAGTACGACCGCACCCTGACGCCGGGCCTCAAGTTCGTCGTGCCCTTCATCGAGCGGGTGGCCTACAAGCATTCGCTGAAGGAGGTGCCGCTGGACGTGCCCAGCCAGGTCTGCATCACCAAGGACAACACGCAGCTGCAGGTCGACGGGATCATCTACTTCCAGGTGACCGACCCGATGCGCGCGAGCTACGGCTCGAGCAACTACGTGATCGCCATCACCCAGCTCGCGCAGACCCTGCTGCGCTCGGTGATCGGCAAGATGGAACTCGACAAGACCTTCGAGGAGCGCGACGCGATCAACGCCTCGGTGATCAGCGCGCTGGACGACGCGGCTTCCAACTGGGGCGTGAAGGTGCTGCGCTACGAGATCAAGGACCTGACGCCGCCGGCCGAGATCCTGCGCGCGATGCAGGCGCAGATCACCGCCGAGCGCGAGAAGCGTGCGTTGATCGCGGCCTCGGAAGGCCGCAAGCAGGAGCAGATCAACATCGCCACCGGCGAACGCGAGGCCTCGATCGCCCGCTCCGAGGGCGAGCGCCAGGCCGAGATCAACAAGGCGCAGGGCGAGGCCGCGGCCATCACCGCGGTGGCCGACGCCACGGCCGATGCCATTCGCAAGATCGCCGCGGCCATCCAGTCGCCCGGCGGCGAGCAGGCGGTGCAGCTCAAGGTGGCCGAGAAGGCGGTCGATGCCTATGGTCAGCTCGCGCAGAAGAACAACACGATGATCGTGCCGGGCAACATGACCGAGGTCTCTGCGCTGATCGGCACGGCCATGGCGCTGCTCAAGGCCAAGGGTGGCACGGCGAGCTGAGGCGATCGGCTAAACTCGCGGGCTCCGGAGAGATGGATGAGTGGTTTAAGTCGCACGCCTGGAAAGCGTGTGTGGGTTAACAGCCCACCGCGGGTTCGAATCCCGCTCTCTCCGCCACCCCGCACGCCCTCGCACCGCACCGGCTGACCCTCGCGGCCGCATGTGCACCCGCTACGTCTCACCCGAAGCCGCCGCCATCGAGCGCGCCTGGCACATCGGCCGCCACACGCCGTGGCAAGGCGCGGAGGTCTTTCCGCAACGCCCGGGCGCCTTCATCCGCGCCGCACGCGACAGCAGCGAGCCGGCGCGTGAGCTGGTGATCGGCCAGTGGGGCCTGGTGCCCTGGTTCGCGAAATCGCCCAAGCTGACCTACTCCACCTGCAACGCACGCAGCGAGGAGATGGCGAACAAGGCCACGTTCAAGGACTCGTGGCGCCATGGTCGGCGCTGCATCATCCCGGCCGTCAGCTTCGACGAGCCGAACTGGGAGAGCGGCCGCAACGTCTGGTGGCGCTTTCGCCGCGCCGACGGCGAACCCTGGGGGCTGGCCGGCCTGTGGAACACCTGGGTCGACCGGTCCACGGGCGAACTGGTGGAGAGCTACACCATGCTCACCGTCAACGCCGACCATCATCCCCTGATGCGGCGCATGCACAAGCCCGACCCCAAGTTGCCGCCCGACGCACAGGACAAGCGTTCGGTGATCCCGGTGGCGTTCGAGGACGTCGACCTCTGGCTGCATGGCCGCAGCGAGGACGTTCGCAGCTTGTTGCGTTTGGACGGCAACCAGCCGTTCGAAGCCGGGCCGGCCGACTTAGACTCCGGGCGATGAGCGACAAGCCCGCAGACGCCGCCCCCACCGAGCCGCAGCCGGCCGACGCGGGCCCGCGCACCGAGCCGTCCAAGCCCGTGCCCATCGCCGCGGCAACGCCGTTCAAGCGCATGCCCTACGTGCCCAAGCGCAAGCGCGGCTGGGAGGGCATCAGCGTGCCGCTGCCGCTGCAGTTCGCGATCGCCGTGATCCTCGGCGTGCTGATCGCCACCGCCATCGCGGCGGCCTACGTGAAGTGGAACGCGCGCGTCACCGCCGAGGCGAATGCGCGTGCCACGCAGGAAGAGATCGAGCGCATCGCACGCGAGCGCCAGGAGCAGCTCGAGGCCGAGCAGCGCGCGGCGGCCGAGCGGCAGCGAGCGGCGGCCGAAGAGGAGCGCGCTCGCGTCGAAAAGCTGCGCGAGGAACAGCGCCTGGCCGAGGAAGCCCGCCGCGCCCAGTTGAACGACACCCAGCGCATGGAAGAAGCGTTCGCCGCCAGCTACCGCAAACCACCGGGCTGCGCCGATACCGCCACGCTGGCCTGCGCCAACCACTACATCCGCGCCAAGCGGGCCTTCGAGGCCCAGTACATCCGCCAGCGGGCGGCCTCGGCCCCCTAGGATCACACCCACTCCGTGGGGATGGGCGCGGCCCGTGCCTCCGCGAAGAATCCGTCGCATCGGCCCGCGAGGGCCACCGACGACGGAGCAACGCATGGCACGCATGATCCAAGGCCCCACTGGCGACAAGCAATTCACCGTGCAGCGCCTGCTGGCCGCACGCGGGCTCGACGCGCGCGACTTCGAGATCGAGGAAGATGCCCATTCCGGCATCAGCCAGCTGCTCGGCCTGGCCGGCGGCATCGTCTCCCTGCGGCGGCGTTCCACCGGCGAGATCCGCGTCTACGCGGCGGGCCCGGGCTCGGCCTGGTTCGCGGCGATCTGCGCCGACCTCGACCGCGGCTACTTCAAGGCGGCCACGCCAGCATCGGCTTTCCGCCGTCCGGCGATGGCTTCGACTTCGGCGCTGTGGGTGTGATCCTCGCTCAGCCGCGCAGCATCTTCACCAGCACCAGCAGCCCAGCGATCGCGAGGCCGGCCACGCCGCCGGCCATCAACCAGACCATCACACCGTTGCCGTGCCGGCGCGCCGTGACCACCGGCGCCACGTAGAAGCCCGAGTGCACCCGGTAGCCGGTGCTCTGGGCGAACTCGCTGGGCCGCTCGTCGTGCGGCTCGACCTCCCAGTCGTAGACCTGCGAGGGTTTGAAATCTGAACGTCTGTGACTCATGCAGCCACTGTAGGCAGCTGCGGCGATCTCGTTCAGCCCGCGGCCGCGGGGCACCGTTTACGTTTTGATACGCCGCGTGATTTATTCACGCGGCGAGAGCAGGCTCCGATAGAGGCCGAGGTACCGATCGGCCGCGCCGTCCCAGGAGAAGTCCTGCGCCATCGCGCTGAGCATCAGGGCGCGCCAGCGCTGCGGCTGCGCATACAGGGCCAGCGCCCGCTCGATCGCCGCCTCCAGCGCCGCCGGCGTGGCGGCGTCGAAGGCGAAGCCGGTGGCGCGCCCTTCGCGCAGGGCGCCCTCGTCCGCATCGACCACCGTGTCGGCCAGCCCCCCGACACGCCGCACCAGCGGCAGCGTGCCGTAGCGCAGGCCGTACAGCTGGGTCAGGCCACAGGGCTCGAAGCGCGAGGGCACCAGGATCACGTCGGCACCGGCGATGAGGCGGTGGGCCAGGCTCTCGTCGTAGCCGACCCGTACCGCCACCTGGCCCGGGTGCGCATGGGCCGCGGCCGAGAACGCCGCCTCCAGCACCGGATCGCCGCTGCCCTGCACCACCAGCTGCGCACCCTGCCGCAGCAGCGCCGGCAAGGCGGCGAGCACCAGATCCAGCCCCTTCTGCGCCGTCAACCGGCTGACCACGCCGAACAGCGGCACGCCCGGCTTGGCCGCCAGGCCCATCTCCTTCTGCAGCGCGGCCTTGTTGCGCGGCTTGCCGGCTAGATCGGCCGCCGAGTAGCGGGCGGCGAGGCCGCTGTCGGTGGCCGGGTTCCAGACCTCGCCGTCGACGCCGTTGAGGATGCCGCTGACGTCGCCGCCACGGCTGCGGATCACGCCGTCCAGCCCGCAGCCGAACTCGTGGGTGGCGATCTCGCGCGCGTAGTTCGGGCTGACGGTGGTGACGCGCCGCGCGTACTTGAGCCCCGCCTTCATGAACGACAGCTGGCCGTGGAACTCGACGCCGTGCGACTGCATGAAGTGCAGCGGCAGGCCCAGCTGCGCGAAGTCGTGCGGCGAGAACAGGCCCTGGTAGGCCAGGTTGTGCACGGTGAACACCGAGGCCGCCGTGGTGCCCGGGTGGGCCGACATGTAGGCGCAGGCCAGCGCCGCGTGCCAGTCGTGCGCGTGCAGCACGTCGGGCATCCAGTCGGGATCCAGTTCGCCGGCGGCGAGGTGTGCCGCCATCCAGCCGAGCAGCGCGAAGCGCTGCAGGTTGTCGGGCCACTCGCTGCCGTCGGCCGCCTGGTAGGGCCCGCCGGCGCGGCGATACAGCCATGGTGCATCGACGACGTAGGCCTTCACGTGGCTGTACGGCATGGTGCCCAGGCGGAGCATCACGCGGCCGGCGCCGAACAGCGGCCCGAGCTCGACGACGGTCTTCTGGTGCAGCACCGCGTCGACGATCGCCGGGTAGCCGGGCAGCACCAGGCGCACGTCGGCGCCCTGCCGCACCAGCGCCCGCGGCAGCGCGCCGACCACGTCGGCCAGCCCACCGGTCTTGACCAGCGGGAAGACCTCGGCGGCGGCATGCAGCACTCTCATCGATCAGGTTTCCTCGAGCTTGGCGATCATCTCGCGCGTGACGAGCGTGATGCCATTGTCGGTGCGATAGAAGCGCGCGGCGTCGGCCGCCGCATCCTCGCCGATCACCATGCCGTCGGGGATGACGCAACCGCGGTCGACCACCACACGCGTGAGCCGCGCGCCGCGGCCGACCTGCACGCCGGGCAGCAGCACCGCCCAGTTGACCATGGAAAACGAGTGCACCCGCACGCTGGAGAACAGCACCGAGCGGAACACATGGCCGGACACGATGCAGCCGCCGGAGACCATCGACTCGATGGCCATGCCGCGGCGATCGTCCTGGTTGTGCACGAACTTGGCCGGCGGCAGCTGCGGCTGGTAGGTCCAGATCGGCCAGCGGGTGTCGTACAGGTTCAGCAGCGGGTCGGTGGCGGTGAGGTCGATGTTGGCGTCCCAGTAGGCGTCGATGGTGCCGACGTCGCGCCAGTACGGCTCCTCGTTCAGCCGAGTGCCCACCGCACTGAGGTCGAAGGGGTGGGCCGCCGCGCGGCCGCTGCGCACCGCGGCGGGGATGATGTCCTTGCCGAAGTCGTGGTTCGAATTCGGGTCGTTGATGTCGCGCTCCAGCTCCTTGTAGAGGTAGCGCGCGTTGAACACGTAGATGCCCATGCTGGCCAGCGTGCGCCCCGGCTTGCCCGGGATGCACGGCGGATCCGCCGGCTTTTCGACGAAGTCGGTGATCAGGTTCTTGTCGTCGACCGCCATCACGCCGAAGGCCGTGGCTTCGGCCTGGGCCACCTCGATGCATCCCACCGTGCAGTCGCGCCCCTTGGCCACGTGGTCGGCCAGCATCAGCGCGTAGTTCATCTTGTAGACGTGGTCGCCTGCGAGGATGACGATGTAGTCGGCGCCATAGCTCGCGAGGATGTCCTGGTTCTGGTAGACCGCGTCGGCCGTGCCGCGGTACCAGCTCTCCTCGTCGACACGCTGCTGCGCCGGCATCAGGTCGACGAACTCGTTCATCTCGCTCTTCAGGAAGGCCCAGCCGCGCTGCAGGTGGCGCATCAGGCTGTGGCTCTTGTACTGCGTGATCACACCGATGCGGCGGATGCCGGAGTTCAGGCAGTTCGACAGCGCGAAATCGATGATGCGGAACTTGCCTCCAAAGTAGACCGCCGGCTTGGCGCGGCGGTCGGTGAGGTTCTTCAGCCGGCTGCCGCGGCCTCCGGCCAGTACCAGCGCCACGGTGCGCTTGGGCAGATCGAGGCTGAGCGCAAGATCGTTCGGCTTCATCGGGACATCTCCTGCTTCGTTGTCGTTGGCAACCGCCGCGCGCGGCGCACCGCGATCATCGGCGCTTTCGGCATCGACGCAACAACGCGGCGCGCACTTCATCCTTCTCGCAGGACATCGATCGGCATGAAGCGGCTGTTGTTTCGCCGTAATTCAGGGTAACCGCGCGGCGGCCGGCACGCCATGACGGTGCTCATGCCCAAGCCCGGCGCATGGAGTCGCTGTCACTACGTCGAATTCAGTGGTAACCCAGCGCGAGCACCGGGATGCCGCGGGCTCGGAACTTGCACTTTGCCCTCGGTTGACGCCCCTCGGACGGGCATGGACACTGCGCACCCGCCATCCGGCCGGCGCCGCCACGAGCGGTGTCGAACGACCAAAGGATTCCTGTGGACACGAGCACACCTTCCCCCTCCGCCCTCACCGCCGCCGTCGACACCCACCTGCTGCAGACCGTCGGCGTCGCCCCCGCCCAGGCCGGCACCACCGATCTGATGCAGGCCGTCGCCCAGGTGGCGCGCGAGCAGCTCTCGCGGCGCTGGGTGGCCACGCAGGCCCGCGAGCGCGAGAGCCAGGCCCGCCGCGTCTACTACCTCTCGATGGAGTTCCTGATCGGCCGCACCATGGGCAACGCACTCGCCGCCCTGGGCCTGGCCGAAGGCGCTGCCGCGGCCGTGCAGCAGCATGCCCACAGGCTCGAGGAGATCGCCGACCGCGAGCCCGACGCCGCGCTCGGCAACGGCGGCCTGGGCCGCCTGGCCGCCTGCTTCCTCGACTCGATGGCCACGCTCGGCCTGCCCTCCTTCGGCTACGGCATCCGCTACGAGTACGGCATGTTCGCGCAGGACATCCAGCACGGCTGCCAGGTCGAGTACCCCGATCCGTGGCTGGCCGACGGCACGCCGTGGGAATTCCCGCGTGCCGGCATCGCGTACCCGGTGCGCTTCGGCGGCTGGGTCGAGCACCAGGCGGGCAAGGCGGTGTGGCGGCCGGCCGGCGAGGTGGCGGCCAAGGCCTACGACATGGTCGTGCCCGGCCACGGCACCGAGAAGGTCAGCACGCTGCGGTTGTGGAAGGCGGTGGCGCCGGCCCACATCGACCTGCACGCCTTCAACACCGGCGACTACGCCCGCGCGGCCGGCGTGAAGAACGAGTACGAGAACATCTCCTGGGTGCTCTACCCGAACGACAGTACGCCGGCCGGGCGCGAGCTGCGCCTGCGCCAGGAGTACTTCTTCGTCGCCGCCTCGGTGCAGGACATCCTCGGCCGCCATGTCGAGGAGTACGGCACGCTGGCCAACCTGGCCGACAAGGTGGCGATGCACCTGAACGACACCCATCCGGCGATCGCGGTGGCCGAGCTGATGCGCGTGCTGTGCGACGAGCACGACATGCCCTGGCCACAGGCCTGGGGCATCACGCAGAGGGTGTTCTCCTACACCAACCACACGCTCATGCCCGAGGCGCTGGAGACCTGGCCGGTGGCGCTGATGCAGCACGTGCTGCCACGGCACCTGGAGATCATCTTCCGCATCAACCAGGAGTTCCTCGACTTCGCCGCCGCGCAGCGCCCTGGCGACCACGGCTTCCTCGCGCGCCTGTCGCTGATCGAGGAGAACGGCGAGCGCCGCGTGCGCATGGCCCACCTGTCCATCGTCGGCAGCCACAAGGTCAACGGCGTGTCGGCGCTGCACTCCGAGCTGCTGGTCAAGACCATCTTCGCCGACTTCGCGGCACTGTGGCCCGAGCGCTTCACGAACATGACCAACGGCGTGACGCCGCGCCGCTGGCTGGCTCAGGCCAACCCGGGCCTGGCCGGCCTGCTCGACCGCACGATCGGCACGACCTGGCGGCTCGACCTCGACCAGCTGCAGGCGCTGCGCGACCAGCGCGGCAACGCCGCCTTCCGCGATGAGTTCATGGCCGTCAAGCGCGCCAACAAGGCGCGGCTGGCCGAGCACATCGCCCGCACCACCGGCATCGCGGTCGACCCGGCCAGCCTGTTCGACGTGCAGGTCAAGCGCATCCACGAGTACAAGCGGCAGCTGCTCAACGTGCTGCACGTGGTGGCGCGCTACCAGGCCATCCTGGCCCACCCCGGCGCAGGCTGGGTGCCGCGCACGGTGATCTTCGCCGGCAAGGCCGCTTCCTCGTACGCCACGGCGAAGAACATCATCCGGCTGATCCACGACGTCGGCAGCGTGATCAACCGCGATGCGCGCGTGGCCGGGCTGCTCAAGGTGGTGTTCGTGCCGAACTACGGCGTCTCGGTGGCCGAGGTGATCATGCCCGGCGCCGACCTCTCCGAGCAGATCTCCACCGCCGGCACCGAGGCCTCGGGCACCGGCAACATGAAGCTGGCACTCAACGGGGCGCTGACCATCGGCACCGACGACGGCGCCAACATCGAGATCCGCCAGCACGTGGGCGACGACAACATCTTCATCTTCGGCCTGAAGACGCCCGAGGTGGTCTCGCTGCGCGCCGGCGGCTACCAGCCGATGCGCTGGTACGAAGGCAACCCGCAGCTGAAGAACGTGCTCGATGCGATCGCGCACGGAACCTTCTCGCCCGACGAACCCGGGCGCTACCGCGGCCTGGTCGATTCGCTGCTGTGGGGCGGCGACCACTACCTGCTGCTGGCCGACTTCGGCTCGTACGTCGAGACGCAGCTGCGCGTGGACGCGCTGTACCGCCAGGGCGGCGAATGGGCCAGCAAGGCGATCGCCAACGTGGCCGGCATGGGCGCCTTCTCGTCCGACCGCACGATCCGCGAGTACGCGCAGCAGATCTGGGGCATGACGCCGGCGCCGTGAGGGCAGCAGCGGGCACGCCGTTGCTACCATCGACGCCGATGCTGAACGACCACGAGATCGAGCTGATCCGCCACGCCCAGCACGGCGATCCTTTCGCCGTGCTGGGCCCGCATGCCGACGCCGACGGGCGGGTCTGGCTGCGCGCCTTCCTGCCCGGCGCCACGCACGTGGGGGCGGTCGCGGCGGGCTGGGGTGGGGCGCTCGCGCCCTTGCTGCTGCTGCACGTCGCCGGCCTGTCCGCGGCGGCGCTGCCGGCCGCGCCGGCGCAGGGGTACCGGCTGCAGGTGCGCTGGAGCGACGGCAGCAACGCGCTGATCGACGATCCCTACCGCTTCGGGCCCGTGCTCGGCGAGATGGACGTCTGGCTGATGGGCGAAGGCACGCACCTGCGCCCTTTCGAGGTGCTCGGCGCCACCCAGCGCGAGATCGACGGCGTGGAAGGCACCGCCTTCGCGGTGTGGGCGCCGAACGCGGCGCGGGTCAGCGTGGTCGGCGACTTCAACGCCTGGGACGGCCGACGGCACCCGATGCGGCTGCGCCGCGAGTGCGGCGTGTGGGAGATCTTCCTCCCCGGTGTGGCCGCCGGCGCGCGCTACAAGTACGAGATCGTCTCGCGCGAGGGCGAACTGCTGCCGCTCAAGGCCGACCCGTACGCGCTGGCCTCCGAGCTGCGGCCGGCGACGGCCAGCGTGGTATCGCAGCTGCCGGGCGTGGTGCCCGCCGCCGAGGCGCGGCGCCGCGCCAACGCGCTGGAGGCGCCGGTCAGCATCTATGAGGTGCACCTGGGCTCGTGGCGGCGCAAGCCGGAGGACGGCAACCGCTGGCTGAACTGGGACGAGCTCGCCGCCACGCTGGTGCCCTATGCGCGCGAGATGGGCTTCACCCACCTCGAGCTGCTGCCTGTCTCCGAGCACCCCTTCGACGGTTCGTGGGGCTACCAGCCGATCGGCCTGTATTCGCCGACCTCGCGGTTCGGCAGCCCGGAGGGCTTCCGTCGCTTCGTCGACCGCTGCCATGCCGAAGGACTCGGGCTGATCCTCGACTGGGTGCCCGCGCACTTCCCGACCGACGCGCACGGACTGGCGCGCTTCGACGGCACTCATCTGTACGAGTACGCCGATCCGCGCGAAGGCTTCCACCAGGACTGGAACACGCTGATCTACAACCTCGGCCGCACGGAGGTGCGCAACTTCCTGGTCGGCAACGCGCTGTACTGGCTGGAGCGCTACGGCGTGGACGGGCTGCGCGTCGACGCGGTGGCCTCGATGCTCTACCGCGACTACAGCCGCCAGGCCGGCGAATGGGTGCCCAACGTGCACGGCGGGCGCGAGAACCTCGAGGCCATCTCCTTCCTCAAGCGCATGAACGAGGTGGTGGGCAGCGAGCGGCCGCAGGCCATCACGCTGGCCGAGGAATCGACCGCCTTCCCGGCGGTGTCGCGCCCCACCTACCTCGGCGGCCTGGGCTTCCACTACAAGTGGAACATGGGCTGGATGCACGACACGCTGAAGTACATGGCGCGGGACCCCATCCACCGCCAGTTCCACCACGGCGAGATGACCTTCGGCCTGATCTACGCCTTCAACGAGAACTTCGTGCTGCCGCTCTCGCACGACGAGGTGGTGCACGGCAAGGGCTCGCTGCTGGGCAAGATGCCGGGCGACCGCTGGCAGAAGTTCGCCAACCTGCGCGCCTACTACGGCTTCATGTGGGGCCACCCGGGCAAGAAGCTGCTCTTCATGGGCGGCGAGTTCGCTCAGGAGCGCGAATGGAACCACGACCAGAGCCTCGACTGGCACCTGCTCGCCGACCGCGCGCACGCCGGCATCCAGCGCCTGGTGCACGACCTCAACCGCTTCTACCGCGGCACACCCGCCCTGTTCGACTGCGACTTCGACGGCGCCGGCTTCGAGTGGATCGATCACGACGATGCGCAGCGCTCGGTGCTGAGCTTCGTGCGGCGCAGCCGCGATCGCCGCTCGGAGGTGGTGGTGGTGAGCAACTTCACGCCGACCGTGCAGCGCGGCTACCGTCTCGGCGTGCCCGCCGCGGGCACCTGGCGCGAGCGGCTGAACACCGACTCCGAGCATTACGGCGGCAGCAACGTCGGCTGCCCGTACGGCGCCGCCGCCAGCGAGCCGGTGCCCTGCCACGGGCGCCCGCAGTCGGTGCTGCTCGACCTGCCGCCGCTGGCCACCGTGTTCTTCACGCGTGACCTCTGAGATGGAACGCGGCCACCCCTGGCCCCTGGGCGTGCACTGGGACGGCCACGGCATCAACATCGCCGTGTTCTCGGCGCACGCCCAGCGCATCGATTTCTGCGTCTTCGACGACAGCGGGCGGCAGGAGACGCGGTGCATCACCCTGCCCGCACGCACGCAGGACGTGTGGCACGGCTACCTGCCCGGCGCAGGCCCGGGGCTGGTGTACGGGCTGCGAGCCCACGGCCCGTGGCGGCCCGACCGCGGCCACCGCTTCAACCCGCACAAGCTGCTGCTCGACCCGTATGCGCGAGAGATCGTCGGGCGCTTCGAGTGGCGCGCCGAGCACTTCGGCGCCGACGCGCAACACGCCGGCGACATGGACCTGCGCGACAACGCCGCGCAGGCGCTGAAGGCGCGCGTGATCGACGCGCGCTCCGCCACCGCACGGCCGGTGCATCCGCACATTCCGCTGGATCGGACGGTCCTGTACGAACTCCACGTCAAGGGCTTCACGCAGCAGCACCCGGGCGTTCCCGACGAACTGCGCGGCACGTTCGCCGGCCTGGCCAGCGACGCCGCCATCGCGCACTTCCAGCGCCTGGGCGTCACCTCGCTGTGCCTGCTGCCGGTGCACCAGCATCTCGACGAGCGGCGCCTCGTCGGCCTCGGCTTGGCCAACTACTGGGGCTACAACACGATCGGCTTCTTCTGCCCGGATGCCGGCCTGGCCAGCGCAGCCGGCGGTGCGTCGCCGCGCGAGGAGTTCCGCGCCATGGTGCAGCGGCTGCACGAGCATGGCCTGGAGGTCATCCTCGACGTGGTCTACAACCACACCGCCGAATCCGACGAGAACGGCCCGACGATCAGCTTCCGCGGCCTGGACAACGCCAGCTACTACCGCCTGCCGCCCGACCACAAGGGGGCTTATGAGAACCACACCGGCTGCGGCAACACGCTGGACCTGCGCCACCCGCGCGTGCTGCAGCTGGTGCTCGACAGCCTGCGCTACTGGGCCGGCGAGATGGGCGTCGACGGCTTCCGATTCGACCTCGCGCCGGTGCTCGGCCGCGGCGACCATGGCTTCGACCGGCAAGCGCCCTTCTTCACCGCGCTGGCCCAGGATCCGCTGCTGTCGCGACTGAAGATGATTGCCGAGCCCTGGGACGTCGGCCCCGGCGGCTACCAGCTCGGCGGCTTTCCCAGCGGCTGGCTGGAGTGGAACGACCGCTTCCGCGACAGCATGCGCGCCTTCTGGATCGAGGGCAGCCGCACGCGCGGCGAGTTCGCGCAGCGCCTGGCAGCCTCGTCCGACATCTTCCAGCCGCGTCACCGCGCGCCGGCCGAATCGGTGAACTACGTGGTCTCGCACGACGGCTTCACGCTGGCCGACCTGGTCAGCCATGCGCACAGGCACAACGAGGCCAACGGCGAACACAACCGCGATGGCCACGGCCACAACCTGTCGGGCAACTTCGGAGTCGAGGGGCCGACCGACGACCCGGCCATCAACGCCACCCGCCGGCGGGTGGCCCGCGCGTTGCTGGCCAGCACGCTGCTGTCGCAAGGCACGCCGATGCTCGCCGCGGGGGACGAACTCGGCCGCAGCCAGCAAGGCAACAACAACGCCTATTGCCAGGACAACCCGACCTCGTGGCTGGATTGGGCCCGTGCCGACGAAGACCTGATTGCGTTTACCACACGGCTGTTGTCGCTGCGCCGCCAGGCCCTTCCCTTCGCCAACCGCTGGTACGACGGCCTGCCCGACCGCCTCGGCCTGGCCGACGTCACCTGGCTGCGTGTGGACGGCAGCGAACTGCACGGCGACGACTGGCGCCGCCCCGACGGCCGCGTGTTCGGCTGCCTGATCGGGCGGCCCGGCCGTTCGCGCGTGCCCCTGCTGCTGCTGGTCAACGGCGACGCGGCCGCCATCGACTTCATGCTGCCCGGCGGCGCCTGGCAGGCGCTGCTGGACAGCAGCCACCCGCGCGGCGAGGCAGCCTGGACGGGCCAGGGCGAGGTGCTCTACCCGCTGCCCGGCCGCAGCCTGCTGCTCTTCGCCGCGCTCGGCCACGACATCGTTCTCTAGACCCGAGGCCTGCCCATGCGTTTTCCCCGCACCAGCGGCGTGCTGCTGCATCCCACCTCGCTGCCCGGGCCGCATGGCTCCGGCGACTTCGGCGCAGCCGCCTACCACTTCGTCGACTGGCTGGTCGCCGCCGGGCAGAAGTTGTGGCAGATCCTGCCGCTGGGCGGCATCGGGCCGGGCAACTCGCCTTACATGAGCACCTCGGCGTTCGCCGGCAACGTGCTGCTGATCGACCTCGAGGAACTTCACCGGCAAGGCTGGCTGACCGCCGACGAAGTGCGGCCGCCCGCCGGGATCGACGAGCAACGCCTCAACTTCGCAGCGGTGGTGCCGTTCCGCATGGACCGGCTGGGGCGCGCGGCGCAGCGCTTCGCCGCACAGGCCAGCGCCGAGCAGCGAGCCGACCTCCAGGCCTTCGTCGAACGCCATGCCGACTGGCTGCCGGACCACGCCCTGTTCATGACCCTGGCCGAGCGGCACGGCTGGCGCGACTGGTGCGACTGGGATGCACCGCTGGCCTCACGCAACCCGGTGGCGCTGGCCACCGCGCGCGAGGTGCACGCCGAGCGCATCGCCTTCTGGACCTTCTGCCAATGGTGCTTCTTCCGCCAGTGGCTGGCGCTGAAGGCCTATGCGAACGGCAAGGGCGTGGAAATCGTCGGCGACGCACCGATCTTCATCGCCTACCAGAGCGCCGAGGTCTGGGCACGGCCCGATCTGTTCGAGCTCGACGCGCAAGGGCGCCCCACGGTCGTGGCCGGCGTGCCGCCCGACGCTTTCAGCGACACCGGCCAGCGCTGGGGCAACCCGCTGTACCGCTGGAGCGCCCACGCGGCCGACGGCTTCGCCTGGTGGGTGCAACGCATCCGGCGCACCTTCGAGCTGGTGGACATCGTCCGCATCGACCACTTCCGCGGCTTCGCGGCGCATTGGGAGATCCCGGCCGCCCAAGCGACCGCCATCCAGGGCCGCTGGGTGCCCGGCCCGGGCGAGGCGCTGTTCAAGGCGATCGCGCGCGAGCTCGGCCCGCTGCCCATCATCGCCGAGGACCTGGGCGTGATCACGCCCGACGTGGTGGCCCTGCGCCGGAAGTTCGCCTTCCCAGGCATGCGCATCCTGCAGTTCGCCTTCGACGGCGGCAGCGGCAACGCCTACCTGCCGCACAACCACGACGTCGACGCGGTGGTCTACCCTGGCACGCACGACAACGACACCGCGCAGGGCTGGTGGGCGTCGATGTCGGAGGGTCAACGGCACCGCGTGCGCGACTACCTCGGTGTCGAGGGCCGCGACATCCACTGGGACCTGATCCGCGCCGCCTGCGCCAGCGTGGCCGACACCGCGGTGCAACCGATGCAGGACGTGCTGGGCCTGTCCGGCGAGCACCGCATGAACTGGCCGGGCAAGGGCGAGGGCTACTGGCAATGGCGCTTCGCCTGGAGCCAGGTACGGCCCGAGCACGCGCAGCGCCTGGCGCACCTGGCGCAGCTGTACCGCCGCGACGGTACGCCGATGCAAGGCTGAACGAAAAACGGGGCGCCCGAAGGCGCCCCGTCGTTCGTTGGCGCGAAGCCCGCGTGTCAGCGAACCACGGCCATCTGCTGGCGCTGGCCACCCTTGTAGGTGAACAGGGTCAGCGCGCCGTTCTTGATGTCGCCCTTCTGATCGAAGGCGATCGTGCCGGTCACGCCCTTGTAGTTGGCCTTGGCCAGCACCGGCAGGTACTTGGCCGGGTCGGCGGAGCCGGCCTTGACCATCGAGTCGACCATGACCATCACCGAGTCGTAGACGTACGGTGCATAGATCTGCACGTCGGCGTTGAACTTCTTCTTGAAGTCGGCCTTGAACTTGTCCATGCCAGCCTTCTGCTCGCCTTCGACGCCACCGGCCTCGGCGCAGATCACCTGGTCGTCGGCCATCGCACCGGCGGCCAGCTTGGGCAGCTCGCCGGAGCAGATGCCGTCGCCGCCCATGAACTTGGCATTGATGCCCAGCTGCTTCATCTGGCGGATCATCGGGCCGGCCACGGCGTCCATGCCGCCGTAGAAGACCACGTCGGGGTTCTTGGCCTTGATGGCGGTCAGGATGGCGGTGAAGTCGGTCGCCTTGTCGGTGGTGAACTGCTGCTCGGCGATCTTGCCGCCGGCGGCCTTCACGGCCTTGGAGAACTCCTCGGCCACGCCCTGGCCGTAGGCGGTACGGTCGTCGATCACGGCGATCGACTTGCCCTTGAGCGTGTTGACCGCGTAGCGGCCCAGCGTGCCGCCGAGGTGCACGTCATCGGCCACGACGCGGAAGGCGGTCTTGTAGCCGTTGCGGGTGTACTTCGGGTTGGTGGCCGACGGCGAGATCTGCGGGATGCCGGCGTCGCTGTAGATCTTGGAGGCCGGGATGGTGGTGCCCGAGTTCAGGTGGCCGATCACGCCGTTGACCTTGGAGTCGACCAGCTTCTGCGCCACGGCGGTGCCCTGCTTCGGGTCGGCCGCGTCGTCTTCGGCGAGCAGTTCGAACTTGACCTTCTTGCCGCCGATCGTCACGCCCTTGGCGTTGAGCTCGTCGATGGCCATGCGTGCGCCCATCTCGTTGTCTTTGCCAAGGTGGGCGATGCCACCGCTGGTGGGGCCGACGTGGCCGATCTTGACGACCATGTCCTGAGCCGACGCGGTGCCTGCGATGAGCAGGGCGGCCGCAGCCACCACGGCATTGAATTTGACTTGCATGTATTGACCTCCGGTTGGGGAAAGTTGAGAGCGTTCGGAAGAGAGGGTTTTTCTCAACGGCCGAGACGATACTCCAAAAAAAACACCGTCTCTAGCGAATTGCCTCAGGGGAAACCTGCGATTACCCCCGAAGGCTTCGGCCACAACGCGCGGGTCAGCGCCCGCGATGACGGGAGATTTCCTGAGAGACGGCGCGAGCCACGACATCACGCAAGGTCGATGCCAGCTCGTTGCGCGCTTCGCGCATCAGCGCGTCGGTGGCGCGGGTCAACGCCGGCGCCAGCGCCTCGCGCAGCTTGACCTCGAGCATCAGCTCGACCTGGCGCTGCAGGTCGGCCAGCACGCGCTGCACGATCTCGTCCTCGTCCAGCGGCCGCGGCGCCACCGGCTCCACCGCCGCCAGCGGCGCGGGTTCGGTCCGCGCGAACGCCGTGGGCGAAGCCGCCGGCGGCGACACGTTCGCGGCACCCGGTGCCTCCGGCAGGCTGACCACCTCGGTGAGTGTCGGCACGCGGGCTGGTGGCGGAGGGCGCATCGTCATGCCGGCACCTCGTGCTTCTCGATCGCATATCCGCGGGCGGCGTAGTGCTTCCAGCGCGAGCGCGCCGCGGCACGATCATCGTCGTCGGTCGAGACGATCTCGATCAGCCGCTCGAAGCTCTCGAAGCCGGCCGGCGGCTCCGCACCGAGGTTGAGCAGCACGTCGTGGTGCGGAGCACCAGCCAGCGTCGTGGCCAGGCACACCGGCGTGGCGCCCAGTCGTTCGGGCAGCGCCTGGCCGTCGCGCAGCAGCACGTGCGGGATGAACTCGGTGGGCTCGAAACTCCACAGCGCACGGTCGAGTTCGGCCAGCACCGGGGTGGGCCCGATCACGGTGATGCGCGCGTTCTGCCGGGTCGCCTTGCGCAGCAGCCGGCAGGCGTAGTCGAGCCGGTGCGGCACGTTGAAGTGGAAGCTGACCCGGGTCATCGCGACGGCGTCGGCTCGCAGGCGCGTCAGGCCGCCTGCGAGAGCACGAAGTGGGTCAGCAGCGGCACCGGCCGGCCGGTGGCACCCTTGGCGGCACCGGATTTCCAGGCCGTGCCGGCGATGTCCAGATGCGCCCAGCGGTACTTGGCGGTGAACTTGCGCAGGAACATTGCCGCCGTGATGGCGCCGCCGGCGCGGCCTCCGACGTTGCCCATGTCGGCGAAGTTGCTCTTCAGCGCCTCGTCGTACTCCTCGTCCAGCGGCATGCGCCAGCAGGGGTCGAGCGCAGCCGCGCTGGCGGCCAGCAGGTCGGCGGCGAGCTGATCGTCGGCGGTGAACAGGCCCGAGTGGTGGTGGCCCAGCGCGATCACGCACGCACCGGTGAGCGTGGCCACGTCGACCACGCACGCCGGCTTGAAGCGCTCGGCGTAGGTCAGCGCGTCGCACAGGATCAGCCGGCCCTCGGCATCGGTGTTGAGGATCTCGATGGTCTGGCCCGACATGCTCCTGACCACGTCGCCCGGCTTGACCGCGCGGCCGCCCGGCATGTTCTCGGTGGTCGGCACGATCACGACGAGGTTGAGCTTCGGCTTGAGCTCGGCCACGGCGCGCAGCGTGCCCAGCACGCTGGCTGCGCCGCCCATGTCGAACTTCATCTCGTCCATCTCGGCGGCCGGCTTGATCGAGATGCCGCCGGTGTCGAAGGTGATGCCCTTGCCGACCAGCACCACCGGCGCCTGCGTCTTCGGCGCGCCGTGGTATTGGGCGACGATGAAGCGCGGCGGCTCGGCCGAGCCTTGCGCCACGGCGAGGAAGGAGCCCATGCCGAGCTTCTCGATCGCCTTGCGGTCCATCACCTCGACCTTCAGGCCGAACTCCTTGCCGAGCTTCTTCGCCTGCTCGCCCAGGTAGGTGGGCGTGCAGTGGTTGCCCGGGCGATTGGCCAGTTCGCGCGCCAGCGTCACGCCGGCGGCAATGGCCTGGCCGTGCGCCAGGCCCTGGCTGACAGCCTTGGCCGCTGCCTTCTCGGCCAGCAGCGTCACCTTGGCCAGGGCGCCGGCGGCCGGCGCGCTCGGCTTGGTGTGGCGGTAGACGTAGGTGGTGTCGTTCACCGCCGCGACCAGGGCCTCGGCCAATGCGGCAGACACCTCGCCGGCGCCGGCCAGCGCCACGGCGACGTGCTTGGCGCCGCCCCCCTTGAGCGCAGCGAAGCCCGCCGCGAACGCTGCCTTGACCGACTTGGCCGTGGCCGCGCCGCAGGCGGCGAACACCACGCGCGCCGCCTTCACGCCCTGCGGGCGGTGCAGGTAAACCGTCTTGCCGCGCTTGAGCTCGAAGTCGCCGTGCGCCACGGCCTCGTCCAGCATGCGCTTGAGCGCCGCGTCCAGCGAGGCGTCGGCCTTGTCGCCGGCGACGACCACGAGCAGCGCGTCGCAGGCCACCGAGGCCAGGGCATCGAGGGAAGCGCTCTGATGACGAAAGTCCATAATCCGTGCCTGTTTCGAGAAGCGCACGATGTTATTCGATTCCTCCCTGCGGGCCGACCTGGCGAGAAGCTTCGGCGCCACGCTGGTGGTCATCCTGACCATCGTGCTGACGATGTTCCTCATCCGCACGCTCGGGCAGGCCGCGGTGGGCCGCGTGTCGCCGCAGGACGTGGTGCTGCTGCTCGGCTACACCGCGCTCGGCCACCTGCCGACGATGCTGGCGCTGTCGCTGTTCGTGTCGGTGGTGGCCACGCTGGGCCGCATGTACCGCGACAGCGAGATGACCATCTGGTTCGCCAGCGGGGTGGGTCTGTCGCGCTTCGTGCGCCCGGTGCTGCGCACCAGCTGGCCGGTGCTGCTGGTGATCGGCGCGCTGGCGCTGTTCGTGTGGCCCTGGGTAAACCAGCGCGCCAACGACCTGAAGGACCGCTTCGAGCGCCGCTCCGACCTCTCGCGCGTGGCCCCGGGCCAGTTCCAGACCTCCAGCGACGGCAAGCGGGTCTTCTTCATCGACCGCGATTCGGAAGACGGCCGCACCGGCCGCAACGTGTTCATCCTGTCCACCGCGCCAAACGCCGAGTCGGTGACCTCGGCAAAGACCGGCCGCATCGAGCTCGACGGCGAAGACCGCTTCCTGGTGCTCGACCGCGGCCAGCGAAACGAGGAGAACCGCGAGTCGGGCGAGATGACGCTGTCTCGCTTCGAGAGTTACCGCATCCTCGTCGGCGAACGCGTGCTGTCGCGCGTCGACGAGCTGCCGCCGCGGGCCACGCCCAGCGTCGACCTGCTGCGCAAGCCCACGCCGCGCAACCTCGGCGAGCTCACCTGGCGCCTCGGCCTGCTGCTGGGCGCCGCCAACCTGCTGTTGCTGGCGATCCCGCTGTCGGCGGCCAATCCGCGGCGGGCGAGCAACTGGAACCTGCTGTTCGCGCTGCTGACCTTCGTCGTCTACTACAACGCCATCAACCTGTCGCAGGCCTGGGTGGCGGCCGGCCGGCTGGACATGGGCGCCGCGCTGGCGCTGTTCCATGGCGGCGCTTTCCTGCTCGCGGTCGCGCTGCTGTGGTGGCGCGAACAAGGCAACCGCCGCTTCTTCATGCGCAGGACAGCGGCCGCATGAAGACCGTCCGACGGCTGTTCTACCGCGACATCGTCAGCTCGGTGGCCTTCGTCGCCGTGGCCTTCCTGTCGCTGTTCTTCTTCATCGATTTCGTCGAGGAACTGGCCGACGTGGCCAAGGGCTACACCGTGCTGCACGCGCTGGCCTACTCGCTGCTGCAGGCGCCGGGTCACCTCTACGAGCTGATGCCGATCGCGGTGCTGATTGGCACGATCTACGCGCTGGCGCGGCTGGCGCAGTCGTCCGAGTACACCATCCTGCGCACCGGCGGGCTGGGGCCGGGCCGGGCGCTGGCGCTGCTAGCACAGCTGGGCCTGCTGTTCGCGCTGCTCACCTACGTGGTCGGCGACTGGGTCGCGCCGTTCAGCGAGCGCCATGCCACCGAGCTGAACGCGCGCGCCAAGGGCAAGCTGCGCATCGGAGCGGCCAGCGCCTGGCTGAAGGACAAGGCGATGACACCCGAGGGCGAACGCAGCTACTCGGTCAACGTCGGCGCGGCCGGCGCCGACGGCACGCTGCAGGACGTGCGCATCTTCGAGTTCGACGCCGATGGCCGGCTGGTGCGCCGCATCGGCGCGGCTCGCGCCCAGGTCGGCGACGACGACACCTGGCAGCTCGCCGACGTGCGCGTGACGCGCTGGGCCGCCGGCGTCGACCCATCCAGCGCGGTGGCCAGCGAAGAGAAGCTGCCCAGCCTGGCCTGGCCGAGCTCGCTGTCGGCCGGCGTGGTCGCCGCGGCAGTGCTGCCCTTGTCGACCATGTCGACGATCGAGCTGTTCCGCTACATCGGCCACCTGTCGGACAACGAGCAGGCCGCGCAGCGGCACGAGATCCAGTTCTGGAAGCGCGCGCTCTACCCCTTCGCCTGCCTGGTGATGATGGCGCTCGCCCTGCCCTTCGCCTACCTGCACGCGCGTGCCGGCGGCATCAGCCTCAAGGTCTTCGCCGGCATCATGCTGGGCATCGGTTTCGTGCTGCTCAACAACATGGCCGGCCACCTCGGGCTGCTGCGCGACTGGACCCCCTGGATCACCGCCGCGGCGCCGAGTGCGCTGTTCCTCCTCGTCTCCCTCGCCGCCTTCAGCTGGCTGGTGCGCTACCGATGAAACGTGGCCTTCTGCTCTTCGCTCATGGCGCGCGCGATCCGCGCTGGGCCCTGCCCTTCGAGGATATCGCCCGGCGGGTTCGCGCCGCCGATCCCAGCGTCGCCGTGACGCTGGCCTACCTGGAGTTCATGTCGCCAGGGCTGGTCGAGGCCGGCGCCGCGCTGGTGGGCCAAGGCTGCGAACGGGTCGAGGTGCTGCCGCTGTTTCTCGGCGCGGGCGGCCACGTGCGCAAGGACGTGCCGAACCTGATGGCGCAGTTGCAGCAGGCGCACCCGGAGGTGACCTGGAGCCTGCGCCCCACCATCGGTGAAGAGGAGTCGGTGATCGAGGCCATGGCGCGCTGTGCGCTGCGCACCGGCGACGGGGTCTGAGAACATGAACCTGCACCAGTTCCGCTTCGTCCAGGAAGCGGTCCGCCAGAACCTGAACCTGACCGAGACGGCCAAGGCGCTGTTCACCTCGCAGCCGGGCATCTCCAAGGCCATCCTCGAACTGGAGGACGAACTCGGCGTCGACATCTTCGCCCGCCACGGCAAGCGGCTTCGGCGGATCACCGAACCCGGCCAGCAGGTGCTCAAATCGATCGAGATCATCATGCGCGAGGTCGGCAACCTCAAGCGCATCGGCGAGGAGTTCTCCAAACAGGACGCCGGCACGCTGTCGATCGCGACCACGCACAGCCAGGCGCGCTACTTCCTGCCCGAGCCGATCGCGCAGCTGCGCAAGCGCTTCCCGAAGGTCAACGTCAGCCTGCACCAGGGCTCGCCCGACCAGGTGGCGCGCATGGTGATCGAGGAGGTGGCCGACGTCGGCCTGGCCACCGA
>NZ_JBFXIO010000021.1:0-25308 GCF_050175855.1 Piscinibacter sp.
CCAGCGCATCGACGACCACCTGTCCGCCAGCGGCTATGCGGTCGTGCAGACCACCTCGCCCCTGATCGCGCGGCGCAGCTACTGGACGGTGGCCGCGACCATCGAGGCCACCGGCCTGACCGCCACGCCCTACCACGCGCACGTGCCGAGCTTCGGCGAGTGGGGCTTCATCCTGGCCAGCCGGCGGCCGTGGCGCATGCCGCAGGCGCTGCCCGAGGGCCTGCGCTTCCTCGATCTCGCCGGTCTGCCGGCGCTGTTCCACTTTCCGCCCGACATGGCACCCGTGCCGGCCGAGCCCAACCAGCTCTCCAACCAGCGCCTCGTGCACCTGTTCGAGGAGGAGTGGGGCAAGGTGCAGCAGTGAGCGCCGAAGTCACCCGGCGCGGCTGGCTCGGCGGCGCGCTGGCGCTGGCCGGTGCGGGGGCCCTGGGGTGTTCACGCGACGGCGAGACGAAGCGCTGGACGGCGCGCTGGGTCGGCGCCGCCCACGAGCGCGGTCACCGGCTGCGCGACGCGAAGAGCGGCGCCCGGCCCGCGCCCGCGGTGACGAAGCGCGCCGGCGTGCTGGTGGCCGGCGGCGGCATTGCCGGGCTGGCGGCGGCGCGCGCGCTGCGGCGTGCCGGCATCGACGATGTCCACGTCTTCGAGCTGGAAGACACGCCCGGTGGCAACAGCCGCGGCCACACGATGGGCGGCATCGGCTGCCCGCTCGGTGCGCACTACCTGCCGACGCCGGGTGAGGCCGCGCGCGAGGTCGCCGAGTGGCTGGAGGAACTCGGCCTGCGCCGCATCGAGCACGGCCGCGTGGTCTACGACGAGCGGCACCTGTGCCACAGCCCGCAGGAGCGCCTGTTCATCGACGGGCAGTGGCACGACGGGCTGCTGCCGCCCATCGAGGCCCTGCCGGCCGCCGAGCGGGAACGCAGCGCGGACCAGTACCGCCGCTTCTCGCGCGCGGTGCAGCGCTGGGTCGATGCCGGTGCCTTCAGCATCCCGACCGCGCGCGCGGTGTGGACGCCGGAGCATGCGCGGCTCGACGCGATCACCTTCGCCGCATGGCTGTCGCGCGAAGGCCTGGATGCCCCCGCATTGCGCTGGTACCTCGACTACTGCTGCCGCGACGACTACGGTGCCGGCAGCGCGCAGGTTTCGGCCTGGGCCGGCCTGCACTACTTCGCCAGCCGGCACGGCTTCCATGCGCCGGGCGACGAAGTCGGCGAGCGTGACGGCGTGCTCACCTGGCCCGAGGGCAATGGCTGGCTGGCCGCGCGGCTGGCGGCTCCGCTGGGCGAACGGCTGCACGGTGGCTGCGTCGTGCTGCGCGTGCGCGAAGACCGCGAGCAGGTCGAGCTCGATCTGTGGAACGAGCGCGAGCAGCGCGTCGAACGCTGGATCGCGCCGCAGCTGGTGCTGGCGCTGCCGCTGTTCGTGGCCGCGCGCGTGCTCGAGGCGCCTTCGTCGGCGTTGACGGCTGCGGCGGCGGCCATGCGCCACGCCCCCTGGCTGGTGGCCAACCTGCACTGCGAACGGCCGCCCATCGATCGCGGCGGCGCGCCGCCCTCGTGGGACAACGTGCTGTACCGCAGCCCCGCGCTCGGCTACGTCGATGCGATGCACCAGAGCCTGCGGCCGCACCCCGGCGAGACGGTGTTCACCGCCTACTGGGCGCTGGGCGGCGACGACGCCACGCAGGCCGGCACGGCGCGCCGCGCACTTCTCGAGGACAGCGCCGAGACCTGGGCCACGCGCGTGCTGGCCGACCTGGTGCGTGCCCACCCCGACCTGCCGCGCCATGTGCGCCAGGTCGACCTGATGCGCTACGGCCATGCGATGAGCATCCCGGTGCCGGGGCTGCGCGGCCATGCGGCGCTGCGTGCGCTGCAGGAGACGAACGGCCGCGTGCACTTCGCCCACGCCGACCTGTCGGGCTACTCGGTGTTCGAGGAGGCCTTCTTCCACGGCCACCGCGCGGCGGCGCAGGTGCGCGCCGCCTTCACTCCCGCATCAGCCGCTCGATCTCCCGCGGGTCCACCGGCACGCCGCGGCTGATCAGCTCGCAGCCTCCGGGCGTGATCACCGCGTCGTCCTCGATGCGGATGCCGATGTGCCAGAAGCGCTCGGGCACGCCCTCGGCCGGGCGCACGTAGAGGCCCGGCTCGACCGTGATCACCATGCCCGGCTGCAGCACGCGCGAGGGCTTCTTGACCACGCGCGCACCGTACCCGTCAGGCTGCTCGACCGGTTCTTCGTCGAGAGAGAGGTACTCGCCGACGTCGTGCACGTCGCGGCCCAGCCAGTGGCCGGTGCCGTGCATGTAGAAGGCGCGATAGGCAGCGCTTTCGATCACCGCGTCGAGATCGCCGACCTTGTCGCGGTTCAGCAGCCCGGTGTCGAGCATGCCCTGGGCGAGCACGCGCACCGCCGCCCAGTGGGCGTCCTGCTTGCGCGCGCCGGGGCGCGTGGCGGCCACCGCGGCCTGCTGCGCCTCCAGCACGATGTCGTAGAGCTCGCGCTGGGCCGGCGTGAAGCGGCCGTCGGCCGGAAAGGTGCGCGTGATGTCGCTGGCGTAGCCGTCGAGCTCGCAGCCGGCGTCGATCAGGCACAGCTCGCCCGGGCGCAGTTCGGCGTCACCGGCGGCGTAGTGCAGCACGCAGGCGTTGCGGCCCGCCGCGACGATCGCACCGTAGGCCGGCGACTGCGCGCCATGGCGGCGGAACTCGTGCAGCAGCTCGGCCTCGATCGCGTATTCCGGCAGGCCGGCATCGCCGCGGTCGCGGAAGTGCTGGGCCGAGAAGCGCATCGCCCGCACGTGGGCGCCGGCGGAGATGCTCGCCGCGCGGCGCATGGTGGCCAGCTCGGCGTCGTCCTTGAACAGGCGCATCTCGGCCAGCAGCGGCGTCAGGTCGCGCTGCGACTGCGGCGTGCGCACGCCGAGGTGGCTGCGGCCGCGCAGCGTGGCCAGCCAGCCGTCGACCCTCGACAGCAGTCCGTCGTGCACGCCGAAGGGCAGCCACACCGCGGCGGCGTTGGCGAGCTTGTCCAGAGCCACCTTGTCCAGCGCCTCGACGGGGTGGGCCTCGTCGAGGCCGAGTGCGGCCGGCGCCGCCTCGGGGCCGAGGCGGTGGCCGTCCCAGATCTCGCGCTCGGCGTTCTTCTCGCGGCACAGCAGCGTGCTGTGGCCGCTGGCCTCCAGCAGCAGCCAGGCCTGCGGCTCGTCGAAGCCGGTCAGGTAGTGGAAGTGGCTGCAGTGCCTGAAGGGGTGGTCGTTGTCGCCGTTGCGCTGACGTTCCGGCGCGGTGGGCAGCACGGCCACGCCGCCGCCCTGCGCGGCCATCGCCCGGGCCAGCTGCGCGCGGCGCCGCGCGCACAGTGCGGGTTCGACCGCCCGGTGGCGACTCACGACTCGTTGCGCAGCTTGACGGCCTTGGGCACGTCGGGGGCCAGGGCGCCGGCGCGCAACTTGCGTAGCGCCTGGCGGAGTTCGGCATCGCCGCTGGGCGCGGCCTCGGCGGCCTGCTGCGCGGCTTCGTGGGCCGCGGCTTCGGAGCGCTTCATCGCCTCGCGGTCCTCGAGGTGGCGCAGCCGCTGGCGCAACTGGTTGGCCACTTCCTCCACGTCGGCCAGGCCCGAGTGCGCATCGGTCTTGGGCAGGGCGACGACGCGCTTGTCCTTCATGCGCACCTGCAGGCGGCAGACGCGGTTGTCGCGGCCGCGGCGCAGCGTGAAGCCGCCGGCTTCCTTCTCCTCGATGTGCGCATCGCGGATGTTCTCGTAGGCCACCTGGTGCACCTTCTCCCAGAAGCCGCGCTGGAACCACAGGTTGTTCGCGCTCACCGCCACGCGCTCCCAGCGCTGCAGGTCGAACAGGAGCGCGCCGATCCAGGCCAGCACGCCGAGGCCGCTCAGCCACGACTGCCCGGCCACCGCACCGAGCCACACCACCAGGCCGGAGCCCAGCACCGCGCCCTGCACCTGCATCGTGGCCGGTTCGGCGGTGCGCCAGACGTCGCGCTCGTAGGCGAAGGCCTGGGGCTCGCCGGTGGACAGCGGCGACACCGACCACAGCACCGCTTTCACGGCGCGCGAGCCGAGGTAATGCGCCGCCCCGGCCGCCGCGACGGCCATCGGCAGGGTGAGCACGGAAGTGAGCATATCCACAGCCCGCACATTAGCCAGTTCGCGCGGCAAATCAAAGCCTTGCGGGCCCGTGGCGTGCGAAATGCACGACCGAACGGGCGTTTGCGCTGGCTGAACGGTCAGCCGCCGTGGTTCAGGGCCTTCAGCCGCTCGGGCGTGCCGACGTCGGCCCACGCGCCCGCCCAGGCCGTGGCGCCGAGCCGGCGCTGCGCGATCGCGGCGTCGAGGTAGGGGCGCAGCCGCGCCTTCGCACCGACCTCGACGTCGCCCATCAGCTCGGTGACGAAGCCGGGCCGGAAGACGCCGATGCCCGACCAGGTGAAGCGCGCGCCCGGGGCGCCGGCCACCGCCAGGCCGTCGGCGATGCCGAAGTCTCCGCCCGGGTGCTGCGGCGGGTTGGGCACCATCCACAGGTGGCCGAGCTGGCTGGGCCGCAGCGCCGCGGCCGCGCCGGGGCCGAAGTCGAAACCGGGTGCGAACACGTCGGCGGCGACGTACCAGAAGGGCTCGTCGGCGCCCAGGCCGAGCAGGGGCAGCGCCTTCTTCAGCCCGCCGGCGGTTTCCAGCGCGCCGCCGTGGTCGCGCCCTTCGAGCGAGTAGCGGATGGCCAGGCCGAAGCGCGCTCCGTCGCCCAGGGTGGCGACGATCTGCTCCTCCAGCCAGGCGGCGTTGACCACCACCTCGCGCACGCCGCCGCGGGCCAGGCCCTCGAGGTGCCATTCGATCAGCGGCTTGCCGCGCACCGCCAGCAGCGGCTTCGGCGCCGTATCGGTCAGCGGCCGCATGCGTTCGCCGCGGCCCGCGGCGAGGAGGATGGCTTTCATGGCCGCCAAGTCTAGATGGCGGCCCCGGGGTGCTACTGCAGCGCCGGCCCGAGCCCGATGGGAGCGGGTGCGTTCTGCACGATCTTGCTGAACAGCGGCCGGTACAGGTCGGTCGGCTCGTGGCCGGTCAGCGGGTCGCGGTTGGCGAGGAAGGCCTCGTCGAGTTCCTTCCAGTCGGCGTCCGTCAGGTGCTTCATCGCCAGCGGCAGCACCTCTTCCTCCTCGATGCGCATGTGGCTCAGGTAGAAGTCGATGTAGCGCTCCACCGCCTGCTCGAAAGCGGCCCGGCGCGGCTCGCCGAGCACCTCGAAGGCCAGCAGGTCGTGCTCGAGGTCGCGGATCGACTTCTCGCCGCGGGCGTGGTCGCGGTCGAGCCGGTCGAGCACGCTGGCGATCTCCGGGCAACGCGCGCGCAGCTTGGGGAACAGCAGCTCGCTCTCCTTCGTGTGGTGCAGCTGCTCGGGAAATTCGTCGACGTAGAAAAGCATCGCCCGCAGCACGCTGAAGTCGGGCAGCGAGCCGTGCCGGCGGTGCTCGGCCAGCAGCATGGACAGCGAGCGCAGCATCGCCGACAGCGCGCCGTGTTCGTCGCGGATGATGGTGAGGGAGGGGTGGGACATGACAGGAACTCCAGGCCGTTGCGGCAGGACTCCAGCGTCTCACCGCGGCGCCGCCGCCGTCTTGAGCCCGGTCAAGCCGGCGCGACGCTCACGCGCGCGCCGCGCGCGATCGCGTGCCGCTGCGCATGCGCCGGCGCGAAGGCGGCCACCAGCGCGTCGAGCAGCGCATGGGCGCGCTGCGAGTTGTCGGCGCCGAAGTTGCACACGTAGACGTCCAGCGTCACCGCGCCGAGCTCGGGCCAGGTGTGCACCGCCAGGTGCGACTCGGCCAGCAGCACCACGCCGGTGATGCCGGGTGGCTGCGTGGCCGCGGCCGCCGCCTCGAAGCGATGGAACAGCTCGCCCACCGGCGCGAGGCCGCTGGCGCGCACGGCGTCCAGGCAGAGGCGGCGCAGGGCGGCGGTGTCGGTCATCGCCGCCCGTGCCGGATCGCAGCCGTGCAAGTCGGCGGTGAGGTGCAGTCCCTGCATGCGCCGGATCATACGGACGGCTGGGGGCGGGGCCCTAAAATGCCCGTTCCCCGCCCGCACGCCCTCCCGCCACCCCTTCCTGCCGCGCTCCACCATGGCCGACCTCGCCGTTTCCACCGCCTCCGCCACCTCCACCACGGCCCTGATGGCCAACGCGATCCGCGCGCTGGCGATGGACGCCGTGCAGCAGGCCAACTCCGGCCACCCGGGCGCGCCGATGGGCATGGCCGAGATCGCGGTGGCGCTGTGGGGCCCGCAGCATGGCCACCTGCGCCACAACCCGGCCAACCCGCACTGGGCCGACCGCGACCGCTTCGTGCTCAGCAATGGCCACGGCTCGATGCTGATCTACGCGCTGCTGCACCTGGCCGGCTACGACCTGCCGATGAGCGAGCTGCGCAACTTCCGCCAGATGCACAGCAAGACGCCGGGCCACCCCGAGGTCGGCGTCACGCCCGGCGTGGAAACCACCACCGGCCCGCTCGGCCAGGGCATCACCAACGCGGTCGGCATGGCGCTGGCCGAGAAGCTGCTGGCCGGCGAGTTCAACCGCCCCGGCCACACCGTGGTCGACCACCACACCTACGTCTTCCTCGGCGACGGCTGCCTGATGGAAGGCATCAGCCACGAGGCCTGTGCGCTGGCCGGCGCGTGGAAGCTGTCCAAGCTGATCGCGCTGTACGACGACAACGGCATCTCGATCGACGGCCAGGTCGCGCCCTGGTTTGTCGACGACACGCCCAAGCGCTTCGAAGCCTACGGCTGGAACGTGATCCGCGCCGTCGACGGCCATGACGCCGAGGCGGTCAGCGCCGCCATCGCCCGCGCGAAGGCGGCTGACAAGCCGACGCTGATCTGCTGCAAGACAACCATCGGCAAGGGTTCGCCCAACCGCGCCGGCACCGCCAAGGCGCACGGCGAGGCGCTCGGCGGCGAGGAGATCAAGCTCACCCGCGCCGCGCTGGGCTGGAGCCACGAGCCCTTCGTGATCCCCGAGCCGGCCTATGCCGCGTGGGACGCCAAGGCCCGCGGCGCGCAACTCGAGGCCGACTGGGACGCCCGCTTCGCCGCCTACCGCGCCGCCCACCCCGAGCTGGCGGCGGAGTTCGTGCGCCGCATGCGCGGCGAGCTGCCGGCGAACTGGGCGCAGGCCGCTGCCGAGGCGCTGGCCGCGGCGCACGCCAAGGCCGAGACGGTGGCCAGCCGCAAGGCCAGCCAGCTCGCGCTGGAAGCGTTCACCAAGGCACTGCCCGAGCTGCTCGGCGGCAGCGCCGACCTGACCGGCTCCAACCTCACCAACACCAGCTCGACGCCCGCGCTGCGCTTCGGCGCCGACGGCTCCGGCAACGGCGGCCGCCACGTCAACTATGGCGTGCGCGAGTTCGGCATGGCCGCGATCATGAACGGCATCGCGCTGCACGGCGGCTTCATTCCCTACGGCGGCACCTTCCTGACCTTCAGCGACTACAGCCGCAACGCCATCCGCATGGCCGCGCTGATGAAGCAACGCGTGGTGCACGTGTTCACCCACGACTCCATCGGCCTCGGCGAGGACGGCCCGACGCACCAGAGCGTCGAGCATGCCGCCGCGCTGCGCGTGATTCCGGGCCTGGACGTCTGGCGCCCGGCCGACACCGCCGAGACGCTGGTGGCCTGGCGCGCGGCGATCGAGAACCGCCACCGCCCCAGCGCGCTGCTGCTGTCGCGACAGAATCTCCCTTATCTGCCGAAAGGCCAACTCGACGACATCGCCAAAGGCGCCTACGTGCTGGCTGAGCCGGCCGAAGTCGGGTTGAGGAAGAAGGCCCAGGCGGTGATCGTCGCCACGGGCTCGGAAGTCCAACTCGCGCTGCACGCCCAGGCGGCGCTGGCCAAGGACGGCATCGCCGTGCGTGTCGTCTCGATGCCCTCGACCAGCGTGTTCGATCGCCAGGCCACGGCCTACAAGCGTTCGGTGCTGCCCGAGGGCCTGCCGCGCATCGCGGTGGAGGCCGGCGTCACCGACGGCTGGTGGAAGTACGGCTGCGCCGCGGTGGTCGGCATCGACACCTACGGCGAATCGGCACCGGCCGGCGTGCTGTTCAAGCATTTCGGCTTCACCGCGGAGAACGTGGCCGACACCGTGCGTGTCGTGCTCGCGCGCCGCTGAAGCCTCACGCTCTCAAACTGGAGGAAATCTCATGACCATCAAGATCGGCATCAACGGCTTCGGCCGCATCGGGCGCATGGTGTTCCGCGCCGCCATCCAGAATTTCAAGGACGTCGAGGTCGTCGCCATCAACGACCTGCTCGAGCCCGACTACCTCGCCTACATGCTCAAGTACGACAGCGTGCACGGCCGCTTCAAGGGCGACGTGGCGGTCGACGGCAACACGCTGATCGTCAACGGCAAGAAGATCCGCCTGACCGCGCTGAAGGATCCGGCCGAGCTGAAGTGGGGCGAGGTTGGCGCCGACATCGTGGTCGAGTCCACCGGCCTGTTCCTGACCAAGGAAACCTGCCAGAAGCACCTCGCCGCCGGTGCCAAGAAGGTGATCCAGAGCGCGCCCAGCAAGGACGACACGCCGATGTTCGTCTACGGCGTCAACGACAGCACCTACAAGGGCGAAGCGATCATCTCCAACGCCTCGTGCACGACCAACTGCCTGGCGCCCGTGGCCAAGGTGCTCAACGACACCTTCGGCATCAAGCGCGGCCTGATGACCACGGTGCACGCCACCACCGCCACGCAGAAGACGGTGGACGGCCCGAGCAACAAGGATTGGCGCGGCGGCCGCGGCATCCTCGAGAACATCATCCCGTCGAGCACCGGCGCGGCCAAGGCCGTCGGCGTGGTGATCCCCGAGCTGAACAAGAAGCTCACCGGCATGTCGTTCCGCGTGCCGACCTCCGACGTGTCGGTGGTCGACCTGACCGTCGAGCTGAACAAGGAAGCCAGCTACGAGGACATCTGCAAGGCCATGAAGGCGGCCAGCGAGGGCGCCATGAAGGGCGTGCTCGGCTACACGGAAGACAAGGTGGTCGCCACCGACTTCCGCGGCGAGCCCTGCACCTCGGTGTTCGATGCCGACGCCGGCATCGCGCTGGACAAGACCTTCGTGAAGGTGGTGGCCTGGTACGACAACGAGTGGGGCTACTCCAACAAGGTGCTGGAGATGGTGCGGGTGATGGCCCGCTGAGGCGGGCGACGTTTCGCCGCATGACGAGGGCCCCCGCGGGGGCCCTCTTCGTTTCCGATGCATACGACTTGGCGCGACCTGGCAACACATGCTTACCGCGCCCCGTCGAATCCGCACGGGGTCGACGGGGGTGGCCCACCTACACTCCTGGGCAACCTCGTCAGCGCCGGCACCGTGCCGCGCGTTGCGGCAGTCACCCCGATTCCGGAGATCCCCTTGAAGTCCACGCCCCGCTTCCTGCTCGGCATCGCCGCGCTCGCGTTGCTGGCGCCGCTGGCGGCGCATGCCGCCACGGCGCCTTCCGGTGCGCAGAACGCACGCGTGATCGTCAAGTACAAGGCCGACTCCGCCCTGCTGCGCAAGGCCGCGGCGAGCGCCGACGCGCAGCAGCGCGACCAGGCGCTGGCGCTGGGTGCGCGCGTCGGCCTGCCCATGCGTGCCGGCATCGGTATCGGCGAGCGCACGCAGGTGGTGTTCGTCTCGGGCATGAGCTCGGAGGCGCTGGCCGCGCGGCTGGCCGCCGAAGGCGACATCGAATATGCCGTGCCCGACCGCCGCAAGACGCGCGCGGCGGTGCCCAACGATCCGCTGTATGCCACGGGTGGCACGCCCAACACGAACAACTTCACCGGCGGCCCGGTGGTCGGGCAGTGGTACCTGAAGCCGCCGAGCTCGGCAGCACTGTCCGCGATCAATGCGCAGTCGGCCTGGGACGTGCCGGCGGCCTCTGCGGCGCCGGTGGTGGTGGCGGTGCTGGACACGGGCATCCGTGCCGATCACCCCGATCTGGCGGGCAAGCTGCTGCCGGGGTACGACTTCGTGGGCGCCGATCGAACCGATGCTGGAGTGCTGATCGTTCCCAACACGTTCCGCACCGCGAAGGATGGCGACGGTTGGGACGCCAACCCGGCCGATGAAGGTGATGGCATCACGACGACCGAAGCCAACACCCAGGGCGACCTGTTCTACGCCTGCACCCAACCGGATGGCAGCGGCGGCTACCTCGAGGAGTTCAGCTCCTGGCACGGCACCCAGGTGAGCGGCATCATCGGCGCCGCCACCGACAACAGCGTGGGCATGGCCAGCGTGGGCCGCGAGCGGGTGCGCGTGCTGCCCGTGCGCGTGCTCGCCAAGTGCGGCGGCTGGGATTCGGAGATCATCGTCGGCATGAAGTGGGCGGCCGGCATCGCGGTGCCGGGCGTGCCCGCCAACCCGAACCCGGCGCGGGTGCTGAACCTCAGTCTCGGCGGCGAGGGAACTTGTTCCGCGCTCTACCAGGATGCGGTCACCCAGATCAACGCGCTCGGTGTGACCATTGTCGCGTCGGCGGGCAACGGTCGCGGCCTTGCGGTCTCCGAACCGGCCAACTGCGCCGGCGTGATCGGCGTCGGCGGTGTGCGTCATGAAGGCGACAAGGTCGGCTACTCGGACATCGGCCCCGAGCTGAGCCTGAGCGCGCCGGCGGGCAACTGCGTGAATGTCAACGTCGGAGAACCCTGCCTGTATCCGATCCTCACCACGGCCAATTTCGGACTGTTCGATCCGGTGACCAACGCCGCGGGCGGCTCGATCTACACCGACGCCTTCTACGCCACCATCGGCACCAGCTTCTCCGCGCCGCTGGTGGCGGGCACGGCGGCGCTGATGCTGTCGGTCAACCCCAATCTCTCGCCGGCGCAGGTGCGGCAGCTGCTGATGAGCACGGCACGTACCTTCCCCGTCTACAACGACATCCCCACCTGCCGCGCGCCCGACGGAACCTTCCAGGACCAGTGCAACTGCACCACCACCACCTGCGGCGCCGGCATGCTCGACTCCGCCGCGGCGGTGCAGGCGGCCGCCGGAGGCACTGGCGGTGGTGGCGGCAGCAGCAGCGGAGATGGCGGCGGCGGTGGCGCCCTGGGCCTGGGCTGGCTGGCCGCACTGGCCGTGGCCATCTTTGCATTGCGGCGCACGCGCCGCGAAACGCCTGCGACGTGAGGGCCGGCCACCGACCCCTGCTTGCGCCCCTGATCGCAGGCCTGCTTCTCCTGCCCGGCCTCGGCGCGGCGGCGCCGGCCGGGACTGAGGGCCGCGCGGCTTCGGCCAACGGGCTGATCGTCAAGTTCCGCGACAGCATCGAGGGCACGGCCGAGTCGCGCGCACGCTTCGAGCAGGAGCTGGCCCGGGCGGGCCTGACATCGCGGCGTGTCGGGGCACGGGCTCGTCACATCGACTTCGGCCGCAGGCTGGGCCACTCCGAGATCGCGCCGCTGGTGGAGCAGCTCCAGGCTTCGCCCCACGTCGAGTGGGTCGTGCCCAACGAGCGCGAGCAGCGGCTGAACGTGCCGCAGGATCCTCTGTTCGCCGCCAGCTTCGCCGGCAGCGGGCAGTGGTGGCTGTTCCCGGCCGGCGGCAGCAACGCCAACGATATCGAGGACCGGCGCCGCGGCGTGCCCGGCGTGCAGTCCGCCTGGCAGACCACGCTCGGCACCGGCAACGCCGTGATCGCGGTGCTCGACACCGGCATCACCGCCCACCCCGATCTCGGCGCCGGCGTGCTGCCGGGCCGCGACTTCGTCTCGACGGTGGAGTACGCGAACGACGGCGACGGCTGGGACGCCGACCCGGCCGATCCGGGCGACTGGGTCAGCGAGGCCGACCGCAGCGCCAATGCGGCGCTGTTCGGCGATTGCGAGGTGGCCGACAGCTCCTGGCACGGCACGGTGATCGCCGGCCTGCTCGCCGCCGAGACCAGCAATGCGCGAGGCGTGGCGGCCATCAACTGGAACGGCCGCGTGTTGCCGGTGCGCGTGGCCGGCAAGTGCGGTGCCGACGTGGCCGACATCGTCACCGGTATGCGCTGGGCAGCTGGCCTGCAGGTGCACGATGCCGGCGGCCGGCCTGTGCCGCTGAACCCCAACCCGGCGCGCGTGCTCAACATCAGCTTCGGCGGCAGTGCCGCCTGCAACGCGGCCTACCAGGACGTGATCGACGAGCTGGCAGGCCTCGGCGTGGTGGTGGTGGCCGCCGCTGGCAACCAGAATGCCGGCGTCTCGCGGCCGGCCAATTGTCGCGGCGTGATCGGCGTGGGTGCGCTCAATCGCGACGGCTTCAAGTCGAGCTATTCCAACTTCGGAGAGGCGCTGACGATCTCGACCGTCGGCGGCGATCCGCGCTTGATCGGCGACTGGGGCATCGCGCTGGGCGACGACGCGCTGCTGACCGTCTCCAACTCGGGAACCACGGGGCTCGGCTTTGCCGGCTACGCGCGCGAGGCCGGCACCAGCTTCGCGACGCCGCTGGTCGCCGGCGTGATCGGGCTGATGCTCAGCGTCGAGCCGTCGCTGAGCGCTGCACAGATCATGGAGGGCCTGCGGCGCAGCGCCCGGCCCCATGTGGTCTCGACGAAGATCGCCGCATGCTCGCCGAGCAATCCGGGACGCTGCATCTGCACCACCGAAACGTGCGGGGCGGGCATCCTCGACGCCGAGGCGGCCCTGCACTTTGCCGCCAACCCGACGGGCTACGTGGCGCCGGCCCGCCAGCCGGAGGTGATCGACAACATCGATGTCGACGATGCCGTGGCGCTCGGCCTGGACCGGCCGGCCAATGCCGGTGCGGCACCGCCAGCCGCCGGCGAGGATGGCGGCGGCGGCTCCCTGGGCGCGGGCTGGCTGCTGGCGCTCGCGGCCGCGGTCGCCGCGCTCAGCTGCCGCAGGCCACGAAGCCGCGGCCCAGCGCCGGCGAACGCAATGCGCTGAGCCGCTCGGCCAGCGCCGCGTCGGCGTTCTCGGCGCGCAGCAGGTGCACGGTGGCCGGTGCGGCCAGCTCGACGACCCGCGCGCTGCGCACGCCGCGCAAGCCAAGCTGCTCCAGGGCCCGATCGGCGGCGGCGCGGTCGTCGTAGCGGCCGAGCGAGAAGCCCATCGTCCACTCGGTCGGCTCGCGCACCTCCTCGAAGCTCACGCGGGTGCGGCGCAGCTCCTCTTCCTTCTTCGCCATCGCCTCGCGGTTGGGGTAGCGGCCCATGTAGACCATCCAGCGGCCCGGCCGCTCGACCGTCACCTCGACCCAGCTGCCCGGCGGCAGCGGCGGCTGCAGCGCCTGCAGCGCAGCCACGGCCGAGACCGAGGCGCCCGTGGCGAAGGGGCCGGCCTCCAGGCAGGCGCCGAGCCGCGGCGCGCTCGGCGCCGGCTCGGGCGCACGCGGCGCGGCGGCCGCGCTGGCGGCGCCCGGTGGCAGCACGACGATGCGATCGGCGTTCACCTGCCGCTGCAGCCGCTCGGGCTCGCGGTCGGCGTGCGGCTTCATGCCGGTGACGCCGTCGAGCCAGCCGTGCGTCCAGGCGAAGAACAGCAGGTTGGCCAGCGCCAGCAGCAGGACGATGGTGCGCAGCATGAGATCAGGCCGCGCCGGCGCCGGGATCCAGCCGCACGCTGACTTCGCCGCTGTGGATGGCGACCAGGCCGTCCGCGGTCTGCAGCTGCAGCGCGCCCTGGGCATCGACGCCGCGCGCCGTGCCTTCGCCCGCCCCTGGCTGCGTGGTGCGCACCGCCTGGCCGGCCAGCAGGTCGCGACGGGCGTAGCCCGCGGCGAAGCCGGCGAATCCCTCGGCCTCGAAGCGGCGCAGCGCCTGAACCAGCGGCAGGGCCATGCGGTGCAGCGCCTGCGGCGCCGAGGCAGCGGGGTCGAGCTCCTGCAGGCAGGCGAAGCCGGTGCTGGCCTCGATGGTGCCGATCGGCTGCACGTTCAGGCCGACGCCGATCACGGCCAGGCGCACGCGGCCCGCCGACACCGTCTCGATCAGCACGCCGCCGAGCTTGCGGCCGCGGCCCGGGCCGTCCATCAGCCACAGGTCGTTCGGCCACTTCAGGCCGATGCGCGGCACGGCCCCGTCGGCCAGGGGATCGAGGGCGTCGGCCAGCGCCAGCCCGACGGCCAGCGACAGCCCCGACCAGTCGGCCCGGGCGATCGGCAGCGACAGCGAGAACGTCAGCGAAGCGCCCGGCGCGGAGCTCCAGCCGCGGCCGAGCCGCCCGCGGCCGCCGCTCTGGTGCTCGGCCACCAGCAGGCAGGGCTGCACGTCGGCGGCGCGTCGGCCGAAGGCCTTGCTCTCGACGCTGCGCTGCACCAGCACGTCGCTGTTGTCGGCTTCGGGGCGCACCTCCACGCGGGCGCGCTCGAGCAGCGTGGTGTTGGTCGACGCGCAGCGCTCCACCACCTCGACGCTCAGGCCGGGCAGCAATTCACGCAGCTGCAGCCACAGCGCTTCGGCCCCCCAGCTGCCTTGCGACACGGCCCGTTCTCCTCAGCGCTTGGGTGACAGCATGGTGCCGCGGCAGGTCTTGGCGCCGCAGTGGCAGGCGAATTGCTTCTTCAGCTTGGGCGTGTACTTCTCGTCGATGATCAGCCCGTAGTCGTAGAACAGCTCCTCGCCCGGCTTGATGGCGCGCAGCGCCTTGATGAAGATGCGGCCGTCGACCTCGTCGGCCTCGCAGTTGGGCGCGCAGGCGTGGTTGATCCAGCGGGCAGCATTGCCGCCGTACTTCGCGTCGATGACGTTCTTCTCGTCGACGTGGAAGTAGAAGGTGTGGTCCGGGTCCTTCGGGTCGTGCGGGTGGCGGCGAAGGGCTTCCTGCCAGTCGATCACCTCGCCCTTGTACTCGATCACCACCTCGCCCTTCTTCAGCGGGCGCAGCGCGAACACCCCCTTGCCGTGCACGCCGGATCGGCGCACCTGGATGCGGCGGCCGCCTGCAGTGCCGGAGGCGGCGGGGTGGGGCTTGCCGTTGGTTGCTTGCGCCTTCATCGTCTTTATGTACATTGAATTCATGGGCGCGCGCGCGTATGCGTGCGTGCGCGCGAAGCCCGGATTGTATTGACGCGGCGAGATGCCGCCCCCTTCACGCACTCCATGGACACCATGACCAAGTCACTCATCATTGCCGAGAAGCCCTCCGTCGCGCAGGACATCGTCCGCGCGCTGACGCCGATCGCGGGCAAGTTCGACAAGCACGACGAGTACTTCGAGAACGACAAGTACCTCGTCACCTCGGCCGTCGGCCACCTCCTGGAGATCAAGGCGCCGGAGGAGTTCGACGTCAAGCGCGGCAAGTGGAGCTTCGCCAACCTGCCGGTGATCCCGCCGCATTTCGAGCTCAACCCGATCGACAAGAGCAAGGGCCGGCTCAACGCCATCGTCAAGCTGGTCAAGCGCAAGGACGTGAGCGAGCTGATCAACGCCTGCGACGCGGGCCGCGAGGGCGAGCTGATCTTCCGGCTGATCCAGCAGCACGCGAAATCCAAGCACCCGGTCCGGCGGCTGTGGCTGCAGAGCATGACGCCGGCGGCGATCCGCGAGGGCTTCGAGAAGCTGCGCAGCGACGAGGAGCTGCGCGGCCTGGCCGAGGCGGCGCGCAGCCGCAGTGAGGCCGACTGGCTGGTGGGCATCAACGGCACGCGTGCGATGACCGCCTTCAACTCGCGCGACGGCGGCTTCTTCCTCACCACCGTGGGCCGGGTGCAGACGCCGACGCTGTCGATCGTGGTCGAGCGCGAGGAGAAGATCCGCAAGCACGTGGCGCGAGACTACTGGGAAATCAAGGCCAGCTTCGCCGCCGAGGCCGGCGAGTACGAAGGCAAGTGGTTCGACCCGAAGTGGAAGAAGAACCCCGACGACCCGGAGCAGCGCGCCGACCGCCTGTGGACCGAGGCCGACGCGGAGGCCATCGCGCAGGCCTGCCGCAGCGAGCCGGCCCACGTCACCGAAGAGGCCAAGCCGAGCACGCAGGCCAGCCCCTTGCTGTACGACCTGACCACGCTGCAGCGCGAGGCCAACTCGCGCTTCGGCTTCTCAGCCAAGACCACGCTGTCGATCGCCCAGGCGCTGTACGAGAAGCACAAGGTGCTGACCTACCCGCGGACGGACTCGCGCGCGCTGCCGGAGGACTACCTGCCGGTGGTGAAGAAGACGATGGAGATGCTCGCCGACGAGGATCTTCCGGGCCCGTTGCGCGAGCTCTCGGGCCATGCGCGCAAGGCGTTGAACGAGCAGTACGTGAAGCCCGTCAAGCGGGTGTTCGACAACGCCAAGGTCTCGGACCACTTCGCCATCATCCCGACGCTGCAGGCGCCCAAGAGCCTGACCGAGGTCGAGGCCAAGCTCTACGACATGGTGGTCAAGCGCTTCCTCGCGGTGTTCTACCCGAGCGCCGAGTTCATGGTCACCACGCGCATCTCCACCGTGAAGAAGGCCGGCCAGGAGCACAGCTTCCAGACCAACGGCAAGGTGCTGGTCAAGCCGGGCTGGCTGGCGGTGTACGGCCGCGAGGCCCAGGAAGACGACGCCACGCTGGTGCCGGTGAAGGCCGGCGAGGTGGTGCGCACCGAGAGCGTCAGCGTCAACGCGCTGAAGACGAAGCCGCCGGCGCGCTACACCGAGGCCACGCTGCTGTCGGCGATGGAAGGCGCGGGCAAGCTGATCGACGACGACGAGCTGCGCGAGGCGATGGCCGAGAAGGGCCTGGGCACGCCGGCCACGCGCGCGGCGATCATCGAAGGCCTGATCCTGGAGAAGTACATGCACCGCGAGGGCCGCGAGCTGGTGCCCTCGGCCAAGGCCTTCCAGCTGATGACCCTGCTGCGCGGCCTGGGCGTGGAAGACCTGACCAAGCCCGAGCTCACCGGCAACTGGGAATACCAGCTCGCCGAGATGGAGAAGGGCCGGCTGCAGCGCGAGGCCTTCATGGCCGAGATCGCGGCGATGGCCGAACGCATCGTGCGCAAGGCCAAGGAGTACGACCGCGACACCATCCCCGGCGACTACGCCACGCTGAAGGTGCCGTGCCCGAAGTGCGGCGGCGTGGTCAAGGAGAACTACCGCCGCTTCAGCTGCGCCGGCGCCGACGGCAACAGCGAGGGCTGCGGCTTCTCGATCAGCAAGATCCCCGGCGGGCGCAGCTTCGAGCTCGACGAGGTGGAGCAGTTCATCGCGAACCGGAAGATCGGCCCGCTGGAAGGCTTCCGCTCCAAGGCCGGCTGGCCGTTCACGGCGGAACTCAAGCTCGCCTACGACGACGAGATCGGCAACTGGAAGCTGGAGTTCGACTTCGGCGAAGACGCCAAGAAGGCCGAAGGCGACGGCGAGCCGGTCGACTTCTCCGGCCAGGAGTCGCTCGGCCACTGCCCGAAGTGCCAAGGCAAGGTGTTCGAGCACGGCACCAGCTACGTCTGCGAGCACGCCGTGGGCGCGCACGTGACCTGCGACTTCAAGAGCGGCAAGATCATCCTGCAGCAGCCGGTGGCGCGCGAGCAGATGACGAAGCTGCTGGCCACCGGCAAGACCGACCTGCTGGAGAACTTCGTCTCCAACAAGACGCGGCGCAAGTTCAAGGCCTTCCTCGCCTACGACAAGAAGGAAGGCAAGGTGATCTTCGAGTTCGAGCCGCGCGCGGCGAAGAAGGCGCCGGCGAAGAAGGCCGCCGCCAAGAAGGCGGCCTGAGCCGGCCGGCGACAGGCGTGGCCGCCGACGCGCTGCCGGGCTGCCTCGAGCGCCATGGCGACCGGCTCTGGCTGGCCGTCAGCGTGGTGCCCAATGCGAAGCGCACCGGTGCCGATGGCTTGCACGACGGTGCGCTGCGCGTCCGCCTGGCCGCGCCGCCGGTGGACGGCAAGGCCAACGAGACGCTGGTGGCCTGGCTGGCTGGCGAGCTCGGCGTGCCGCGGCGCCGTGTCGAGCTGGTGCGGGGCCAGACCGCGCGGCGCAAGTGGCTGGCACTTGATGTCGGGCAAGCCGAGGTGATCGCCTGGCTGGGCCGCGTGCTCCCGATGGCCGGAACCTGACCTGTCAACGCTTGCAGTTCCCGGCGTGCGTGCTGACGCGTAATCTGTGCGCATGACGCCGTCCCTTGCCTTGATCGCCCGTTGCCTCGGCTCCGCCACGCTGCTCCTGGCGGCCACGGCGGCGCAGGCGCTCACCTTCGCCGTCAACGAAGGCGTCACCTACCGGGTGCCGCTGGAGGAGGTGCGCGGGCGCTATGCCGCGATCGCGGCGGATCTGTCGAAGATCCTCAAGCAGCCGGTGGCGATCGAGCCGGTCGGCGACTACAACCAGCTGCGCCGCGGGCTGCAGGCGAAGACCTACGACCTGGCGATGATCCACCCGGCGCATGTGTCGATTCAAGCGATCAAGGGCAGCGGCTACCGGCTGGTGGTGGTCACCAAGGGCTTCCAGAAGTACACCGCCAGCTTCCTGGTGGCGGCCGATTCGCCGCTGACCTCGCTGGCCGACCTGAAGGGCCGCAAGCTCGGCGCACCCGACGAGGACTCCATCACCTCGTGGATGGTGCGCGCCACGCTGCGTGACGCCAAGGTGGAGCCGGCGCAGATCCGGATCACCTACACCCGCTACCAGGATGCCGTGCCGTTCTTCGTCGACAACCGGCTGACCGACTCCGGCGCCACCGCGGCCAACGCGCTGGTCAAGGCCTGGCAGGGCAAGGGCGGCAAGATCCTGGCCCAGTCGAAGCCGGTGCCGATCAAGCACATCCTGGCCAGCCCGAACCTGAGCGCTGCCGACGTCGAGAAGGTGCGCGACTACCTGGTCGGCCTGGACGGCAGCGACGAGGGCAAGAAGAAGCTCGAGCCGACCAAGTACAGCGGCTTCGAGAAGTACGACGAGGCGAAGATGCTCGAGGTTGGCGCCTGGCTCGGGTTGTAGCCGTCAACCTTGCCCGACGATCGACGCCGTGGCCACCAGCTCCTCGAACAGCGCCATCGACACCTGCCCCGACACCGCATAGGGGTCGAGCACGGCCGTCTCGGAGTACTTCAGCAGCAGCGCCGGGTTCAGGCGCGCGAGATTGACCTGGCCCATCGACCAGCCGGCGAAGCGGCGCTCGCCGATCTCCTGGTAGGTGAGCAGCACCACGTCGCGGTGGCGCGGGTCGGCGGCGATGCGGTTGTAAAGCGCGTTGACCGGCATGCGCCCGCCCTCGAGCACCTGCAGGAAGATGCCGCCGGAGAAGCACAGCACGCCGGTGATGCCGGCCGCGGCGTTGCCGGGCTTGGATTGCTTGAGGATCGCGAGCAGTTCGTCCTGGTCAACGGAATCCGCGGCGCGGCTGGCGTACATGAGGCGCACGAGCATGGTCAGCTTCCGTTCTTCTTGGACAGCAGCGAGAGGAATTCGCGCCGCAGGTTGGCATCCTTCAGGAAGGCGCCACGCATCACCGAGTTGGTCATCATCGACTCGTCGTCCTTGACGCCGCGCCAGTGCATGCAGAAGTGGTCGGCCTCCATCACGATGGCCAGGCCGTCGGGCTTGACGCGGTCCTGCAGCTCGTTGGCGAGCATGGTCACCGCCTCTTCCTGGATCTGCGGCCGGCTCATGATCCAGTCGCAGATGCGCGCGTACTTCGACAGGCCGATCAGGTTGCTGAACTCGTTGGGCAGCACGCCGATCCACACCTTGCCCAGGATGGGGCAGAGATGGTGCGAGCAGGCGCTGCGCACCTTGATCGGCCCGACGATCATCAGCTCGTTCAGGCGCGAGAAGTTGGGAAACTCGGTCACCGAGGGCGCGGCGGTGTAGCGGCCGACGAACACCTCGTTGATGAACATCTTGGCCACGCGCTTGGCGGTTTCCTGCGTGTTGTGGTCGCTGTCGGTGTCGATCACCAGCGCGCGCAGCACCTCGTGCATCTTCGCCTCGACCTCGGCCTTGAGCTCCTCGAGCTCGCCCTCGGCGATGAACTCGGCGATGTTGTCGTTGGCGTGGTAGCGGCACTCGGCGCCGACGATCCGGTAGCGGATGCGCTCCGAGGCCGGCAGGCGCGCGAGCTCCTCCTCGGTGCGGAAGATCGGGGTGGCTTGTTCGGCAGGCATGGTCCGGTCGCGATTCATCGGGCCCGACAGAGTAACGCACCGAGCCGGGGCGCGCAGCCGGGCGGAACGCTGCCCGTAGACTGCGCGCGGTGAATGCCCCTGCCTCGCTCCCGCTCGCCCAGTTGCTGACCCATGCCGCCGCGGCCGTGCAGGCGGTGCGCGGCGGGCAGAGCCTGACCGATGCCCTGGAGCGCTGCCCCGCCGCGGCGCGGCCCGGCGCGCAGGCCCTGAGCTTTCACGCGCTGCGCTGGCTGGGCGGCGCGCAGGCGGTGCGCGCGCGGCTGGTGCCGAAGGCGCCGCCGGCCGCGCTCGATGCGCTGCTGCTCACCGCCATCGCGCTGCTCTGGCCGGACTCGGGCCCGCCCTACGCCGAGCACACGCTGGTCGACCAGGCGGTGGCCGCCGCGAAGCAGCGCGGCGGCTTCGTCAACGCCGTGCTGCGCCGCTTCCTGCGCGAGCGCGAAGCGCTGATCGCGGCGATCGCCGGCGACCCGGTGGCGCGCTTCAACCATCCGCGCTGGTGGATCGAGCGGCTGCAGCGTGACTGGCCCGAGCAGTGGCAGGCCGTGCTCGCTGCCGACCAGCAGCGCGCGCCGATGACGTTGCGCGTCAACCTGCGCCACGGCAGCGTCGAGGCCTACCTCGCCCGTCTGGCGCAGGCCGGCCTCGCGGCCCACGGGCTGCCGGGCACGCAGGCCGTGGTGCTGGCCCAGCCGGTCCCGGTGACGCAGCTGCCCGGCTTCGCCGAGGGCGACGTGTCGGTGCAGGATGCCGCTGCCCAGCGCGCCGCGCCGCTGCTGATCGGCGCGGGCCTGCCGGGCGGCGCCCGCGTGCTCGACGCCTGCGCCGCGCCGGGCGGCAAGACCGCGCACCTGCTCGAGCTCGCCGATCTCGAGGTGACCGCACTGGACAGCGATCCGAAACGCCTCGAGCGTGTGCACGGCACCCTGCAGCGGCTGGGCCTGAAGGCGCAGGCGATCGCCGCCGATGCCGGCGACCCGTCGGCCTGGTGGGATGGCCGGCCGTTCGACGCCATCCTGCTCGATGCGCCGTGCAGCGCCTCGGGCATCGTGCGTCGCCATCCCGACGTGCGCTGGCTGCGCCGCGCCAGCGACATCAGCGCACTGGCGCGCACCCAGGCCCGGCTGCTCGATGCGCTATGGCCGGCGCTGCGCCCCGGCGGGCGGTTGCTGTACTGCACCTGTTCGGTCTTCAAGGCCGAGGGCCAGGACCAGATCGACGCTTTTTTGCAACGCCATGGCGATGCGGCGCCTGCGACCAACCCTGAGTCTCCCGGCCACCTGCTCCCGCTGCCCGACAATCAGGCCGTCCCGCCGCCCGGTTCCGGTGCATCGGCCGACGGGTTCTTCTACAGCCTGATTCACAAGACCTGACCCGGCCCACCCCATGCGCAGCGCGGCACGCACGACTGGCAGTCAGCGCCCCCGCGCCGAGGGGCTCGCCCGCCGCCGGGCGGCGTTCGGGCTGGCCATGCTGATGGCCTGGAGCGCGCTGGGCGTGCCGATCGGCGCGCGCGCCGCCGGCCCCGAGCTCGCGATCTTCTCCGTGCAGCGCGACGAGGAGGGCTTGAGCATCGACTATGCGGTCAACTTCGAGCTGCCACGCGGCGCCGAGGAGGCGCTGAACAAGGCTGTGCCGCTGTACTTCGTCGCCGAGGCCGAGGTCTTCCGCGACCGCTGGTACTGGCGCGACAAGCGCGTCGCCAGCGCCTCGCGTGTCTGGCGCATCGTCTACCAGCCGCTGACCGCCAACTACCGCGTCACCTTCGGCGGCCTGAGCCAGAGCTACCCGAACCGGGCCGAGGCCTTCGCGGTCATCCGCCGCGGCGCGAGCTGGAAGGTGGCCGAGGCGTCGCAGATCGAGGAAGGCTCGCGCCACTACGTCGAGTTCAGCTTCCGGCTCGACACCTCGCTGCTGCCACGGCCGATGCAGATCGGCATTGCCAGCCAGACGGACTGGGCGCTGTCGGTCGAGCGCACTCAGCGCTTCGATTGATCCTGCAGATCACCGCGGCGGTCCCATGACGAAGGCAAAGCGCTGGGCCTGGATCGTCGCCCTGGTGGCGAGCACCGGCGCGGGCCTGGTGCTGGCCTTCCTGCTGTCGGTGGCCACCAACAGCCCGGCGCTGTACGAGCGCCACTACGTCTGGCTGTTCTGGGTCAACGTGACCGTGGCGGCGCTGCTCCTGCTGGTGGTGGGCATCGCCTCGGTGCGGCTGGTGATCCGCGTGCGGCGGCGCAAGTTCGGCAGCCGGTTGCTGCTCAAGCTGGCGGCGATCTTCGCGCTGGTCGGCGTCGTGCCGGGCGTGCTGATCTACACGGTGAGCTACCAGTTCGTCTCGCGCAGCATCGAGAGCTGGTTCGACGTGAAGGTGGAGAGTGCGCTCGACGCCGGCCTCAACCTCGGCCGCGGCACGCTCGACGCGCTGGTCAACGAGCTGGCGCAGCGCACCCGCACGGCCGCCGAGAAGCTCGCAGAGAGCGGCGCCGGCAGCACCGCCGCGGCGGTGATCGAGGGCCGGCCGGGCAGCGCCACCTCGCTCGCGCTGGAGCGGCTGCGCGAGCAGCTGGCCGCGCAGGAGGTGGCGATCGTCAACGCCGCCGGCCACACGCTGCTGTCGGCCAGCAGCTCGGCCGCGCTGATGCCCGACCGGCCGAGCGCCGCGATGCTCCGCCAGGCGCAGCTGCAGCGCGTGGCCGGGCAGCTCGAGGGGTTGGACGAGGATGCCGGCAGCAACGCGCAGGGCCGCATCCGCGTGGTGGCGCTGGTGCCCAGCGCCAACTTCGCGCTGGCCGAGCGCGAGCGCTACCTGATGGTGCGGCAGCTGCTGCCGGCCGCACTCAGCGCCAACGCGCTGGCGGTGCAGACCGCCTATCGCGAGTACCAGCAGCGTGCGCTGGCGCGCGATGGCCTGCGCCGCATGTACATCGGCACACTCACGCTGGCGCTGGTGCTGGCCGTGTTCGGCGCAGTGCTGCTGGCCGCGCTGCTCGGCAACCAGCTCGCCAGGCCGCTGCTGCTGCTGGCCGAAGGCGTCGACCAGGTGGCACACGGCGACCTCAGTGCCAAGCCGGTGTTTGCCTCGGGCGACGAGCTCGGCGGCCTGACGCGCTCGTTCGCCGACATGACCGAGCAGCTCTCGGAGGCGCGCTCGCTGGTGCAGCGCAGCGTGCGCCAGGTGGAGGGTGCGCGCGCCAACCTGCAGACCATCCTCGACAACCTCACCGCCGGCGTGATCGTGTTCGACCGCGAGGGCCGCATCGACACCGTCAACCCGGGGGCCACGCGCATCGTCAAGCTGCCGCTGTCGGCCTACCGCGGCCGCCGGCTGGAGGAGGTGCAGGGCCTGGAGACCTTCGCCAAGGCGGTGTGGCAGCGCTTCGAACTGCATGCCAGCAGCCCCGAAGCCGGCGAACGTGACCACTGGCAGGACAGCTTCGAGCTTCAGACCCAGGACGCGCAAGGCCGCGACCGCGACACGCTGACCCTGCTGGTGCGCGGTGCGGCGATGCCGCAGGGCGCGCGGCTGATGGTGTTCGACGACATCACCGAGGTCGTCTCGGCGCAGCGTACCGAAGCCTGGGGTGAGGTGGCGCGGCGGCTTGCGCACGAGATCAAGAACCCGCTGACGCCGATCCAGCTCTCCGCCGAACGCCTGCAGCACAAGCTCGAGGCCAAGCTCGAGGGCCCCGACCAGGCGATGCTGGCGAAGTCGGTGGCCACCATCGTCAACCAGGTGCAGGCGATGAAGACGCTGGTCAATGAGTTCCGCGACTACGCGCGGCTGCCGGCGGCACAGCTCAAGCCGCTGGACCTCAACGCGCTGGTGTCCGAGGTGCTCGGCCTGTACGTGACTTCGCAGGAGTCCGGGCGGCTGCACGCCGAGCTCGGCGCCGGCCTGCCACTGATCGTGGGCGACTCCACGCAGCTGCGCCAGGTCATCCACAACCTGGTGCAGAACGGGCTCGACGCCGCGGCCGACCGTCCCGACGGGCGCGTGCTGGTGCGTACCGAGGTGGCGCGCACCGAGCAGGGCGAGGTACGCGCCGTGCGGCTGCAGGTGATTGACAATGGCCACGGCTTCCCGGACAAGGTGCTCAAGCGCGCCTTCGAGCCCTACGTCACCACCAAGAGCAAGGGTACCGGCCTCGGCTTGGCCGTTGTCAAGAAGATCGCCGACGAACACGGCGCCCGCGTGCGCATCGCGAACCTGGGGGTGGCGCGTGATGCCGCCGCGGGCGACACTTCGGCGCCCGCGGGCGCGACGGGTGCACAAGTTTCGCTATCATTTTCGAAGTTCGCTCCGGCCGACGGCCCTACGGTCGTCGCGGCGGCCACCGAGAGCCGGACGCACTGACCCATCCATGGCGATCATTCTTGTTGTAGACGACGAACTCGGCATCCGCGCGTTGCTGTCGGAGATCCTGGCCGACGAGGGCCACACCGTCGAGGTGGCCGAGAACGCCGCCGAGGCCCGCTCCGTCCGCGAGCGCCTGCGTCCCGATCTCGTGTTGCTGGACATCTGGATGCCCGACGTGGACGGCATCACGCTGCTCAAGGAGTGGGGCGCCACCGGCATGCTGACCATGCCGGTGATCATGATGAGCGGCCACGGCACCATCGACACGGCCGTGGAGGCCACCAAGTTCGGCGCCATCGCCTTCCTCGAGAAGCCGGTGACGCTGCAGAAGCTGCTACGTGCCGTGGAGCAGGGCCTGGCCAAGCCGGCGGCGCCGTCGCGTGCGGTGACCCCGGTGAACCACCCGCACCACAACCACCACGTCGGCGACACCACGCTGACGGTGGAGGCGGCGATGACGGGCGGGCAGGGCCTGCCGGTAGCGCCGCTGCTGCTCGGCCCGCAAGCCGAGCAGAGCTTCGACCTCGACCGGCCCCTGCGCGAGGCGCGCGACGCCTTCGAGAAGAGCTACTTCGAGTTCCACCTCGCGCAGGAGAACGGCAGCATGACGCGTGTGGCCGAGAAGACCGGCCTGGAGCGCACGCACCTGTACCGCAAGCTCAAGCAGCTGGGCGTGGACCTCTCGCGCAACAAGCGCGGCGGATCCCTCTGACCCGGACGGCCCGCCGGGCTGGGCTATACTCTATGGTTCCCAAGGCCAAGTAGCTCAGTTGGTAGAGCAGCGGATTGAAAATCCGCGTGTCGGTGGTTCGATTCCGCCCTTGGCCACCA
>NZ_JBFXIO010000022.1:0-25032 GCF_050175855.1 Piscinibacter sp.
CCTGCAGCACCGAGCGGATGCCGGCATAGCCGAGCGCACCGTAGTCGGACGGCACCGAGCCGCCGTAGGCCTTGCGGAACGCGTCGTTGAACTTCTTCGCGCTGGGGATCTTGTCCTCCATGCCCCAGTAGTAGCTGGTGCCACCGAGGATGCCCTCGAAGGCGTCGGCGCCGCCGGCCAGGCGCGCCGTGTACAGCAGCACCGGCGCGATGATCTTGGTGGTCTGCTTGATGCCGAAGTCGGTGGCCTGCTTTGCGGAGTTCACCAGGTCGCGGCCGAAGTTGCACAGCACCAGGATGTCCGGCTTGAGCGCCTGGATGCGCGGCAGGAAGGCCGAGTAGTCGGCCGTGCCCAGCGGATGGCGGATGTCGGCCAGCGTCTGCATGCCGAAGGCCTGCCCGGCGCGCTGGAAGCCGCGCACCATCTCGTGGCCGTAGGCGTAGTCGGCAGTGAGGTAGACCACCCGCTTGCCGAACTTCGGGAAGGCGTAGCGGCCCACCGCGCCGGCGGTGAGGTGCGGATTGAGCGCCTCGTGGAAGGTGTACAGGCTCCAGTCCTTGGCCTCGTTGATGGTGTCGGACTGGCTGATCGAGTTGTAGAGCACCTTGCGTTCGCGCGTCACGGCGTTGATCGACAACTGCGTGGCCGCCGACAGCGAGCCGACGACGAAGTTGACCTTGTCCTTCTCGATCAGCTCCAGGGTGCGCGTGGCGGCCTCGCCCGGGTTGAGCTTGGTGTCGCGCACCAGCAGTTCGCACTGCATGCCCTTGTGGCCGCCGGCGGCGTTCCACTCCTTCACGGCCAGTTCGGCGGCGCGCACCTGGTCCTGCGCCTCGGCGCTGAAGGCGCCGGTCAGCGGCACCGGGAAGCCGATCTTGATCGCGCCGGCCTGGGCGCGGGCGATGTTGAACAGCGCCGGGGCGGTGGCCATGGCGGTGCCGGCCATCACGATGCGGCGGCGGCGGAGGTTCGCGGGGTTCTGGCTCATGGGCTTGTCTCCTGGCTGGGGTGGATGGATCAGGCTCTGGCGGCCCGTGGTGTCGATTCCTCGGTGTCGAACAGCGACGGGTCGATCGCGGTCTGGCGCATCACCTCGTCGGCGCTGCGCTGCACGGCGGCGCCACGCTGTTGTGCTTCCATGTAGGCGCCGAGCCGGCGGGCGCGCTGAACCACGCCCACGCACACCGGCTGGCGCAGCTGCGCGTAGCGGCGCAGCGCGGCGGGCGAGGCGCCGAGTTCGGCGATGCAGCGCGTCAGCACCATCGCGTCGTCGCCGGCCTTGGCCACGCCCATGCCGACATGCGGCCGCGCCACGTAAGCTGCATCGCCGAGCAGCGCCACGCGGCCGAAGGCGATGTTGGCCGACACGAGGTCGTAGATCGGCTGCAGGAAGGGAACCGCCGTCTTCTCGGCGATCTCGGCGAACTGCGGGGCCAGCTTGTCGCGCGCGGCCTGGCGCATCGCCGCGATGTGGCGCCAAGACACCTGCTGCGGCGCAATGCCGTCGGGATAGTGCACGCCATCGGCGTCGGTGAGCATGCCGGCCAGCTCGGCGCCGGGCGCCACTGGCCGGTACCAGACGAAGTTCCAGCGCCGCTGGCCGCGCGCCACGCTGTCGTCGGCGCCGGCCACCGGGTAGCCGATCATCTGCTCGCCCTCGGGCAGGCCGAAGCCGAAGTGATCGAACAGCGTCTCGCGCGTGCGGCGCGACAGGCTCGCCTCGTCGCACACGCCGCGCCAGGCGATGTAGCCGGCGTACTGAGGCTGCACCGCCGGTGCGAGCTGCGCGCGGATCGTCGAGCGGATGCCGTCGGCGGCCACCAGCAGGTCGGCCGCGAGCGATTCGCCGCCGGCCAGGCGAACACGCACGCCGGCCTCGGTCTGTTCGACGCCGGCCACCGCCGCGCCGAGGCGGTGGTTCGCCGCCGGCAGCGCGGCGCGCAGCAGCGCGTAGAGCCGGCCCCAGGAGGTGAGCACCTGCGGATGCTCCCAGCGGCATTCGGCCTCGCCGCGTGCATCGAGCACCACGCGCGATTGCACCGGCACGCCCAGTGTCTCGTCGACCACCGCGCCGCACTGGCGCAGCGCCTCGCGCAGGCTCTCGTGGGTGACGATGCCGGCGCCGCGGCCTTCCAGAGAGCGCGGGGAGCGCTCCAGCACGGTCACGTCGTGCCCCGCGCGCAGCAGCGCATTGGCGGCCATCAGGCCGCCGAGCGATCCGCCGCTGACGAGGATGCGCGCCATCGCGTGGTCAGCCGCCGAGTGCGGCCTTCTCGGCCGCCGGGAAGTTGAGCTCGACCACGATGCCGTTCGGGTCGTCGATGAACACCTGGTGCAACCCGAGCACGGGCACGGTGCGCTCGCGGCCCTCGATGCCGTTGGCCTTCAGTCGCTCCAGCGTCTCCTTCAGGCCGGTGGCGAAGAAGGCCACGTGATCGACCGCACCGCTGCCGGCGAGGCTGGTCTCGTCGCGGTCGCCGAGGTACTTCTTCAGGCCCTCGGGGTCGTTGCGGTCGATGCCGATGATGTGCACCGCGGCGTTGTCGTAGCGATCCGTCTCGCCGGCATAGAGCCACAGGCCGGGGAAGGGGAAGGGCGGGCGCGGGCCCTTCTTCAGCCCGAGCAGCCCGCAGTAGAAGCGCTCGCAGGCGTCGAGGTCGACGGTGCGGATCGAGAAGTGGTTCAGCGAGATGCCCATGGGCTGGCTCCTTCCGTGCTCAGCGCCGCGGCGCCGGCACGAACTCGTGCACCTGCGCGAGGTAGCCGCGGATGCGGTCGCGGATGAAGGTGTCGATCAGCGCCGGGTCGCCCTCGCCGCTGAAGTGCTGCTGGTAGATGAGCGGCCAGATGCCGAGCTGGTAGATCAGCGCGCCGTGCAGCCCCATCAGCGCGGCCTCCTCGCGCGGCGTGGCCTTGGCACGCGAGCGGCTGCCGGCGTGGCGGCGCGACTCGCGGATCAGCCGCGGGAACAGCTTCTCGCGCACCAGCGCGAAGTAGCGGGTCGGTATCAGCCCGTCGGACAGGCCCGAGTGCACCAGCGTGCGCAGCCACTCGGGCGTGAGGATGGCCGGCAGGTACTCGCGGTAGAAGGCGTGCAGCTTGTCCTCGACGCCGATCGCCGGGTCGTCGAGCAGCGTCTCCCACTTCGGATCCCAGCGGCCGGCGATGGTCTCCTCGTAGACGCGCTCGATCAGCTGCCGCTTGGTCGGGAAGTAGTGGTACAGGAGCGTGTGCGCGATGCCGAGCTCGGCGGCGAGCTCGCGCATCTGTGCATCGAGCCCGCGGCGCGCGAAGAACTCCACCGCCCCTTCGATGATCTGCCGCTCGCGTTCGCGCGCGTCGAGCCGGCGCCGCGCGGGCGCGGCGTCCTTCCGGGTTTCTTCGGTATTGACCATCTGCTCAACTCGGCTGAAATTGTTGAGCGGGTGGTCAACAACGCCCAATCCCGACAAACCCTAGCGAGGCGAGCCCGACCCGATGAAATCGCCGGCCTTCGACTACATCCGCGCCGAATCGCCGCAGCATGCCTTCGAGCTGCTCGCGCAACACGGCGACGACGCGCGCGTGATCGCCGGCGGCCAGACGCTGCTGGCCACGCTGAACATGCGGCTCTCGCAGCCCGCGCTGCTGGTGGACATCGCCGGCTTCGACGCCTGGCGCGGCATCGCGGTGGAAGGCGCCACGCTGCGCATCGGCGCGCTGACGCGGCACAGCGAGGTCGAGGCCTCGCCGCTCGTCGCGCAGCATGCGCCGCTGCTCGCGCAGGCCGCGCCGCACATCGGGCACCGCGCGATCCGCAACCTCGGCACCTTCGGCGGCGCACTCGCCTATGCCGACCCGGCGGCCGAATGGCCGGCCTGCGCGGTGGCGCTGGATGCCACGCTGGTGATCGCCGGTGCGAAGGGCGAGCGGCGCGTGAAGGCGGCAGACTTCTTCCAGGGCCTGTACACCACGGCGATGCAGCCGGGCGAATTGCTCAAGGCTTGCGAGATCCCGGTGACGGCGGAAGGCGTGCGCCAGGACTTCAGCGAACTGTCGCGTCGCCATGGCGACTATGCAGTGGCCGGCCTCGCCGCGCGCGCCGAGGTGAAGGGGCGCACGCTGAGTGATCTGCGTCTCGTGTTCCTCAGCCTCGGTGACCGACCGGTGCGCGCGGTGAAGGCGGAGGCCGCATTGCAGAGTGGTGCCGTCGACGCAGCGCGGCTGGACGGCGCCGATGCCGCGCTGCGCGCCGAGCTCGATCCGTTCGAGGACCTGACCCACTCGGTGGCCGCGAAGAAGCAGCTCGCCGCCACGCTGATGCGCCGTGCGGTGGCGCGACTGATCGAGGAGACACGATGAAGACGCCCACCGATGCCCCGACCCGCCGCGTGCGCGTGACGGTCAACGGCACGCCGCTGGTGCGCGAGGTCGAGTGCCGCAAGCACCTGGTCGACTTCCTGCGCGAGGACTGCGGGATGAAGGGCTCGCACCTGGGTTGCGAGCACGGCGTGTGCGGCGCCTGCACGGTGAAGCTGGACGGCCAGATCGTGCGCGGCTGCCTGGTGTTGGCGGCGCAGGCCGACGGCCACCGCGTCGACACCGTCGAGACGCTGACGCCCGGCAAGCGCCTGAAGGCGCTCCAGGATGCCTTCGTCGAGCACAACGCGCTGCAGTGCGGCTACTGCACGCCGGGCATGCTGATGGCGGCGCTGGAACTGGTCGAGCAGCAGCCCGATGCGCAGCGCGAGCAGGTGCGCGAGTGGATGAGCGGCAACTACTGCCGCTGCACCGGCTACCACGCCATCGTCGACGCGGTGTGCGCGGTGCTCGAGCAGCAGAAGGCCGGTCGCTTCGTGGACGAGCCGCTGGAGGCCCGCGCATGAACCATCCCACCGAGATCCCGACCCGCCGCGACCTCGGCGCCGACCTGCCGGCCGTCACCGAGGATCAGCGCCACATCGGCGTGGCGATCCCGCGCGAGGGCGTGCGCCGGCTGACGCAGGGCCGCGGCCAGTACATCGACGACATCGAGTTGCCGCGCCTGGCCCACGTGGTGTTCTGGCGCTCGCCGGTGGCGCACATGCGCATCACGCGCATCGAGCGTGCGGCGGCGCAGGCGCACCCGGGCGTGATCGCCGTGGTGGTGGGCGCGGAGATCGCCGAGATCTGCAAGCCCTGGGTGGCCACGCTGGCGCACCTGGCCGGCATCAAGAGCGCACCCCAGTACCCGATGGCGCTCGACCGCGCCACCTGGCATGGCGAGCCGGTGGTGGCGATCGTCGCCGAGACGCGCGCGATCGCCGAGGATGCACTCGCGCTGCTGGAAGTGGAATGGGAGACGCTGCCCGCCGTGCTCGACACCGAGACCGCGCTCGACCCGGCCACGCCGTTGATCCACCCGGAGCTGGGCGACAACCTGTGCTTTGCGCGCTCGCTCGACACCGGCGGTGTCGACGAAGCCTTCGCGCGGCCCGATGCCGTCGTCTTCGAGGAGACCTACCACTTCGGCCGCCATACCGGGGTGACGCTGGAACCGCGCTGCCAGATCGCCGACTGGAACCCCGGCGACCAGAAGCTCACGGTCTACCACTCGTTCCAGGCCCCGCACATGATGCAGGACCTGTACTGCCGGCAGTTCGAACTGCAGGAGTCGCAGGTGCGGGTGATCTGCCGCGACGTCGGCGGCAGCTTCGGCATCAAGGTGCACGCCTATCCGGACGACTTCGCCACCGTGGCCTTGTCGATCCTGCTGCAGCGGCCGGTGAAGTTCGTTGCCGACCGGCTGGAGAGCTTCGTCTCCGACATCCACGCCCGCGAGCACCGCATCCACGGCCGCATCGCCGCCACGAAGAGCGGCGAAATCCTCGCCTTCGAGATCGACGACCTCACCGGCATCGGCCCCTTCTCGATGTTCCCGCGCACCAGCGGCATCGAGGGCAACCAGGTCGTCAACCTGACCGGCGGGCCCTACAAGCACAAGGCCTATCGCGCCAAGCTGCAGGTGGTGTTCCAGAACAAGGTACCCACCTGCCAGTACCGCGGCGTGGGCCACCCGATCGCCTGCGCGATCACCGAGGCGCTGGTCGATGGCGTGGCGGCCAAGCTCGGCGCCGACCCGCTGCTGTTACGCCAGGCCAACGTCATTCCCGACGACGCCTACCCGGCCACCGGCGCTTCCGGCATCAAGCTGGAAGTGCTGTCTCATGAGGCCTGCCTGCGCGAAGCCAAGCGGGTGTGCGACTACGACGCGCTGCGCGCCGAGCAGGCCGAGCTGAGGAAGCGCGGCATCTACCGCGGCATCGGCATCGCCGCGCTGATCGAGCTGACCAACCCGAGCGCGGCCTTCTACGGCGTGGGCGGTGCGCGCATCGCCAGCCAGGACGGCGCCACGCTGCGCCTGGAGCCCACCGGCGTGCTGACGGTGAGCAGCAGCGTCGGCGAGCAGGGCCAGGGCGCCGAGGCGGTGTTCGCGCAGATCGCCGCCGATGCGGTGGGCGTCTCCATCGACCGCGTGCGCGTGGTCACCGGCGACACCGACACCACGCCCTACGGCGGCGGCACCTGGGCCTCGCGCGGCGCCGGCATCGGCGGTGAGGCGGTGCTGCAGGCCGGCCGCGTGCTGCGCGAGAACATCCTGGCGGTCGCCGAGGCGATCCTGAAGCGCGACCGGCAGGAACTGAAGGTCTACCGCGGTGCCGTCGTCGATGCGCGCACGAACGAGCGCGTGCTCGAGCTTGCCGAGCTCGGCCGCATCGCCTACTTCCGCAGCGATACGCTGCCCAAGGAGTTCACGCCCGAGCTGATGGTCACGCGCCACTACGCGCAGCGCGACTACCCGTTCATCTTCACCAACGGCGTGCAGGTGAGCCACGTCGAGGTCGATGTCGACACCGGGTTCGTGAAGCTGCTCAAGCACTGGGCGGTGGAGGACTGCGGCCGCGTGATCAACCCGATGCTGGTCGACGAGCAGATGCGCGGTGCGATCGTGCAGGGGATCGGTGGCGCGCTGTTCGAGGAGTGCCTGTACAGCGACGACGGCACGCTGAAGAACGGCAACATGGCCGATTACCTGGTGCCGATGGCTGGCGAGATGCCGGACATCGTCGTCTCGCACGTGCAGTCGCCCACGCGCAGCTCGCAGCTCGGGGCCAAGGGCGCGGGCGAGGCCGGCACGGCGGGCGCGCCGGCCGCGGTGATGAACGCGATCAACGACGCGCTGGCGCCGTTCAGTGCGCGCGTCGCCTCGCAGCCGATCACGCCGGAGAAGATCCTGCGTGCACTCAAGAAGATCTAGTGTCCGCAGTCGGGCGACGGCGGCAGCGCCGCCAGGTTCGCCTGCATCTGCTCGGGCGTCAGGTCCTGCACGTGCGTGGCCACCGACCAGCGGTGGCCGAACGGATCGGTCAGCTGGCCGTAGCGGTCGCCCCAGAACATGTCCTGGGGCGGCATCGTGATGGTCGCGCCGGCGCGCTCGGCCTGCGCCATCGTCGCGTCGACGTCGGTCACGTAGAGGTGGAGGGTCACGGGCGAGCCCTTCAGCGCCTTCGGGTCGAGTGCGCCCATCTGCGGAAAGGCGTCGACCAGCATCAATGCCGAGTCGCCGATGCGCACCATCGCGTGCATCAGCTTGCCGTCGGGGGTGGGCAGGCGGCCGGCCTCGACGGCGCCGAAGGCGGCCCGGTAGAAGTCGATCGCCGCGGCGGCGCCGTCACAGACGAGGTGCGGTGTCAGCGAGTGCATGTCGGCGGGGATGGGGCGGACGGTGGGTGCGGCCATGGGGTTCTCCGGATGGGGTGACGGGGGACTGCCATTCCACGACGAACGGCGCGCCGAAAGCTCGACGAATTGGCATCCAGCCCCGGGGAAACACCAAGCCGGGGACCGGAGGGCAGGGAGCCGCTGGCAGAATCCGCCGCCACATACCGTCACGTCATGACATCGTCGACCCAGCCGTTGCCCTCGCTGGAGCCGGGCCCCTGGCGGCTCGCCCAGGCCGCGCCGATCGCCCTGGTGCTCACGCTGGGCCTGTTCATCGTGCTGGGGCACGACGGCCGCCGCACGGTGCAGATGCTGGCGCTGACGCTGCCGCTGATTGTCTGGTCGGCCTGGCCGCTGCGCTCGGACTGGCTGCACCGCGTGCGCACGCTGTCGATCTGGTCGCTGGCCATGGCCTTCGTGCTCGATGGCGCGGTGCGCCACTATCTCTGGGCCCACTACCAGGCTGCGCCGGACAGCAGCATGGTGCTCGGCGCGCTGGCCAATTCGCGTGCGCAGGAGAGCAGCGAATACCTGCGCACCAACGCGCCGGGCGTGCTGTGGCGCCTGCTTCCGGCGCTCGTGGCCGCCGCCGTGCTGGCCTGGGCGCTGGGCCGCGCGCCGCGCTGGCCGCGGGCTGCTTCCGCTTGGCGCCCGCCGCGCCGGCTGGTGCTGGCCGTGCTCGCGGCCGTGCTGCTCGTGGCTGGCGTGGCCCACGCCAGCAAACCCTGGCGGCGCATGCACCCGGCGGTGTTCTGGTCGCAGTGGTGGGACTCGGCGCAGCAGTTGCGGGCCGGCTGGGCGCAGCAGCTGCGGCTGCGCGAGCGCACGCTGGCGCAGGCGCGTGAGCAGGCGCCGACGCTGGCCTTCGGCGGCCCGGCCACGGTGATGCTGGTGGTCGGCGAGAGCGTCAACCGCGACAACCTCGGGCTGTACGGCTATCCGCGTGACACCACGCCGCGGCTGGCCGCCGACCGTGCGCGCCTCGGCGAGCAGTTCGCGGTGCTGCGCCACGCCTGGTCGGCCGATGCGAGCACGTTGCCCGCGCTGCACAACCTGTTCCGGTTCGGGCAGGGCGAGCGCAGCGACGCGCCGCACCTGATCGCGCTCGCCCGCGCGGCCGGCTACAAGGTCTGGTGGATCGGCAACCAGGACGACATGGCGCTCGAGGCGCTGCATGCCGGCCTGTCGGACCAGGTCGAGATGATCAACCGCCGCCCCGGCCGCGGTGGCGACACGCTCGATGGCGAGTTGCTCGACGAGGTCGGCCGTGCGCTGGCCGATCCGTCGCCGCGCAAGCTGCTGGTGGTCCACCTGATGGGCGCGCATCCTCACTACGCCCTGCGTTGCCCACCGGGCGCGAATCCGTTCGAGAACGCCGACGACGCGGTCGACCGGCAACTGCAGGCCGCCGGCCGTTCGGCCTGGACGCGAGAAGCGCGCAACGACTACGACGCTGCGCTGCGCTACCACGACTCCGTGCTGTCGGATCTGCTGAAGTCACTGCGCGAAGCCGCGCCTGCGGGCGGCCGGGCCGCCTGGATGTACTTCTCCGACCACGGCCAGGAAGTCGGCCACGAGCTCGACCGTGCCGGCCACAGTGCCACCACGGCGTCGGGCTATCGGATCCCGGCGCTGATCTGGCGCAGCGAGCTCATCGACGCCGCCACGGCCACGCGGCCTTTCCGCGCCGACTGGGCGGCCTGGACGGTGGCCGATCTGCTCGGCCTGCAGTGGGCCGGCCGCGACGATTCGCGCAACGTCCTCAGCGGGGAGTACCGCTGGCAGGCGCCCCGCCTGGGCGTGGCGGTGGCGCACTTCGACCGCTGAGCGAACCGGTCTCGCGCTGCCGCAGAATCGCGGCTCCGATCGCCGCAGGAGCCGTCATGCAAGCTGCCTTCTACGAACGCACCGGGCCTGCCGCCGAGGTGCTCACCCTCGCCGCATTGCCCGATCCCGTGCCCGGGCCGGGCGAGGTGCGCGTGCGCCTTCGCTGGTCTGGCGTCAACCCGTCGGACGTGAAGAGCCGTGCCGGCCTGCGCAGCAAGCAGCTCGCCTTCCCGCGCATCGTGCCGCACAGCGACGGCATGGGCGTGATCGAGTCGGTGGGTGAGGGCGTCGACGCCAAGCGCATCGGCGAGCGCGTGTGGATCTGGAACGGCGCCTGGGGTCGCGCGAACGGCACAGCGGCGCAGTTCATCGTGCTGCCCGCGCGGCAGGCCGTGGCGCTGCCGGCCGGCGTTCCCGACGAGGCGGGTGCCTGCCTCGGCATCCCGGCGCTGACCGCGCTGCACGCGGTGCGGATGGCCGGTGGCGTAGACGGGCGCAGCGTGCTGGTGGCCGGCGGCGCCGGCGCGGTGGGCCACTATGCGGTGCAGTTCGCGCGGCTGCTCGGCGCGCGCCAGGTGATCGCCACCGTCAGCAGCGAGGAGAAGGCGCAGATCGCGCGCGAGGCGGGTGCACACCTGGCGATCGACTACCGCCGCGAGGACGTCGCCGAGCGCGTGCGCGAAGCCACGGACGGCCGCGGCGTCGATCGCGTGATCGAAGTCGACATCGCCGCCAACCGGCTCGTTGACCTCGAACTGCTGCGCCCCGGCGGCGACCTCGTCGTCTACGGCAGCGGCCAGGGCGAGTTCTCGCTGCCCTTCTTCCCGCTGATCTTGAAGAACCTGAACCTGCGCTTCTTCATCGTCTACAACCTCGCCGACGACGACCGCACACAGGCCGAAGCCGTGCTCGCCGACTGCCTGTCGCGCGGCGTGCTGCAGCACCGCATCGCGCAGCGCCTGCCGCTCGCGCAGATCGTGCAGGCGCACGAGCTCGTCGAGAGCGGCCGCGCGATCGGCAACGTCGTGATCGAACTTCCCTGAAGCTGCATTTGCCCCGCATGAAGACCCTCGACACCACCCGCATCGACGACGTGCGCATCGGCGCCGTGCGCCCGCTGATCAACCCCGCGCTGCTGCAGGAGCGCGTGCCGCTGCAGGACGACACGCTGGCACTGGTGGAGGCCAGCCGCGCGCAGATCGCCGACGTGCTGCACGGCCGCAGCGACCGGCTGGTGGTCGTGGTCGGCCCCTGCTCGATCCACGATCACGACCAGGCGCTCGAATACGGCCACCGCCTCAAGTCCGTGGCCGAGGAACTGCAGGACGATCTGCTGATCGTGATGCGCGCCTACTTCGAGAAGCCGCGCACCACGGTGGGCTGGAAGGGCTACATCAACGACCCACACCTCGACGGCAGCTTCGCCATCAACGAGGGCCTGGAGCGTGCCCGACGGCTGCTGCTCGATCTCACCACGCTGGGCCTGCCGCTGGGCACCGAGTTCCTCGACCTGCTCAGCCCGCAGTACATCTCCGACCTCGTCAGCTGGGGCGCGATCGGCGCGCGCACCACCGAGAGCCAGAGCCACCGCCAGCTCGCCTCGGGCCTGAGCTGCCCGGTCGGCTTCAAGAACGGCACCGATGGCAGCCTCAAGGTGGCGGCCGACGCCATCCTCGCCGCCCGCGCGCCGCACGCCTTCATGGGCATGACCAAGATGGGCGTCGCGGCGATCTTCGAGACCCGCGGCAACCACGACTGCCACGTCATCCTGCGCGGCGGCAAGGCGCCGAACTACGACGCGGCCCACGTCGGACAGGCCTGCGAGACGCTGCGCGCCGCCGGCCTGCGCGAGCAGGTGATGATCGACGTCTCGCACGCCAACAGCAGCAAGCAGCACCGCCGCCAGATCGAGGTGGCCGCCGACGTGGCCGCGCAGGTCGCCGCCGGCGACCGCCGCATCACCGGCGTGATGATCGAGAGCCACCTCGAGGAAGGCCGGCAGGACCTCGTGCCCGGCGTGCCGCTCAGGCACGGGGTGTCGATCACCGACGCCTGCATCTCCTTCGCGCAGACGGTGCCAGTGCTGCAGGGGCTGGCGCGCGCGGTGGCGGCGCGGCGCAAAGCGCAGTAATCGCTAGGCGCGCTTCTTCACGCCCACCGAGTAGCTCCCCGTGGCGTGCGCCGTCTTGTGGCGCACCGTCAGCCAGTAGTCGCCCGGCTGTAGCTTGCGCACGATGCGTGCGTTCGTGCCCTTGCCGCGGTCGTCGTCCCAGGCCAGCACGGCGCCGCGGTCGCCCGGGCCGTGCAGCGCCAGCACGGTGTCGGTCGGGCCTTCGGTGCTCATGATCAACGTGGCCGCGGTGGCCACGCTGAAGTGGTATTCGTCGACCTCGCCGGCGGTGGCCAGATCGGCGCTGACACGTTGGCCGGGCACGAGCTCGGTCATCGCCGGCGTCGCCTTTGGGTACTGGCGGCGCATGAACTCGATGTCGGTGGGCGAGAACTCGGTGTTCCAGCCGATCGCGAAGGAGCCCACGGTCAGCGAATCGGGCACCGCATACTGCATGATCGAGCTCGGGTCGAAGGCGCTGTGGTTGGTGCTGTCTTCCTCGTAGACCTGGAAGATGTTGAAGTCCACGTCGTCCTTGTTCCAGCCCTGCTGCGCGTAGTAGGCGTACACCTTGGGCTTGTCCCAGGGGATCTTGCCCAGCGCCGCTGGGTTCTGGTGCTCGTGGATCATGCCCAGCGCATGGCCGAATTCGTGGCGCACCACGCGCTGGTACTCGCGCAGCGGCGTGTCGGTCTCCAGCCAGCCGTAGTTCATCGTCGGCTTGCCCGGTGCCACGGTCAGCGCATCGGTGCCCACGGTCGACCACGAGAAGCCTTCCTCCGCGAAGCTGATGCGGATCTGCGCCGTACCGCTGGTCACGAAGTGCAGCCGCAGGTTGGCGAGTTGCTCCCACTCCTTCGCGATCGCCTCCACCTTGGCCTGCACCGCCGGCTTGCCGTCGAGAAAGCGCACCTTGATCAGGCGCCCGTTCTCCCACAGCTTCATGCGTTCCACCGCGGCACGCGTGCGCCCGGGGACGCCGCGCATCGGCGTGATGCGCACGTTGCCCACCCGCTCGTGCGAGGCGGCTTCGTCGCTCGAACTGCGTCCGGCCTGGCCGGTGAGGCCGGGCACGAAGGGCGAGCAGATCTTGCAGATGGGGCGCATGGGTGGCTTCTCCTCAAGGCCAGTTGCGGATCATGTCATCGAGCACGCGGTAGATGGGCTCGGCGCCGAGCGCATCGGGCACGTTCTGCCACACGGCCACGAACTCGGCGTTGTCGCTCTTGCGCTGCAGGAACGCGGCCTCCGACATCACCGAGCCGACGAAGGCCGAGCCGCTGGACGCATGGCCGACCTTGGCGGCCAGGTCGGTGAAGCCGAAGCTGGCACGGTTGGGCAGGCCGGAGAGCCAGGCCGCGCCGCCTTCGAACATCGTCCGCATGGCGGCGCTGCTGGCGGCGTCGGCGAGCTGGCCGCGGTGCATGTGGGTGAGCAGGCTGGCCATCGCCAGCGCCGTCATCGCCGCCGACGAACCGCCTGCCCGCGGCGGCCGGCCGCCGCGCGTGGACACCGGCACGTGGAAGTCGCGCCAGTTGCCGTAGTCGGTGGCCATCCACAGGCCGGTGCCGGTCGTGGTGTCGAGGAAGCCGCCCGCCTCCAGCGTGCGGTTGACGAGGCTGTAGCCGAGCCGGCGCATGCTGCGCCCCGGGGTGGTGTTCTGGCTCTGGTTGGCGAAGATCTCGGTCAGGTCGTCGCGATGGGCGGTGGACAGGGCCACGCGGAACTGCCCGCCGCCGCTGGCGGTGGCGGCAAGCAGTTCGCTGAACTTGACCTTGCGCCAGTCGCCCTTCGGGATGCGGCCGACGGCGCGCTCGACGGCAGGGCCGAACGTGCTCTGTACGGCGGCGATGAACTTGCGCGCGCTGGTGGCCGTCAGCGCCGGCGCCAGCTCGTTGACCTGCTTGACCAGCTCGAAGCTCGTGTACAGCAGCACCAGCTTGAGCAGGCTGGCCGAGAAGAACATGTCGGACTCGTGCACGCCGGCGTAGTCCAGCGGCCCCGCGGGCGTGAGCCGCGCCACCAGCAGCGCGGCGCCGTCCAGCCGCGTCCGGTTGTCCGGCGTCAGCGTGGCGCGCACCGCGGCGATTGCCGCTGCCAGCCGTGTGTTCTGCGTGGCGCTGGCGCGCAGTTCCTGGGCGTAGGCGACGGTCGGGAACGGGTCGCGTACCGCCGCGGCGTCGATACGCTCGCCGTCGATGGCCAGCGAGCGGGCCGCGACCTGGGCCCGGTCGAGCACCAATGTGCGCAGCGGCGCCGGCGCAAGCGCCATGTCGCTGCCGTGGCGGATCACCGCGACGAGTAGCACGACCCGATGCCTCGGCAGCGTGGACAGATCGAGCTCGAAGCTCGCCATACCCGGGTGCAGCGGGTCTAGCGTCTGCCCGGCCAGCGTCTGGCGCGCTCCGACCAGGGTCCAGCCGGCGCCGAACGGCTGCGCGGTGGTGCCGCCCGCGGAGTTCAGCACCTCGTTGATGGCGCTCGTCCACGGAACGTCGCCGGCCGGCCAGGTGCTGGCATCGTCGAAGCGCGAGGTGGGCGGTGTCTGCGGATCGATCCAGCTCAGCAGCGCCACGCGCACTCCGGTGCCATCCAGTGGCGCGAGCCCGCGGTGCTGCACCAGCACCTCGACGCGGCTCGGCCCGGCCGGCAGCGTGCACGAGGCGGCACCGGCCGTGCCTTCCTCCAGCGCCGCGCTGAACTCCATCAGGTCGGCACTGCCCGGCCGCTCGCTGCCCCAGGCCTCGGCGGTGGCGAAGGGCGCGACCATGCTGAGATCCCAGTACGGCCTGTCGATCCGCACCGTCTGCGGCGCGATGGTGGGAGCCGCCAGGCTGCGCAGCACCTCGTTGAAGGCCGCGTCCCACTGGCCGGTGGCGCGCACGCGCGGGTCGCCGGTGCGTGCGCGCAGCGCGCACTGGAAGCGGCGCAGTTGTTCGGCGTCGATGGCCGGCGGCGCGCCCTGTGCCCACGGCAGCGAGGCGGGCAGCGGCACGGCCAGCGCGGCGCGGCGGGGGCGGATGTCGGGGCTGGCGTGCCAGGAGCGCTCGGTCGTGCCGTCGCGGCCGAGCAGCGAGGCACTGGCGCGGTGGCGCAGGTCGTCCTCGTGCACCCGCAGGTAGGCAAGGTCGGCCACGTCGGCCGTGTCCAGGCGCAGCTCCCACACCCCGCGCGAGGCGATGCCGGCGCGCAGCAGGCGCAGGCCGTCGCGGCTGTAGAGCGCGAGGTCTTCCACCGCCGCCTCGGGCAGGCCGTTCACGCGAGCGCTCCAGGTCCAGGTCGGTGCGTCGGGGTCGGCGAGGTTGCGCTGGCCCTTCCACACGCCGATCGTCGTGCCGACCCAGACTTCGTCAGGGAAATCCGGGTCGCAGGTGATGGACGTCACCGGTGCCGGCACGCCGTCGCGCCGCAGCCCGGTGGCGAACCAGCGCTCGGTGCCGTCGAACCACCACAGCGTGTCGACCTCCGCGTCGTCGGTGTGGCCGATGGTGCCGAGGTAAAGCGCGCCGCGCGTGCCGCGCGCGCTGCCCGGCGCGTCGAGATTGACGGCGATGTCGGTCCAGACCTCGGCCTTGCGGATCGGGCCGTTGGCCTTTGTCGTGTCCTTCTTGTTCTTGACGCCGCGCTCGAGCACCGTCTCCGTCGTCCAGGTTCCGGGCCCGGCGGCGTTGTCGGTGCCGGCGGTGCGCGCGTAGCGCTTCAGGCGCCCTTCGCCGAGCACCCAGGCCACCTCGCTGCCCTGCCAGCGGCAGACGGTGATCTTCTCGCCGAAGCCGTCGTGGTCGAGGTTACCGGCCGGCGGCGGCGTGCCGCCGGGCAGCGTGACCCAGCTGGCGCCGAAGTCCTCCGTGTACCAGACGCGTGAGGTGCCGACGATCAGCTGGGTGAGCGTCTGCTGCCCCGCCGGTGCGCCGGGGCGCTGCTTGGCCACCAGCGCCGGCGTCGAATAGAAGGCGCAGTGGTCGTCGCGCTCGGCCGCGGTCAGCGGCAGAGCGAGGCTGCCGGGGAACGACGCCCAGTTGCCGCGGAAGAACTGGCGCAGGTAGCGCGTCGGCTGGGTCGGGTCGAACGCCACGCCGCCGCCGTCGCCATTGCCTTCGTGGAACCACACGGCGCCGGAGCGGCGTCGGATCACGCCGTTGTCCTGCAGGCCCGCTACCACCAGGCCCTCGCACACCGGGTGACAGGCGATGTAGTTCGATTCGACGACAGCGAGGCCGTCGTTCATCGCCGCGAAGCCGACCTGGCTGTCGAGCCGGTCGCTGCGGAACACGCCGCCGTCGCAGGCCGCCCACAGCCGGCTGCCGCCGTTGCTGAAGACGAGGTCGTGCACGTCGGCATGCACGCCGGCGCCGATCATGCGGCTGGGCGTGGCGGGCAGCCCGAACACCAGCGCGCCGCCGCCGTTGTCGGCCACGTCGGCGATGACGATCCCGCCGTCGTTGGTGTTGCCGCTGGCCTTGAGCGCCTGGCCGCTCGGCGTGGTGGCCGGGAAGGTCGCGCCGCCGACCACCACTCGATCGCCCTGCGTGGGGTGCACTGCCAGCGCGATGTCGTAGAAGCCCTGGCTGCCGAGCACGTCGGGCACACCGGTGACGTTGCGAGCCGTCGGCGTCGCCGCGCTTGCGCAAGCGATGCGGAACAGGCGCGGCACGCCGCTGCCGTCGCGCTTGCCGTGGTCGTTGAAGAGGTAGATCTGGTCCGGCGCGGCCAGCGCGTTGGCGAGCGCGAAGGTGGCGCGCCCGGTCACCGCCTCGCCGAGCGCCGCCGCCGCGGGCGACTTCGTCGTCAGGATGCGCTGGAACGCAGCGGTACCGTCGCGCACCCACAGGCCCGACGAGTTGCCGCCCTGCACCCACACCCACAGGCGCTGCGGCCGCGCGCCGTCGCCGGCGGTCCACAGCACGTCGGCGCACTTGGTCTCGAGCGTGTCGAAGGGCGCGGCGGCCAGGCGCTGCCAGCTGCCGCCGCCCTGGCGCTCGAACAGGCCGGCGGTGGTGGCCGCCACCACGCCGCTGCCGCCCGGCTCCAGCGCGATGCGGCAGATGCCGTGGCCGAGCAGCACGTCGGCCTCGCGGGTCCAGGGGTCGTCGGCGGCCGACGCAGCCGGCGCCACCGCGCGCAGGATGCCGATGCCGCCGAGCGAGTGGCCGGGCTGCGCGTCGCGGCCGTGGGTGGTCTCGCCGGTGCCGACGTAGACGACCTCGCCACCGGCTGCATTCCAGTCGACCGCGATGGCGCCGCAGGCGTTGCGCTGCGCCGGCCGGTTGATCGAGCCCGGCGAGGGCGTGGCCGCCAGCCCGCCGAGCGATCGCCAGTGCAGCCCGCCGTCGGCCGAGTGCCAGACACCGCCATTGGCGCTGGCCGCATAGAGGCGCTGGCCGTCCGGATGCACCGCCAGCATGTTGACGCGGCCGGCCACGTGCGCGCCGCCCACCACCTGCCCGTCGATCACGGTGTGGGGCCCCAGCGGCTGCCACAGGTGCGTGCGGCCGCTGGCCGGCGCGCGCAGCACGCCCGGAGTGGGCTGCGGCCCTCGGCGGGCGATGCGGCGCGCGCCTTCGGCGTCGAACTCGACGCGGTGGCGCTGCAGGAAGTCGCCGCGGCCACCGGGATCGTCGCCGCCCTCGCCGCCACCGCCGGGTGGCCAGTCGTACAGGCTCACGAGCCACTCTCCTCGGGCCGGGTGGGCGCCACGCGGATCCAGCCTTCGCGGAACTCCGCCGGGCTGTCGGGCAGCAGCGCGGTCTGCGTGGCGGCGAGAATGGCGTCGGTGCGCCAGCTCGCCGGCGTGTCGCGCCACAGGAAGTTCTGGTCCTTGCCGAACACCGACACCTTGGGCAGCCGCACCTGCCCTTCGGCGGCGAGATCGGTCTCCACCAGCACGGGGCCGGTGCGCAGCGACGGCGCGATCGCCGCGAGGCCGGGGCCGACCCAGTCGCGCGCCAGCGCCAGCGCCTTGCGCGGCAGCAGGCCGGAGGTGAGCGTGGCCTTGCCGGCCGGGTGCATGAAGATCGTCAGCGTCACCGTCTGGCCGAGGTGGAGCATCAGCGTGTCGGCGTCGTCGGTGCCGGCGATGTACGGGTGCTCGATGGCGCTGGCCGGGGGCAGCCCGGCCGACTGGCCGAATACGCCGAGCTGCCCGCGGCTGCGGCCGGTCTGGGGCGCGGTGGCAGCGATCGCCTTGTCGACGAGGCGGAAGCGCGAGTAGTCGTCGTCGACGAAGAAGCCGAGCACGCCGTCGTCGCTGCGCGTGAGCTCGCCGATGCGCACCGGGAAGGCGTGACGCGCGGCGTCCTGCTCGGCCTGCGCCCATTCGGCGGCGCGCGCCGGGTCGGAGAGATCGACGTCCAGCGGCGGCCGCAGTTCCAGCCGCAGCTGCGCACGCACCACCGCGATCGGCCGGCCCACCAGTCCGGCGACGTGTTCGCTGCCCAGCGAGGCGAAGCTGTCCACCGTCCACAACGTGGTGTCGATGGCGCGCAGCAGCGCAGTCAGCGCGCTCTCGTGATCGCCATCCTCGCCACCGGCCGGTGCGCCCGAGCGGGCGGCAGCATCGGCCGCCACCAGCGCGGCGGCGAAGTCGGCCAGCGGCTTCTGCGCGGGTGCCAGGCCGTGGTGCGGGCCGGCGTCGGCCGGGCCCTCGCGGCCGGCGGCGATCTCCCACATCACGCCGCCACTGACCGGCTCGTGCGCCAGCTCTCCGATCGGCGAGCCGTCGACGCCGAAGACCTCGAGGCTTTCGTCGAGGTGGTCGGGCATCACGAAGCCGGCCACCGGGTTGACCTGCAGCGCCGCCTCGATCTGGTCGACACGCCCCTCGGTGCCCTCCGCGCCCACCGGCGTGGCCGCATCGACGAGGCGGAACAGCCAGCGCGCCGGGCGCAGCAGGCGCGGGCGCAGCAACAGCGCCCCGGGCCGCGCGGGCAGCGAGTTGCGCGTGGGCGTGACCACGCCGGTGATTGGCAGCTCCAGCGTGCGGCCGAAGGCGTCGAGCACGCGGGCGCGCTGCAGCGTTGCGCAACCGGCCAGCAGCAGGTACGGCGGCGTTGTCGGCGCGGGGTTGCTCACGCCCTCGGCGGCGCCGGGCCGATGCAGGCCGTCGCGCGCCGGCAGGCCGAGCAGCTGGGTGCGCAGGCCGTCGAGCGTGGCGGTCATCACGTCGAGGTGCTTCACCGCGGTGCCGAGCGTGCGGTAGGCGTCCTCGAGGTCCTCGTCGACCAGGCCGGCATCGTCCTCGTCGAGCGCATCCTCGGCGGCCAGCCAGTCGGTGATGGCGTCGTGCAGCGTCTTCGCGCCGCCGCTGGTCAGCTGCGCGCGGCCGCGCAGCGTGGCGGTGCCGCCGTCGAAGCTGGCCGTGGCGCCGTCGAGATCCACCGCGCCGAGCTGCCAGGCCTTCAGCGTGGCCGGGTCCAGCCCCTCGACCGCGATCTCCCATTCCAGCCACATCGGCACCCAGGGCTGCGCCCAGGTGGTCACGCCGACGAGATCGGGGTCCGCACCCTTGTAGAGCGAGAAGCGGCGCAGCTCGTCGGCCACCAGCGCCTGCTGCTCGTGCGCCCCGGGCCGCAGCGGCTGCGCGGCGGCGCGTGCACGGCGCGATGGCGCGCCGGCGAGCACGGGGTCGAGCACGGCGGTGGTGCCGTCGTAGCGGCCGTCGCGGCCGAAGCGCAGCACCGACTCGGCCTTCAGCCGCGTCAGCAGCGCGGTGCGGCCGCTGCCCGGCGGTGCCAATACCGCAGCGATCCACTCGTCGTGGTAGGGGTCGTGCAGCAGCGCTTCGCGCGCGAGCGTGAGCACCTCCGAGGGCACCGAGCCGTTGCCCAGCGAGCGGATGAAGCGGTCCTTTGCGACCACGCCGTCGACCTCGGCGATCACGTGCGTCGGCCAGCGGCAGGTGAGCTTGCCGTCGGCCGAGCCGCGGCCGTCGCCGCCATGGCGCAGGCTGCGGCCGACGCCGCGCAGCGCCAGCATCGGCTCGGTGGGGAAGGTGAAGCGCGGCGCCGGCCGGTCGACCACGCGCGCCTCGGTGGGCGCAAGCACCTCGCCGACGCGCGAGCGCGCCAGGTCGTTGATCAGCGCTTCGGTGGCCTTGATCAGGTTGGGCTTGCCCGTCGTTGCAAAGTGGGTCTCGGCCTTCGCCGCCGGTGCCTGCGCGCCGAGCACGCCTTTCGCGGCTTTGGTCTGCGCGGCGATGCCGAGGTTCTGCGCGCGCGTGCGCCCCAGGCCCAGGCCGCCGACGCCGCCGGTCTGCACGCGCTGCAGGTAGCGGTCGGTGCCCGCGGAACCGGCGGGCAGCGACGCGAAGGCGACGCCATGTTCATGTTCTTCGAGTTCCACCGCGCCGTCGGCCGAGCCGAGGCGGTTGACCTTCTGCGCGGTGAAGGCCGTGAGCAGCCGCTCGGTGGCGCGGCGCTGCTCGGGCGTGGCCTGCGCGGCGGCGAAGCCGGCGATCAGGTCGTCGTCGTGCAGACCGAGCGCGATGCCGACGCTGGCGGCCGCAGGCCGCCGGTCGATCGTCGCCGCGCCCTGCACCGGCACGCCGTAGATCGCACCATGCAGCAGCGACGAGCGCAGCTGCCAGGCCGGCGCCACGAAGCGCTCGATCGCGTCGCTGGCAAACGCCGACACCGCCACGCGCTCCTGCTTCACGAGGAAGGTCTTGTCGATCGGCACGAAGGCGCTGGCCGGCGCTGCGGCTCGCGCGGCACGCGCCTTGGCCATCACCGGCGGGCGCGGCTCCGACCAGCGGTCGGTGCTGGTCAGGCCCAGCGCCTTGCGCAGGTCAGCCTGCGCCTGGGCCTGCTGGCGCGCCCAGGCCTCGTCGCCCCATTCGTAGAGCAGCCGCCAGCGCAGCCGCTCGAGCATCTCGTGCAGGCTGTCGTTGCTGCGCGCCTTGTCGAGCGGGTCGAGCGCCGGATCGCTCCACCAGCCGGCAATCAGGTAGCTGGCGCAGTCCTCGTCCACGCCCTGCGGCGCGATCGTCTTCAGCTCGCCCAGCGGGTCGTGGAAGGCGAAGCGGTTGAGCACCGCGTCGTACACGCCCGACCAGCTCACCGCGCCGCCCACCGTGCCGGTGAGCTGCTCGCGGCGCAGTTCCTCGCCGGCCGGCGTGGCCGAAGTCGAGGCGGCGCCGCCTTCCTGCCATTGGTCCAGCGGCACGGCCACGGCGCGGTCGGCCTCCAGCACCCAGCCGGTGAGCACCGGCTCGGCTGCGCCGCGCGGCAGCAGCAGGCGCAGCACCACCCAGCGGTCGGGCAGCGGCGGCAGGGCAAGGCGGTTGGCGCTGCCGTCGCCGGCCGACCGGAACGAACCGCGCAGCAGCGCATCGGGCATGGCCCAGTGCAGGTGCACGCCGGCCTCGCGCGGCGCGCCTTCGTCGAAGGGGTCGGGCAGGCCGTCCTCGATGTTTTCGATGCGTTCACCGCCGACATGCGCCACCAGCATCGGCAGCCGCACCATCTTCTCGGTGCTGCCCGGCGGCACATAGAGGGCCTGCACGTCGATCGGCACCAGCAGCCGATGCTCGCGAAGAAGGTGCTTGTCCCAGGTGGCGATCTCGCGCAGGTCGAGCCCGGCGCGGTCGGCGGCGAGGAAACGCTTGCTGCGCAGTGCCTGCTGCAAGGCGGCGGCGTCCATCGGGGCACGCGACTTGGTGCTCATGGCTGCACCTTGCCGAGTTTCGTCGCCACGGTGCTCTTCCAGTCGGCCAGAGCGACGGTCGCCTTGAAGCGGTCGAGTGCGTAGAACTTCGAGCCCTCGGTGTCCTGCGGGTCGCCGAACACCTGGCGGTAGGGGAAGCGCAGCATCTGCAGCGCGTACTCGTTGGGCTCCAGCGTGCCGCCGCTGTTCGGCGCCTTGGCGGCCAGCCGCGCGCGCAGCGCGGCGATGTTGATCACGCCCGTCGCGCCTGGGCGGAAGGGCACCTCGACCGAGTTGGCCGGGGTGAAGTCGTCCAGCGGCGGCACGCTGTCGCCGGTGTTGCAGTCGCGCACCTTCACCTTGGCGCGGCGCGCGTTCGGCGGGTCTTCCGGGTCGAGCCGCGCGCCGAACTGGATGCCCTGGCGCGGCTCCTCGATGTGAACCACCGCCGGCACGCCGTCGAACAGCACCAGCATCACCGCCGGCGCGAGGCGCTCCATGCGCAGCACCTTCATGCGGCTGGGGTCGGACTCGGCCGCAGTGGTCAGCGCATCGTCGGCGACCACGTCGCGCGAATAGGCCCGCACGTGCAGGTTGGGCCAGCCCGACACCGCGCGCGAGCGCAGCAGGAAGCCGGTGATCGTGCCGCTGCCGGCCTTCAGCAGGTCCTCGTCGCGAGGCTGGCGGATCGTGCGCTCGGCCTCGTCGACCTCGGCGCGGATGTGCGGGTACACCGCCTCGAGCTGCGTGCGGTCGGCGCTGCTGATGGTGCCCACGCTGAGCGCGCCCTGCACCAGCGCATCGGACCAGGCGCGGTCGAGGTAGAAGAAGCGGATCGACTCCACCGGCAGCAGTTCGGCGTCGGGCACGAGGTAGCTGAAGGGCACGCCGTGCAGCAGGCGCAGCCGGGCGAGGAAGCGGCGCAGTTCGCCGGGCACCACGTGCTCGCCGTCGTCGGGGTCGCGGTCGGTGACGAGGTCGGCGTAGTTCTGCGCCGCATTCACCGCGGCCTGGAGGGCGATTTCGGCATTGACGATGGACTTCATGGCTGGGCCTCCTCGTCGTCGTCCGGCGGCGCGTGCGCGATCAGCTCGTCGAGCGCGTCGCGCTGGGGCCGGGCCTGTGCGCCGCGCACGCCGGGCCGCGTGACCACCGTGGGCTTGGACGGCACCGCCACCGCCAGCGTGCGCTGCAGCTCGCCCTGCAGCGCGGCGCGCAGCGCAGGCACCACTAGCTTCTCGTTCGGCGTTTCGCCGGGCTTCATCGCCAGCGGCACGGCCGTGGTCTGCAGCGCGGAGAGCACGCCCACCGAGTCGGCGCGCTTGCGCAACGCCGCGAGGTCGAAGCCGAGGCCGGCGGCCACCAGCCGGTCGAGATCGCCTTCCACGCGCAGCGGCCGGCCGGGGTCGGCCACCGGGCGCTGCGGGCCGATCATGCGGTCGGTGTTCTTCGCCACCACCGGCAGCACCTGCAACGCGACGAAGCGGCCCATGTCGATGCGCGCATCGCGCAGTTCGGCCAGCGAGGGGATGGCGAAGGGCATCAGCTCGGCGAGGATCTCGCGCACGCGGCCGGCGCCGAACTGCTCGGCGCGGAAGCGCAGCAACGCCGACACCACCGACAGCTGCGACAGCGCCATCAGCCGGCCGATCTCGAAGGCGGCAGCCAGCGAGAGATCCTCGCGGCCGTCGGGGATCACGCGGCGCAGCTGATCGGCGGAATGCGCCAGCGCCAGCGGCTCGTCCTTTGCGGTCGAGTCGCGCGGCGTCGGGAAGGGCACGCAGGGGCCGCGGTACCAGGCGCGCGTCGGATCGCCGCGGCGGGTGCGGTGGTCCAGGCCGATGTGGCCGGTCTGCACCACCTCGGGCGCGGCGTTCGCGGCCGGCGCGTTCGGCGCGCGTTCAGGCACGGTGCCGAGCAGGCCGACGTCGAGGTCCTGCATCAGCGTCTCGAAGGTGGCGCCCTCGTTGGTGGTGAACGACCAGTGCGCCAGCACCGGGAAACGCAGCACCTTCTCGATGGCGTACAGCTCGATCGGCAGGCGGAAGCCCTGCGCCATGGTGTCGCGCACCAGGCGCTTGGCGTCGGGGTCGAGCGCGACGGCCGCCACCTTCTGCGTGGCCGAGGTCCACTGCTTGCCGACGCTGGGTTGCTGCATCGCCGAGCTGCCATCGAGTGCCACGCCGATCTTCGCGCCGGCCGCGGTCTTGTTCAGCGCCGCAGCGGCCAGGCCCTCGGGCCGGGCCGAGGCGGGGCCGAGGGCGGCCGAAGGCAGCACCATGTCGCCCAGGCTCACGTTGCCCATCACGCGGGCATCGGGCGGGCTCGCGGCATTCACCGTGGCCAGCACCGACCAGTCCTGCGCCAGCACGAACTCGAAGCTCGGTACCGGCGGCAAGGGCGGCGGCAGCGCATCGAGCTGGCCTTCGAGGTTGACCAGGCAGGCCATGTAGCGCACCGGCTTCTTGGCCGCCTCGTCGAACACCGGCAGGCGGTTGGCCAGCACCACCGCCAGCCAGCCGTCGTCATCGCCATTGGCGAGTTCGGTGTCGTTGACGTCGACCTCGCGCACGTGCGCCAGCAGCGGCAGGTCGTCCTTGCAGGGGAAGACCTTCTTCACCACCGTCTCGGTGACGGCGAGGTACAGGCCCTGCTCGACGTCCTTGTCGTCGGGGTCGAGCAGCGCGGTGCCGGGCGTGACGCAGTCGCGCACCGGCGTGGCGGTGGACAGCGTGGCCTCGCCCTCGGCCACCACCACCAGCGCGAGCCAGGGCGTCTCCGATGTGGTCACCACGCCGGCCGGGTTGCGCTCCCAGGGCAGCGTGCGGCGCTTGAGCACGATCTGCGGCAGCCGGTCGCCGAAGGCGCCTTCCGCATTCGCCGGCGGGAAGCTGGAGAGGATCTGGTCGGTCGGCATCGTGTAGCGCGGCGCCGCCACCTGGATGTGCGTGGTCTCGGGCTCCACCTCGAAGGGCAGGCCGGTCTGCTCGGTGCGCAGCTCGTAGCGCCCCGCCGTGATCTTCGGCATCACGTTGGAGTGCAGGATGAAGTGGCCGGTCTGCGGCATCAGCGTCGTCCTCCGGGTTTGCGTTGCTTGCTGCGCGCCGCACGTGCCATGCGCCGCGCCAGCGAGACCACCGCCGCGCCGCCCTGCGCGCGCGCCTTGGCGGTGGCGCGCTCGTCGCTGCTGCGCGTCGGCGCCACCCAGGCCAGCCGGCTGGTGGCCGCGCCGGCCACGGGGTTGGCGACCGCGAAGGGCTGCATCGCCGCATCGAGCCCGCGCGACGAGAGCAGCGCCACCGCGCCGGTGGCATCGAGCTCGGCGGTGGCCATCACGCCCACCAGCGACCACCCGGCCTCGCTGGCGATCGTCACCACCACTGGCCGGTCGCCGTCGGGCACGACGTCGTAGGCGAGCACGCTGCGGTTGTCCATCGCCAGCAGCACCGGCGCGCGCTCGCTGCCGGTGGCGTCGCGGGCGCGCACCGCGCCGTCCAGGCCGAGCAGCAGCTGCCGCGCGGCCACCGGGTCGCCGGCGGAGGCCGGGTCGTCGAGCGCGATCAGCACGGTGCGTGGCGTCATCGCAAAGGTGGTGGTCACGGTGCTGATGCCGCGCGCCAGCTCCGCACCGCCGACCCAGCCGGCCTCCAGGCGCTCGCCGTGCAGTTCGAGCCGCTCGCCCACCGCATGCACCACGCAGCCCGGGGCGACGG
>NZ_JBFXIO010000023.1:0-23624 GCF_050175855.1 Piscinibacter sp.
GCTGAAAACGCGGGACGCGCCGGGCTACTCGCCTCTGAAAGAGGCTGGGGCTGCTCGGGCTGTGGTCACTTTAGGCAGTGATGGCTCAGGAGGCAATCGCGTTGACACGCGCGAATGCAACCTAACATCCCTATCTGACCATGCCGTCGCGGGCGGCGCAGGGCGGACCGGGCGGCTTCTCATACTACGACCAGGTCTGTCTGCCCGAGAACGAGAAGGATCTGCACTGGGCGCACGCCGGGCGCTGCTACCGCTCGCAGGTGGTCATCCGCATGAACGGCCGCACCGGGAGCCGCCGCAGGACCGAGGCCTACCTGCTGACGCTGGATGACGCCGGCACGTGGTCTCCCGCCGCGCTGCCCGATGGCACCGTCTCCGATGGCAAGGTCGAGACCTATGCGCGATGCGTCGAGGCCATCTGCGGGCCGGCGGAGACCTTCTTCACGTCGGTCTTCTCGGCCCAGGGCAAGCGGCAGCTCAGCACCTACCGCAACGGCGAGATCAAGGCCCTGCTGGCCGATCTGCTGGGGCAGGAGGACATCCGCGCGCTCGGTCAGAAGGCGGGCGAGACGGCGCGGCAGCTGAAGGCGGCGCTGGCGGCGTCGCGCGCTGAAGCGACCGCGTTCGATGCCGAGCGCCAGCGGTTGGAGGATGACGCCCGTCGATGGCAGGGCGCGGACGAGAGGGTCAAGGCAGCGCAAGCCAGCCGGCAGGCTGCCCACGAACAACGGGAGGCTGCGCGAACGCACGAGGCGTCGTTGATGGCCCTGCAGGAGCAGGCGAAGGCTGTCGAGAGCCGGCGAGCGCAGTTGGTGGAGGAACTGGCGGGCGCCCGTGCCGAGGGTGATCGCACCCTGCAGGACCTGCGCCCGCAGGACCGGGAGGCAACGGAGCAACTCGCACGGCTCGACGGACGTGTGGCGCAGCGTGACGCGCAGGCCAGGGCGCAGCGCGAACGACTGGAGGCCCGCATCCGGTCCCTGCAGCGGGTGCTGGCGGACGAGGGCGCGGTGGCTCGAGCCGGCCGCCGTCTGCCGCTGGCGACAGAGGTGGTGCGTCGCCGCGAGGACCGCGTGCTGGCGCTTCGCGATGCCGTCCAGGACCTTGCGCGTCGTCGCGATGCCGTCGCAGGGCTCGGGCAACGACTGGCATCGCTCGAGCGCGAGGCGGGGCAGGCCGCGCTCCAGGCGGAGGACCTGAGTCGCCGCCTGGCCCTGAGCAACCGCGTGCCGTGCAGCGGGATGCCCATGCAGGGTCAATGCACTCTGCTGTCGGACGCACGCGAAGCGGCCGCGCTGGCGCCGAGCGCCCAGCAGCGGATTCGTCAACTCGCTGCGGAGCGGGACAGTCTTCGGCTTGAACTGCAAGCCCTGCAAGAGGCGGCAAGCCTCAACGTCGGCGCACCGCAGAGCCTGAGCCGGGCCGAGTGCCAGTCGAGGCGAGCCCTAGCCCGTCAGACGGCCTATGCCGCCTTGGCTGCGCGCGGGGCGGAGATGCGCCATGCGCGCGCGGGTCTTGTCGAAGCGGAGGGCGAACTCGCCGCTCTTCCTCTCGCTCCAGACCCGTCGGCCGGGGCGGACATCGCGATCGACACCGACTCCGAAGCGGCCGAGCGTAAGCAGATCATCGCCAGCCGGATGCGCGTTGCCGAGCGTCTCTCGCTGCTGGAAGCTCAGACCCAGGCGGCCATCCAGCGACTCCAGACGGCGATCGACGCGCTGCCGCCGCCGCTGGACGCCGCGCTGCTCGCAAAGGCCCGAGCCCAGGTGGAGCGCTGGCAGGGTGTCCTGGATGAGGCGGAGCGCTCGCATCTGGCCGCTGTCCGCGACGCGCAGGCGCTTACCGCCCTGTCGACCCAGATGGAGGAGCATGGCCGGAGGCGTGACGCAGCCGCGGCCCGCACGGCACGGGTGGAGCAGGAACTCGCGAACTGGCTGCTGTTCGCCCGCTGCATGGGCAACGATGGCCTGATCGCGCTGGCCATCGACGATGCGGGGCCGACCTTGTCCGGCCTGGTGAACGATCTGCTGCTGGCCTGCTATGGCCCGCGCTTCACGGTGGCCATCGAGACCCTGCAGGAGACGGCCAAGGGCGAGCAGCGCGAGGGCTTCGACATCCGCGTCTACGACGCAGAGTCGGGCGAGGACAAGAGCGTCACGGCGATGAGCGGCGGCGAGAAGGTCTGGATCAACGAGTGCTTGGTGCGGGCCGTGGCGCTGTATTTGGCGCAGAACACCGGCCGGCGCTACGACACCCTGTTCTCCGACGAAGCCGACGGACCGCTGGACCTGGAGCGCAAGCGCAGGTTCATGGCGATGAAGCGGCGTGTGCTGGAACTGGGTGGCTACGCGCGGGAACTCTTCGTGTCGCAGACTCCGGAGCTGACAGCGATGGCGGATGCGGTGATCGATCTCGAGTCGATGACTGCGCCTGGATGCTTGGCCTGATCGTCTGGTTCCCCACCGCAGCACATGCAACACAGCGAAGCGTTCCTGTCTGCGGGCGTTCGCCGCGCATGAACCAAGTGGCCGCTCTCCCCCCTATCGGATGGCGGAGGTTCAGGCGTTGTACCGGCGCATGACGGCGGTGGCTAGCGGCTGCATGGCGGCCAGTGACTGAGCCTCGCCATCCCCGGGCCGTGGTCTCCGGGCAGCGACCCGGGGTCGCCGACGATCTGCACTAGACCGGAGGCGCGTCTGGACGCATCCCGATGGACGGAGCGACATGCTTGCCGTCCTGCGGTTGTTCGGCCATCGGTCGCGATGGCGGAGCGGCCTCAGCGGCAGTGCCCGCAGCAGGAGCCGCCTTGGGATGCAGGGTCAACCTGTGCCGCCTCAGCCCGAACCGGCGTGTAGCCCGCCTCGGCGATGGCGTCCTGCAGCTGCTGCGCATCGGCCTCGGTCGGCTCGACCAGCACCAGATGCTTTGGCAGGTCGATCGTGACCTTGACTCCCCGGTCCGCTGACTTCAGCGCCTTGGTGATCGTGCTGGCGCAGTGGCCGCAGGTCATGTCCTGGACTTCGAATGCAATCATGGGGTGCTCCTTCTGCTGGTTGGGATGCCTGACTTTCAGGCTTGCCCTCGTGGGAAGGTCAAGCCAGCCATCCACAAGACCTCACCTGCAGGTCGGGATCGACAGCGCAGCCGGTTGACATTCCCATCATGGGAAGGCTGAAGCTCCTGCGGCATCAACCGACTGCGGACCCGATACGGTCCGGAAGGACCGATCCCATGAACACCCTCGCAAGCGCAACGCCCACGCTGGACTTCAAACTGCCGATCGAAGGCATGACCTGCGCGTCCTGTGTATTGCGCGTCGAGAAGGCGCTCGCGACGCTGCCCGGCGTGGAGAGTGCCGCCGTCAACCTGGCCACCGAGCAAGCGACGGTCCGCGCCAGGGACGGGGTGGCGGGCAACGCCCTGGTGTCTGCTGTGACCGCAGCCGTGCGCCGGGCCGGCTACGACGTGCCGACGCATCGTGTCGAGCTGCAAGTCGACGGGATGACCTGCGCCTCCTGCGTCGCGCGGGTCGAGAAGGCGTTGCTGAAGGTGCCGGGCGTGACGACCGCGTCGGTGAACCTCGCCACCGAGAAGGCCAGCGTCGGGGCGCTGGGCAGTGTGTCCTTCGCTACGCTCGCTGCGGCGATCGACAAGGCCGGCTACGCGGCCAGTCCGGTGGTGGACGCCGCAGCACCCAAGCCAGCGCGCCGCCTGCCTGAGTGGTGGCCCGTGGCAGTGGCCTCGGTGCTGACGCTGCCGCTGGTGCTGCCGATGCTGCTGCAGCTGTTCGGCATTCACTGGATGCCAGACGGCTGGGTGCAGCTGGTACTGGCCACGCCGGTGCAGTTCTGGCTCGGTGCGCGCTTCTACCGTGCCGGCTGGAAGGCGCTGAAGGCCCGTGCCGGCAACATGGACCTGCTGGTCGCGCTGGGCACCAGCGCGGCCTACGGGCTGTCGGTCTACTTGCTGTTCAAGCACGCAGCGCACGGCATGCCGCACCTCTACTTCGAGGCCTCGGCGGCCGTCATCACGCTGGTGCTGCTGGGCAAGTGGCTCGAGGCGCGCGCCAAGCGGCAAACGGCGGATGCGATCCGTGCGCTGAACGCGCTGCGTCCGACGGTCGCCCGCGTGCTGGTCGAGGGGGCCGAGATCTCGACACCGGTCGAGCAGGTGGCGGTGGGTGACATCGTCGTGATCCGCCCGGGCGAGCGTGTGCCCGTCGATGGCCAGGTCATCGACGGCCGCAGCCACGTCAACGAGTCGCTGATCACCGGGGAGAGCCTGCCGGTGGCCAAGGCCGTGGGTGAAACGGTCACCGGCGGTTCAGTCAACGAGGAAGGTGTGCTGCAGGTGCGCACCGGCGCGATCGGCGCCGAGACCACGCTGGCCCGCATCATCCGCATGGTCGAGTCGGCCCAGGCGGCCAAGGCCCCGATCCAGCGCATCGTCGACCGCGTCAGCGCGGTCTTCGTGCCTGTGGTGCTGGGCATCGCCGTGCTGACCTTCGCCGGCTGGCTGGCCTGGACCGGCGACTGGGAGCAGGCGCTGATCAGCGCGGTGGCAGTGCTCGTGATCGCTTGCCCCTGTGCGTTGGGTCTCGCCACGCCGACGGCGATCATGGCAGGCACCGGCGTGGCGGCGCGCCGCGGCATCCTGATCAAGGACGCCGAGGCGCTGGAAGTGGCGCACTCGGTCACCACGGTGGCCTTCGACAAGACGGGCACGCTCACCGAGGGCAAGCCTTCGCTGGTGGCGGTCGAGGCCGGCCTGGACGCATCGGTCGCCCAGGTCCTGACCCTGGCCGCCGCGCTCCAGCAGGGCAGCGACCACCCGCTGGCCCATGCCGTGATGGAGAAGGCCAGGAACGACGGCCTTGCCGTGCCCCCGGCGCGCGACGCCCGGGCGCTGCCGGGCCGCGGCGTGGAGGCGGTGGTCGAGGGCCAGCGCCTGCTGCTTGGCAGCACGCGGCTGATGAACGAGTCGGGCGCACAGCCTGGCGCGCTCCTGATGACCGCTCAGCGCCTGGAAGGCGAGGGCCGCAGCATCTCGTGGCTGCTCGCGCCGAGCGATGGCCTGGGCCATGGCGCTCGCGTGCTCGGGCTGCTGGCCTTCGGCGACACGATCAAGCCGGCATCGCGTGCGGCCGTCGAACGGCTGCGGTCGCTGGGCATCCGCACCGTGATGCTGACCGGCGACAACCACGGCAGCGCCCAGGCGGTGGCGCGCGAACTTGGCATCGACGAGGTGCGCGCCGAACTGCTGCCGGGCGGCAAGGCCGAGATCGTGCAGCAGCTGCGGAGCCAGGGGCAGGTGGTCGCGATGGTCGGCGACGGCCTGAACGACGCGCCGTCGCTGGTGGCCGCCGACGTGGGTCTGTCGATGTCCACCGGCACCGATGTGGCGATGGAAGCCGCCGGGATCACGCTGATGCGCGGCGACCCGCGCCTCGTGGCCGACGCGTTCGACGTCTCGCGCCGCACCTACTCCAAGATCAAGCAGGGGCTGTTCTGGGCCTTCGCGTACAACGTGCTCGGCATTCCGCTGGCGGCTTTCGGCCTGCTGAGCCCGGTGATCGCCGGTGCGGCCATGGCGTTCAGCAGCGTCAGCGTGGTCGCGAATGCGCTGACCCTGCGTCGCTGGCGCGGCGCAGCAACGGATTGATCGAACTGTCTCGAGGAACAAAGGCCATGGGCATGAACATCGGACAAGCTGCCGGCGCCACCGGCCTGTCGGCAAAGATGATCCGGCACTACGAGAGCATCGGGCTGCTGCCTGCGTCCACCCGCACGGATGCGGGCTACCGCCAATACAGCGAACGCGACGTGAACATGCTGCGCTTCATCCGCCACTCGCGCGACCTGGGCTTCTCGCTGGAACAGATCCGCGAATTGCTGGACCTGTGGCAGAACCGCAAGCGGTCCAGCCGGCAGGTCAAGTCCCTGGCCGAGGCACACATCGCGGAACTCGATGCAAAGCTCGCAGAGCTGCAATCGATGCGAGCGGCGCTGGCGCATCTGGTCCACGGCTGCCACGGCGACGATCGACCGGATTGCCCGATCATCGACACGCTGGAGGCGACAGGCCCGGTACTGGCCGGCGCTCCCGCCGATCATTCGCGCGGCGCGGTCGCTCAGCGGCAGCGAGCAGCCTCATCCCGGACCGGACCGCGCACATTGCCGCGCTGATGCCTGAGCATCGTCAAACCGGTTTCGATACACTGACGATATGAACCGCGTCTTCCGCGCCTTCCTTGTCTGGGTCATGGTGATCGCCATGCCCGTGCAGGGCATGGCTGCGTCCGTGATGCTGTACTGCGGGCCGAGCCACGAGCGGATGATGCAAGGGCTGATGGCCGACGCACCGGCGTTGGCTTCCAGTCTGACCACCGCGCCCGGGCACGACCGGATGGCTGCGGATCATGCCGTGCATGAGCACGCGTCACCTGAGTACCCTGTCGCAGACGAGCCCGCCGCCGGTGCCGATGCCAGCGGTGTGAATGGCCTGTCCAAGCATCACGGCAAGTTCACCTGCAGCGCCTGCGCCGCCTGCTGTTCCGCGCTGGTGCTGCCGGCCAGCTTCGTGCTCCCGGTGCCTTCGAGCCCAGAGCATCTTGCGCCCATGTCGCCGGTGGAACCGGTCGCATCGCACCAACCTGACGGCCTAGACCGTCCGCCTCGAACCGTCCTCGCCTGATTCGGCGCGACGCCCTGGGGTGACGCGGGTACCTTGGCGCCCCGCCCGTCGGTTCATCTGACGGTTTGACCAACGGTCCACCGGACCGAACTCTCGCCCCATCCGGCGGATCGCGCCAGATCCTCACCTGCGCACCTGCGTGCCTTGGCCGCAGGACCGTCGTTCGAGTTCTCGCGAGGTTCCCATGCCCCTGTTTCCGTTTCGCCTCGACTGCTGTCGAGGCCTCCCCCTCATCGCGCTGCTGACCGCAGCATCGCTCGTTCAAGCGCAAACCCAGTCCCAGGGCGCGGCCGCCCGCACCGAACGCGCCGACCCGCTCGATGCGCAGGTCCGCGTACCGGCCGCCAATCACTCGTCAGCGCTGGCCAGCTATCGCCGGCTGGGCGACGACAAGCGCATCGACTGGAAAGAGGCGAACGAGGCGGTGAACCGCATCGGGGGCTGGCGCGCCTATGCACGCGAAGCGCAGCAGCCCGAGCCGGCGCCCACGGCACCGGCCAGTCGCGCTGTGCCCGCGCCGGTGGCGGCTTCGGGCGCCGCACCGGCGCACGGCGGCCACAAGATGCATTGAGGGGATGAGGATGACCCGACAACCACCAACACCCCACGTCATCGCCCGTTCAGCGCCTCTCCGTCTCACGGGCCTGGCTGCCCTGGTGCTCGTGCTGACCGGCTGCGCTTCCCTGAGCCCCGATGGCGGTTTCGGTGAGGTCGAGAAGGCCACGGCCGAGCGCATCGGATCCCCGGTGCAGCTGGCCTGGGCCCGGCAGCCCGAAGACCTGGACCGCATCGCCCAGCGCGTGAACCAACTGCTCGGCAAGCCGCTGTCCATGAACGATGCGGTGCAGGTTGCACTGCTGAACAACCGTGGCTTGCAGGCCGCATATGCCGAACTGGGCATTACCGAGGCCGAGATCGTGCAGGCGGGCCGCCTGCCGAACCCGGGCTTCAGCTTCGGCCGCATGACCAAGGGTGACGAGATCGAGCTCGAGCGCGGCCTGCACGTCAACCTGGCCCGCCTCATCGCGATGCCGCTGGTGCAACGCGTCGAGGCACGCCGCCTCGATCAGGTGCGCACCACCGTCGCGATGCAGGTGCTGTCCCTGGCAGCCGACACACGCAAGGCCTGGGTGCAGGCGGTGGCCGCCGATGAGTCGGTGCGCTACAGCCGTCAGGTGATGCAGGCCGCCGAGGCCGGTGCCGAGCTGGCGCGGCGCATGGCGCAGGTGGGCAACTTCAACAAGCTGCAGCAGGCGCGCGAGCAGGGCTTCTACGCCGACGCGGCGCTGAACCTGGCCCGTGCCGAGCAGCAGCAGCGCGCGGCCCGCGAGCGCCTCACACGGCTGCTGGGGCTGTGGGGTGCGCAGACCGCCTTCCAGCTGCCCGAGCGTCTGCCCGACCTGCCGACCCAGCCGCGCGACCTGCCCGACGTCGAGCGCACCGCGCTGGCCCAGCGGCTGGATGTGGCCGCAGCCCGCAGTGGCGTCGAGGCCACCGCACGCAACCTGGGCCTGACGCGTACCACGCGCTTCGTCAACGTGCTGGAGTTGGGCCTGGTGCGCAACAGCAGCAACGAAGGGCCGACGCAGAAGGGCTGGGAGATCGGCTTCGAGCTGCCGCTCTTCGACTGGGGCAGTGCCCGCGTGGCGCGCGCCGAGGCCGTCTACATGCAGTCGCTGCACCGCACCGCCGAGACGGCGATCAACGCCCGCTCGGAGGTGCGTGAGGCCTACGGCGCTTATCGCTCAGCCTGGGACATCGCCAAGCACCAACGCGACGAGATCGTGCCGCTGAAGGCGCGCATCTCGGAAGAGAACCTGCTTCGCTACAACGGCATGCTGATCGGCGTGTTCGAGCTGCTGGCCGACGCGCGCTCGCAGATCGCCAGCGTCAACGGCGCCATCGACGCGCTGCGCGACTTCTGGATCGCCCAGGCCGACCTTGACATGGCGCTCGTCGGCAAGCCCAGCCTCACGGCCGCGGCTGTCCCGGCGATGGCGGCCGGTCCGGCGGGCGATCCCGGCCACTGACGCACCGCGTCGACCCGAACCGAAACACAAGGACACGACCCATGGTTTCCCGAAGAAACTTTCTCAACGGTGCTGGCGTGGCGGCTGCCGCCGTGACGGCCAGCGCTGTCAGCAAGGTGGCGATGGCGGCCCTGCCCGAACCCATCATCCAGACCAAGCCTGACACCATGCCGCCGCTGGTGCCGAACACCGGCAGGCCCTACAACCCCGTCGTCACGCTCAACGGCTGGACGCTGCCTTGGCGCATGAACAACGGCGTCAAGGAGTTCCACCTCGTCGCCGAGCCCGTGGTGCGCGAGATGGCGCCCGGCTTCAAGGCCCATCTGTGGGGCTACAACGGCCAGAGCCCGGGGCCGACCATCGAGGTGGTGGAAGGAGATCGCGTGCGCCTGTTCGTCACCAACAAGCTCGGCGAGCTCACCAGCATCCACTGGCACGGTCAGCGCCTGCCCAACGGCATGGACGGCGTGACGGGCCTGAACCAGCCCGGAATCCCGCCCGGCAAGACCTACGTCTACGAGTTCGTGGCCCGACGTCCGGGTACGTTCATGTACCACCCGCATGCCGACGAGATGGTGCAGATGGCGATGGGGATGATGGGCTTCTGGGTGACACACCCGAATGGCAAGCACCCGCTCATCGACGAGGTCGATCGCGACTTCTGCTTCCTGCTCAACGCCTACGACATCGACCCCGGCAGTGCGACGCCGAAGATCATGACGATGCTCGACTTCAACCTCTGGAGCTGGAACTCGCGCATCTTCCCCGGCATCGACCCGCTGGTGGTGCGGCACATGGACAAGGTGCGCATCCGCGTGGGCAACCTGACGATGACCAACCACCCCATCCACCTGCACGGCCACGAATTCCTGGTCACGGGCACCGACGGTGGCCCCACGCCCAAGAGCACGCGCCAGTACGAAGTGACGCAGGACATCGCCGTGGGTCAGATGCGTCAGATGGACTTCCTGGCCGACGAGGAGGGCGACTGGGCCTTCCACTGCCACAAGAGCCACCACACGATGAACGCCATGGGCCACGGCGTGCCCACGATGATCGGCGTGGACCACAGCGGCGTCGCGCGCCAGATCACCAAGCTCATCCCCGACTACATGGTGATGGGCGAGCGCGGCATGAAGGACATGACGGAGATGGAGATGCCGCTGCCCGACAACACGGCGGCGATGATGGCCGGGCAGGGCCCCTTCGGCGCCGTGGGCATGGGCGGCATGTTCAGCGTGGTGAAGGTGCGCAAGGATCAGAAGCGAGGCGACTACACCGATCCCGGCTGGTACCAGCATCCGCCAGGCACCGTGGCCTACGAGTTCACCGGCAGCCTGCCCGACCCGGCGCGCTTCAAGGCCGAGGGCCGGGGGTCAATGCCTGCCGTCGCCAGGCCAGCGCAGGACGTCGAGGTCAAGGTGCGCAAGCCATCGGGCGGACACAGCGGCCACTGACGGTGCCGCCGACTCCAGCACCTCTCAGCAAACTCTCCTCCAACTGAACATCGACAAGGAAGCCTCATGCAAAGCAGCAAGCGCCATCTCCTGATCGCCGCCTCGGCTCTCGGGCTCGGTATCACCGGGCTCGCCCGCGCGCACAGCAATGAACATCACGCCAAGAAGTCCGGTCCTGTCGTCAAGGAACAGAAGGACTGGGGCATCGCCGGCGATGCCAAGTCTGTCCGCCGCACCATCGAGGTCCGCATGGGCGACAACATGCGCTTCACGCCCGATCGCATCGACGTGCGCCGCGGCGAGACGCTTCGCTTCCGCGTGCAGAACGCGGGCAAGGAAATGCACGAGTTCGTCATCGGCACCAAGGCCGAGAACGCCAAGCACGCCGAGCTGATGATCAAGTTCCCGAACATGGAGCACGACGAGCCGTACATGGCCCACGTGTCGCCGGGCAAGACCGGCGAGATCGTCTGGACCTTCAACCGCGCCGGCACCTTCGAGTTCGCCTGCCTGATCGCGGGTCACTACTCGGCGGGCATGGTCGGCACCATCAACGTCACGGCCTGATCGCTCCGAATCGCAACAGCACTCTCTTCCATCACCCACCCCACCCATCACGGAGTCCTCATGAACCACATCGCTTCCACCCTGCTCGTCGCCGCGCTGCTGAGCGGCCCCGCCCTGGCACAGCAGAAAGCCGATGACCACTCCGCGCACCATGCCGCCACGCCTGCGACGGCGGCGGCGAACAGCGCAGACATGGCCGACGGTGAGGTCCGCAAGATCGACAAGGACGCGGGCAAGCTGACGCTCAAGCATGGCGAGATCAAGAACCTCGACATGCCGGGCATGACGATGGTCTTCCAGGTCAAGGAGCCCGCACTGCTCGACAAGGTGAAGGTGGGCGACAAGGTGAAGTTCCGTGCCGAGAAGGCCGGCAGCGGCTATGTCGTGACCGTCATCGAGCCGGCGAAGTAGCCGTGCAGCGCGGTCCCGCTGTTTCAGCGGCCTGGGAGCTTGACGAGCGTCAACCTCAGTGCTGCGCTTGCGCCTAGCATGAGGGCGCTGACGGGCCATCGCTCGTCGGCCACTCTGTTCATGTCCACGGCCAAGCTCCTTCCACGGCCCCGCCGCACCGCGGCGGCGATGCTGTTCGTCTGGCTGTTCGCGACCTTCGCGAGCTGGGCCAACGCCTGCCTCGTGCAGCCGTCTGCGGCCGCGGAGCGCCGGTCTGAACACCACGGGCGGATCGACGCCGGTGCCGATGTCCGGGCGCACCACGCTGCGGCGGACACGGGAGCGGAGGACGATCGGGACGCCGGCCTTCAGTCCTGCATCAGCTTCTGCGATTTGGAGCAGAGCGTCGTCGCGAAGGCCCAGCCCACGAAGGCGGATGGCAACGCCGACTCTGGCATGCCGCCGCCTGCTGCATTGGGCAGTTGGCCGTCGCAGGCACCGGATCGGGCCGAGCCCCGCTGGCGATCGCGCGCCGCGCCCCCGCCACCGGGCGTGCCCGTGACCATCGCGTTCCTGCGGCTGACGCGGTAGCCCCTGCGCCGGGCTGGTGCGCGCGTGGCTGCTTGCCCGCGCTGCTGCCGGCCCATCACGCGTTGTCTGCCCGGCTTGCTGCCGCCGCGGGCTCCTTCCCCGTCATGCGCCGTCTTGCGACGGCAATCCGTTCACGTTCACCACTGGAGACTCACCATGACCACGCTTCGATCGCTCGTCCTTGCTGGCACGGCTACCGTCGTGCTCACTGCCTGCGCTCAGACCCCCAGCGCACCCGGCGCCGCGGACCACGCCGCACACCATCCTGCCGGTACGGCGGCTCCTGCCTCCGCGCCCGCATACCGCATGGCAATGATGGATACGCACATGACCAAGATGCGCGAGATGCACGAGAAGATGTCGCGTGCGGGCACGCCGCAGGAGCGGCAGGCCCTGATGGCCGACCACATGAAGCTGATGCAGGAAGGCATGGCGATGATGGGCGGCATGGGCCCTGGCGGCATGGGCGGCATGGGGATGGGAGGCATGCGGGCCATGGGCCCGGCCGGTGCGGCGAGCGCCCCGATGGACATGGCCACGCGCCATCAGATGATGGAAAAGCGCATGGAGATGATGCAGTCCATGATGCAGATGATGATGGACCGCATGGGTCCGCCGCCGGCCCGGCCCTGAGCCATGCCGGTTCGCAGCAAGCCCTGGAAGGCCGCCGCGCTCATGGCGGCGGCCGTCGCCGCAATCGCCGTCTACGCGGCGGTGGTCTGGAAAGCGGACCCCGCCGCGGAGCGGCCAGTCCAGCTGCGGCCAGGCGATGCGGCCGTCATTGCGCTCGGGCAGCAGGTCTACACGGCGCAGTGCGCGGCCTGCCACGGCGCGCGGCTGGAGGGTCAGCCCAACTGGCGCGAGCGCGGCCCGGATGGCCGGCTGCCGGCGCCGCCGCACGACCCGAGCGGGCACACCTGGCACCACCCGGACGAGCTGCTGTTCCGCATCACCAAACACGGCGTGGCCAAGGCCGCGAACCTGAAGGACTATGCGTCGGCGATGCCGGCCTACGACGGCGTGCTCAGTGACGCCGAGATCGTCGCCGCGCTCTCGTGGATCAAGGCGCAGTGGCCGGCCGACATCCGCGCCCGGCACGACGAGCTGAACCGGGCCGCCAGCCGTTGAGGCACCGGCGCGGAGCCGCTTGACCTTCACACGGGGGCAAGGCCTATGGTTGACCTGTACCGCCCGGGCATCACGGATGCCCAACCAACCGAGGAGCTGCTCATGAACCATCCCGTCCAAGACGCCGGCACACCGCGCAGCCGCAAGCCGCTCACGGTGGCAGTGCTGATGGTGGCGCTGATCGTGGTGTTCTACCTGCTGCGCGAGCACTGGGGTCACGTGGCCGGCCTGTGGCCCTACCTGCTGTTGCTGGCCTGCCCGCTGATGCACCTCTTCCATGGGCACGGCGGACACGGGCGCCACGGGACTCATGGACGGCAAGGGTCCGACCACGGGTCCCACGGAGGCTGACGCGATGGACATGCAGGCGCACCCGAAGCATGGTGACCACCAAGGCCACGACCACGATCACGGCCATCACGACCACTCGCACCATCACCCTGCGCACGACCCCGCGCACGGGCCGGCGCAAGGCCACGCGGCGGGGGATGCTGGGCCGCCTGCCTCACCACCACCGGACTCGCCCGCAGGCACGATCTACACCTGCCCGATGCACCCCGAGATGCGCCAGGACCATCCCGGCAACTGCCCCAAGTGCGGCATGACGCTGGAGCCGGTGCTGCCTACGCTCGACGAGGACGAGAACCCCGAACTGGCGGACTTCCGCCGCCGCTTCTGGTGGACCTTGCCGCTCACGCTGGTCGTGACGCTGCTCGCGATGGTCGGCCACCGGCTGCAGTGGTTTGACATGGCCACCCAGAGCTGGATCGAGCTGGTGCTGTCGGTGCCCATCGTGCTGTGGGCCGGCTGGCCGTTCTTCGTTCGCGGCGTGCAGTCGGTGCGTTTGCGCAGCCCGAACATGTGGACGCTGATCGGCCTGGGCACCGGGGCCGCCTTTGCCTACAGCGTCGTGGCGACGGTTGCGCCGGAGGTGTTCCCAGCCTCGTTCCAGGCGATGGGGCGCGTGGCCGTGTACTTCGAAGCGGCGGCGGTGATCATCTCGCTGACGCTTCTCGGCCAGATCCTCGAGCTGAAGGCGCGCTCGCAGACCTCGGCGGCGATCAAGTCGCTGCTCGGCCTGGCGCCGAAGACGGCTCGGCGCATCGGCGCCGACGGCACCGAAGCCGACGTGCCGCTGACGCACGTGCATGTCGGCGACCTGCTGCGCGTGCGGCCCGGCGAGAAGGTGCCAGTCGACGGCGTCGTGACCGAAGGCTCCAGCGCGGTCGACGAGTCGATGCTGACCGGCGAGCCGGTTCCGGTGAGCAAGCGCCCGGGCGACAAGCTCATCGGCGCCACGCTGAACACCAGCGGTGCGCTGGTGATGCGTTCCGAGCGTGTCGGCGCGCAGACCATGCTGTCGCAGATCGTGCAGATGGTGACGCAGGCGCAGCGCTCGAAGGCGCCGATGCAGCGCATGGCCGACCAGGTGGCGGGCTGGTTCGTGATGGCGGTCGTGGCCATCGCGGTGGCCACCTTCTTCGCCTGGGGCGTGTTCGGTCCCGACCCGAGCTGGGTCTACGGGCTGATCAATGCAGTTGCCGTGCTGATCATCGCCTGCCCGTGCGCGCTCGGTCTGGCGACGCCGATGTCCATCATGGTTGCCACCGGGCGCGCGGCCACGCGCGGCATCCTGTTCCGCGACGCGGCGGCGATCGAGCACTTCCGCAAGGTCGACACGCTGATCGTCGACAAGACCGGCACCCTGACCGAAGGCAAGCCGGCCTTCGACCGCGCCGTGCCCGCCGATGGCTTCGCGGCCGACGAGGTGCTGCGCATCGCCGCGAGCCTGGACCAGGGCAGCGAGCATCCGCTGGCCGACGCCATCGTGCAGGCCGCCCGCGCGCAGGGGCTGGCACTGGCCAAGGCCGAGGGATTCGAGTCCAGCAGCGGCATCGGCGTGCGGGGCAGCGTGCATGGGCACCGCGTGGCGCTGGGCAACACCGCGCTGATGCACCAGGAAGGCGTGGCTGTCGACGCCCTCGTCGGGCAGGCCGAGGCCTTGCGTGCGGAGGGCGCCAGCGTGATGCACCTGTCGGTGGACGGGCGCCTGGCGGGACTGCTCGCGGTGTCCGACCCGGTGAAGGCGAGCACACCCGAGGCCCTGGCTGCGCTGCACGCCGCCGGCCTGCGCGTGGTGATGGCCACAGGCGACGGCCTGACCACGGCGCGTGCGGTCGCGAAGCGGCTCGGCATCGACGAGGTGCACGGCGAAGTCAAGCCCGCCGACAAGCTGGCTCTCGTGCAGAAGCTTCAGCGCGAGGGCAGGGTGGTGGCGATGGCCGGCGACGGCATCAACGACGCGCCGGCGCTGGCGCAGGCCGACGTGGGTGTGGCGATGGGCACCGGCACCGACGTGGCGATGAACAGCGCGCCGGTCACGCTGGTGAAGGGCGACCTGCGCGGCATCGCGCAGGCGCGGCTGCTGTCGCAGGCGACCATCGCCAACATGAAGCAGAATCTCGGTTTCGCCTTCATCTACAACGCGCTCGGCGTGCCGCTCGCCGCCGGGCTGCTGTTCCCGTTCACCGGTTGGCTGCTGTCGCCGATGATCGCGGCGCTGGCGATGAGCTTAAGTTCGGCGTCGGTGATCGGCAACGCGCTGCGGCTGCGCAAGGCAGCGCTCCTGCGGGACTGACCCACGCCACGCGGTGGACCTCGTCGCGCACACTCTCTGGGCCGCTGCGGGGGCGGCGGCGGTCCATCGTCGCCGCCCACTGTCGCGAGGCACGGTGGCGGCCGCGCTGGTCCTCGCGGCCTTGCCGGACGTGATGCATCTGCTGCCGCTTGCCGCTTGGTGGGCGCTCGGTGACGGCAGCTTTGCAGCGGTGCGCGGCTACGCGCTGGCCTCGCCCGGGCAGGAGCCGTGGCTGCCGCCCATCGTCGAGCTGTGGTCGCACCACCTGCACTGCGTGATGCACAGCGCACCGGTTGCTGGGCTCGTGACCGCGCTCGGCTGGGCGGTGCGACGTGTGTTCTGGCTCCCGCTGCTCGGCTGGTGGTCGCACCTCGTGATCGATGTGTTCACGCACTCAGCCGACTACTACGCGGTGCCGGTGCTCTACCCGTTCACCGAGCGTGGGTTCGATGGCATTGCATGGACCACGCCGTGGTTCATGGTGCTCAACTATGCGGCGCTGGTGCTCGTGGGGACCTTTCTGCTCGTTCGTCGGAGGCGTCCCAGTGAAAGCTGAGTCGCCGCTGGCCTTTCACCATCGCAGCGAGATCGTGCTGCCGGTCGAGCCCGAGCGCCTGTTCGCCCACCTGGACGACCACCGCCGCCTGTCCGGCCACATGGAGAAGCCGTCGCTGATGACGGCGGGCGCTTCGATGCGGATCGACACCGATGCGGATCACGGCCAGGCGGTGGGTTCGGTCATCCGGATGAGCGGTCGCGTCCTGGGTGTGCGGCTCGGGCTCGAGGAAGTGGTGACCGAACACGCCCCACCGCAGCGCAAGGTCTGGGAGACCGTGGGCGAACCGACCCTGCTGGTCATCGGCGCCTACCGGATGGGTTTCAGCATCGAACCGTTCACTGGGGGCTCGCGACTGGTCGTCTTCATCGACTATGCGCGGCCGGGGCGAGGCCTTGCCCGCCTGCTCGGGGGTCTCGTGGGTCGCTACTACGCGGCGTGGTGCACGCGGCGGATGGCAGAGGACGCCCGTGCAGCCTTTCCGGGGCCGATCCGAGGGCCCGCGCCGAGCGCGCGGTGAGCCGCATCTCTGGTCCGGCTTTGTCTCTACAGTACGCGCATGATTCATCGCATATCCGTTGCTCTGAGCCTGGCGATCCTCTGCTCCACCGCAGCGCGGGCCGACATCATCGACATCGCCTGGAACGAACAGGGCCGCTTCGAACGCCGTGTCAGCGTGGCCCCGGGCAAGTTCGCCGAGGTCTGCGGCAAGCTCGCCCGGGCCGATTCAGTGGCCTGGCGCTTCGAGGCCAGTGGCCCGCTGAACTTCAACATCCACTATCACGAGGGCAAGGATGTGCGCTACCCGGAGCGCCGCGATGCCCTGGCCGGCGCCAGCGGGCGCCTTCAGGTGGTACTTGACCAGGACTACTGTTGGATGTGGACCAACAAGTCGGGCCAGGCTGTCGACCTGAACCTCCTGCTGACGCGCTGAGGCACACGTGCGGAGCGCTTGATGCGGGACAAGGCGCGATGGCCGGGGGGAACGTAGACTTCGATTCATGCGCGCGTTGCGTCGTCATCGCGGCTGGCTGTCCGGCTGGCTGATCGCCCTGGTGCTGTTCACGCAGCTGGCCACGGCGGCGTACGCCTGCCCGCAGCTCTCGCCGGCGCCTGACGACGTTGCGGCCGCAATGGCGGCCATGCCGGACTGCGAGGGCAGCATGCCCACGCGCATGGACCCGGACCAGCCGCAGCTGTGCAAGGCCCACTGCGAGACCGGCAAGACCTCGGTGAACAGCCAGGTGGCCGCGCCGGACGCGCCGCCGGCCATGGCGGTGGGCGCCGCCTTGGTCGGCATCGTCGACGTGGCCGAGGCCGCCCAGCTGGCGGCCACGATGCCCGCCTCGGTGGCCGACGGGCCGCCCGTCGGGTCACCGCCGCTCTACCTCTCCTTCCTCGTCCTTCGGAACTGACCCGCGGACCTGGGTCCGGGTGCGCTGTCTCGGCGCACCCGGATCTCTTGCGTTCGCCGTGCGTTCGATCCGAAGGAGAGTGTCGTGTCTCGATTCAACGTTCGCGTGCCGCGCCGGCACGCCGGGCGGCGCCAGCCGTCCACCCTGGCCTTGGCGTGGGTGCTGGGCCTGGCCGCCCTGACACCCAGCGCTGCGTGGGCTGCCCCTGACGCTCCGTCGCTGAGCTATGCCGAGGCGCTCGAGCTGGCGCGCCAGGCGGCACCGGCACTGCGTGCGCAGCAGGCCACGCTGGCCGGCTCGTCGGCCCTGGCACCAGCGGCGTCCACGCTGCCCGATCCGCGCCTGTCCGTCGGCATCGAGAACCTGCCGATCGCCGGGCCGGATCGCTGGAGCACGACGCGCGATGCCGGCACGATGCAGCGCATTGCGCTGATGCAGGAGATGCCCAACCGGGCCAAGCGCGATGCGCGCGAGCAGGTTGCACAGGCCCGCATCGAGCGCGATCGGGCGACGCTGGCGGCCACGGAACTCGCGGTGCGCCGCGAAGCCGGCCTGGCCTGGCTCGCTGTGCACTTCGCGGAGGCCCGGCTGTCGCAGGTGGCCGGCCTCCAGCGCGAGAACCGGCTGCTGCAGGACACGCTGCCGGCCCGCATTGCCGCCGGCTCGGCCATGCCCGCGGAGTTGACGATGGCGCGCCAGGAAGCGCTGGCCATCGCCGACCGGACCGACGAGCTGGCGCGGGACGTGCGCAAGGCGAGGGTGGAACTGCGCCGATGGATCGGTGAGCGTGCCGCTGCGCCGCTGCAGGGCGCAGCGCCGGCTATGGACGTGAACGGCGACGCCTTGCGCAGCTCGTTGCCGCATCACGCCGAGCTGGCACCCTATGCGCCGATGCGTGCGATGGCCCAGGCCGAGGTGGCCGAGGCCGATGCGGAGAAGCGCGGCGACTGGTCGTGGGAGGTGGCGTACAGCCGGCGGCCACGCTACGACGACATGGTGTCGTTCCAGCTCAGCTTCGACCTGCCGTGGCAACGTGATCGCCGCCAGCAGCCGCAGATCGAGGCCAAGCGGCGCGAGATCGAACGCATCGAGGCCGAGCGCGAGGAACTGCTGCGGCGCCATGCCGCGGAGACCGACGCGATGCTGGCCGAACTGCAGGCGCTCGACACGCAGGCCGAGCGGCTGCGGGCCGCCGGTCTGCCGCTGGCCGCCGAGCGCGTGGCCCTGGCGACGGCGGCCTACCAGGCCGGCCGTGGCGATCTCGCGGCCGTGCTGACGGCGCGCAGCCAGGTGCTGGAAACGCAGCTGCGCGCCATCGACCTTGACGCGCAGCGCGCCGCCCTGCGCCTGCGCCTGTCCACCCTGATTGCGGAGTAACACGATGAGCTTTTCATCCAACCCCTCGTCCTCAAAGACCGTGGTGGCCGGCGCGGTGTTGCTGCTGGCCGGCATCGGCGCCGGCTGGGCGCTCTCGCAGTGGCTGTCGGCTGGCGGCCATGCAGGCGCTTCGGCAACGGCGGCTGCACCTGCCGCCCCTGCCGCCCCTGCCGCCGAGCGCAAGGTGCTGTACTGGTACGACCCGATGGTGCCGACGCAGCGCTTTGACAAGCCCGGCAAGTCGCCGTTCATGGACATGCAGCTGGTGCCCCGGTACGCTGACGAGGCGGGTGCCGACGCCGGGTCGGCGGTGGCGGTGTCGCCGCAGGCCATGCAGTCGCTCGGCCTTCGCGTCGCCACGGCCGAGAAGCGCGTGCTGCAGGCGGCGGTGGACGCGGTCGGTACAGTCGGGCTCAACGAGCGCGATGTCAGCATCGTGCAGGCACGCGCCAACGGCTTCGTCGAGCGTGTCCATCCGCGTGCGCCGGGCGACGTAATCCCCGCGGGCGCCCCGCTGGCCGAGGTGCTGCACCCAGACTGGCTGGCGGCGCAGCGCGAGTACCTCGCGGTGCGGGCCACCGGCGACGCGGTCCTGGCACAGGCAGCCCGCTCGCGGCTGACGCTTCTGGGCATGCCGGCCGCGCTCATCGAGCGCGTGGATGCCAGCGGGCAACCGCAGGCCGTGACGACCATCGTGGCGCCGTCGGGCGGGTTGATCGCCGAGCTGATGGTGCGCCAAGGCATGACGGTGGCCGCCGGCATGACGCTGGCGCGCATCAACGGCCTGGGCACGGTGTGGGTCGAGGCGGCCGTGCCCGAGGCGCTGGGCGCGGCAGTGGTCACGGGCCAGCCCGCCGAGCTGCGGCTGGTGGCGTTCTCGGGCGAGGTGCTGCGCGGCAAGGTGGCGGCAGTGCTCCCGGAGGCGAGCCGAGACACGCGCACGCTGCGCGTGCGCGTCGAGGTGCCCAACCGCGGCGGCCGGCTGCGTGCCGGCATGTTCGGGCAAGTTCGGCTGCTCGGTGCGGGGCAGGGCACCGAGGTCGTCACCGTCCCCGGCGAGGCGGTGATCCGCACCGGGCGCCGCGCGCTGGTCTACGTGGTCGACGCGCCGGGCCGGTACCGCCCGGTGGAAGTGGAACTCGGCGCCGAGGTCGACGGCCGGGTGGCCGTGCTCAAGGGGGTGGAGGCTGGGCAGCAGGTGGTGGCCTCGGGACAGTTCCTCATCGATTCCGAGGCCAGCCTGCAAGGGCTGACCGCGCGTGCCCCGGCGGAAGCGGCCGCGACCACTGCAGCAGCGGCCAGCGCGCAGCAGGGGCCGACCGGCGAGTTCACCACCCGCGGCCGCGTGGTCGAGCTCGACGCGGCGGCGATCACCCTGGAACACGAAGCAGTCCCTGCGCTGAAGTGGCCGGCGATGACGATGCCCTTCCAGCTCGCGCGGCCGGACCTCGCGCGCGGGCTGAAGGCCGGCGATGCGGTGCGCTTCCGCTTCCGCCAGAAGGGCGATGAGCACGTGGTCACCGCGATCGACCGCGAACCTGCCGTGGCCGACCCGCACGCCGGCCACGGCAGCACCGGAGCGCCGCGATGATCGCCGCGCTGATCCGCTGGTCGGTGGCCAACCGCTTCCTCGTGGTGCTGGCCACGCTGTTCCTCGCGGCCGCAGGCCTGTGGGGCGTGCGCACGACGCCGGTCGATGCCTTGCCCGACCTGTCCGACGTGCAGGTGATCATCCGCACGACGCTGCCCGGGCAGGCGCCGCAGATCGTCGAGAACCAGGTCACCTATCCGCTGGCGACGACGATGCTGTCGGTGCCCGGTGCGAAGACGGTGCGCGGCTTCTCGTTCTTCGGCGACAGCTTCGTCTACATCCTCTTCGATGACGGCACCGACCTGTACTGGGCGCGCTCGCGCGTGCTGGAGTACCTCAACCAGGTGCAGGGCCGGCTGCCGGCCGCGGCGAAATCGTCGCTCGGGCCGGACGCCACCGGGGTGGGCTGGATCTTCCAGTACGCGCTGGTTGACCGCACCGGCCGCAGTGACCTGTCGCAGCTGCGCGCGCTGCAGGACTGGTTCCTGAAGTACGAGCTGAAGGGCCTGCCCGGCGTGGCCGAGGTGGCCACCGTGGGCGGCATGAACCGCCAGTACCAGGTGGTGCTCGATCCGCTGAAGCTGGCCGCCTACGGCGTCACGCACGCGCAGGTGCGCGAGGCGCTGATGGCCGGCAACCAGGAAGCTGGCGGCTCGGTGCTGGAGCTGGCCGAGGCCGAATACATGGTGCGCGCCAGCGGCTATCTGAAGACGCTGGACGACTTCCGCGCCGTGCCGCTGGCCACGCGCGGCGGCGTCCCGGTGAAGCTGGGCGACGTGGCGACGGTGCAGGTGGGGCCGGAAATGCGCCGCGGCATCGCCGAACTCGATGGCGAAGGCGAGGTGGCCGGTGGCGTGGTGGTGCTGCGCTCGGGCGCGAACCCTCAGCAGACCATCGCGGCCGTGAAGGCCAAGCTTGCAGACCTGCAGGGCAGCCTGCCGCAGGGCGTGGAGGTGGTGACCACCTACGACCGCAGCGCGCTGATCGAGCGCGCCATCGACAACCTCTCGGCGAAGCTGATCGAGGAGTTCATCGTCGTCGCGGCCGTCTGTGCGATCTTCCTGTGGCACCTGCGCTCGGCGCTGGTGGCCATCATCGCGCTGCCGCTGGGCGTGATGGCGGCATTCCTGATCATGCGCTGGCAGGGCATCAACGCGAACATCATGTCGCTGGGAGGCATCGCGATCGCGATCGGCGCGATGGTCGACGCGGCCGTGGTGATGATCGAGAACGCGCACAAGAAGCTCGAGGCCTGGCAGCACGCGCACCCCGGCGAGAGCCTCGTCGGCGAGGCGCGCTGGAAGGTCATCACCGAGGCGGCCGAGGAGGTCGGCCCGGCGCTGTTCTTCTCGCTGCTGATCATCACGCTGAGCTTCATCCCGGTCTTCACGCTGGAGGCGCAGGAAGGGCGATTGTTCGGGCCGCTGGCATTCACCAAGACCTACGCGATGGCGGCCGCCGCCGCGCTGTCGGTGACGCTGATCCCGGTGCTGATGGGTGCGTGGATCCGCGGCCGCATCCCCGACGAGCAGAGAAATCCGATCACCCGCGTGCTGATCGCGATCTACCGTCCGGCGCTCGAATGGGTGCTGCGCTGGCCGAAGGCGACGCTGGTGATCGCGGTGGTGCTGGCGGCGAGCACGGCCTGGCCGCTGTCGCGGCTGGGCGGGGAGTTCCTGCCGCGGCTGGACGAGGGCGACCTGCTGTACATGCCGTCGGCGCTGCCGGGCCTCTCGGCGCAGAAGGCGACCGAGTTGCTGCAGATCACCAACCGCATGATCAAGACCGTTCCGGAGGTGGAGCGCGTCTTCGGCAAGGCTGGCCGCGCCGAGACCGCGACCGATCCGGCACCGCTGGAGATGTTCGAGACCACGGTCAAGCTCAAGCCCCGCGAGCAGTGGCGGCCGGGCATGACGCCCGACCAACTGGTCGAGGAACTCGACTCGGCGGTGAAGGTGCCGGGACTGGCCAACATCTGGATCCCGCCGATCCGCAACCGCATCGACATGCTGGCCACCGGCATCAAGAGCCCGATCGGCGTGAAGGTGACCGGCAGCGATCTCACCACGATCGACCGCATCGCCCAAGGCGTGGAGCGGGTTGCCAAGACGGTGCCGGGCGTGTCGTCGGCGCTGGCCGAGCGCCTGACCGGCGGGCGCTACATCGACGTGCAGATCGACCGCGCGGCGGCTGCGCGCTACGGACTGAACATCGCCGACGTGCAGGCGGTGGTCAGCGGTGCGATCGGCGGCGAGAACGTCGCCGAGACGGTCGAAGGACTGGCGCGCTTCCCCATCAACCTGCGCTATCCGCGCGAGTGGCGCGACACGCCCGAGCGGCTGGCGGCGCTGCCGGTGCTGACGCCGATGGGCCAGCAGATCACGCTGGGCACGGTGGCGAAGATCGTCGTGGCCGACGGGCCGCCGATGCTCAAGAGCGAAAACGCGCGACCCTCGGGCTGGGTCTATGTGGACGTGCGCGGCCGCGACCTCGCGTCGGTGGCGGCCGACCTGCGCGCCGCGGTGGCGCGCGAGGTGAAGCTCGCTCCCGGCGTGAGCATCGCCTATTCGGGCCAGTTCGAGTACCTCGAACGCGCCAACGCGCGGCTGAAGATCGTCGTACCGGCGACGCTGATGATCATCTTCGTCCTGCTGTACCTGACCTTCCGGCGCATCGACGAGGCGGTGCTGATCATGGCCACGCTGCCTTTTGCGCTGACCGGCGGCGTTTGGTTCCTCTGGGCGATGGGCTACCACCTGTCGATCGCCACCGGCGTGGGATTCATCGCGCTGGCCGGCGTGGCCGCCGAGTTCGGTGTGGTGATGCTGCTGTACCTGAAGCATGCGCTGGAGGCCAGGCTGGTGGCCGGCACGCCGCTGACGCTGCCGGTGCTGCTCGACGCAATCCGAGAAGGGGCGGTGCTGCGCGTGCGGCCGAAGGCGATGACGGTCGCGGTCATCCTGGCTGGCCTGGTGCCCATCGTCTGGGGCAGCGGCACGGGCTCCGAGGTGATGAGCCGCATCGCCGCGCCGATGCTCGGGGGCATGGTCACCGCGCCGCTGCTGTCGCTGTTCGTAGTGCCGGCGGTGTTCGCGCTGCTGCGATCTCGGCAACAAGGCTCAGCATCGGTCTGACGGAAGCGGGGCCGGGCTGCCGAATGGTCGGGCTCGCAAAGAAGAAACGGCGCCGCG
>NZ_JBFXIO010000024.1:0-23213 GCF_050175855.1 Piscinibacter sp.
CAGCGTGCTGGCCGGCCGCACCGGCGTGGGCCGCATCAACCACGACGCCCATGCCGCCGGCGCGGTGGCCGGGCTGCTGTTCATGGCGGTGGTGGTGCCGGGCTCGATCGGCCGGGCCCTCTCCACTTGGCTGGGCTGAGCGGGCGGCACAATCCGCGCCCATGGCGAAGAAGGACAAGCACGTCAGCGAGACGCCGGCCACGGCCTGGCTGCGCGAGCGCGGCATCGCGTTCACCGAGCACGTCTACGATTACGTGGAGCACGGTGGCACGGCCGAGTCGGCGAAGCAGCTCGGGCTGGACGAGCACGCGGTGGTGAAGACGCTGGTGATGCAGGACGAGCGGCGCGAGCCGCTGATCGTGCTGATGCACGGTGACCGCCAGGTGAGCACCAAGAACCTGGCGCGCGCCATCGGCGCGAAGTCGGTGGAGCCCTGCACGCCCGAGGTGGCGCAGCGCCACAGCGGCTACCTCGTCGGCGGCACCTCGCCGTTCGGCACGCGCAAGGCGATGCCCGTGTACGTGGAGGAAACGGTGCTGGCGCTGCCGAGGATCTGCATCAACGGCGGGCGGCGCGGCTATCTGGTCGGCATCGAGCCGGCCGTGCTCACGCAGTCGCTGGGTGCGAAGCCCGTGCTTTGCGCGATCGCGACCTGATCATCCAGGCCAGGAACCCGCACATTCCGGTGCCCGCCACCACCAGCCCGCTGGTGGCCGCGAACCACATGCCCACGGCGCCCTGCAGCGCCGGCGGCGTCAGGCCGGTGACGTTGAAGCCCACCGCATAACCGCCGGCCAGGCCCACGCCCCAGATCGCGATCGCGTAGATGACCAGCGGCACCACGGCGATGCGGTAGGCGCGCAGCACGAAGCCGGCGATGGCCTGCGCGGCGTCGGCGATGTGGAACACCGCCACCCAGGCCAGCAGCGGCATGGCCGCGGCGACGATCACCGCATCGCGCGAGTACAGGCCGATGATCGCTTCGCGGAACAGGAAGACGAAGCCGCCCATCAGCGCCGCGATGGCCACACCGATCTCCAGCCCATGCCAGCCGACGCGGTGGGCGTCGTCCATGTCGCCGGCGCCGATGCGCTGCGCCACCAGCGTGCTCGAGGCATTGGCGATGGCCAGCGGCATCATGAACATCAGCGAGACCAGGTTCACCGCGATCTGGTGCCCGGCCACCGGCGTGGCGCCCAGCCGCGAGATGAAGAAGGCCATGAAGGTGAAGCCGGTCACCTCGATCATGATCGAGCCGCCCATCGGCACGCCCAGCCGCACCAGCGCGAGCAGGCTGCCGCGGTGCGGCGGCGAGAGGCGGTCGCCGATGTGGAAGCGCGCGTAGAACGGGTCGCGCTTCAGGATGAGCCACACCGTGCCGAGCTGCAGCAGCATGCACACCGCCGTGGCCACGCCGCAGCCCGGCGCGCCCAGTGCCGGCAGCGGGCCGGCGCCGAACACGAACAGCGCGGTCAGCGGCACCTTCAGCGCCAGCGCGCCGAGCTGCAACAGCATCACGATCTTCGGCCGAGACACCGCGGTGTTGAAGCCGCGAAACGCCGTGAACAGCAGCGCCGGCGGCAGCGCGAAGGCCAGCGCGGCGAGGTGGCCGCGCACCTTGGCCGAGACCTCGGGCGAGGCGCGCGAGAGTTCGAGGAAGGGCTGCGGGAACAGCAGCACCAGGCAGCCCGGCACCGACAGCGCCAGCGCCAGCCACATCGCCTGGTGCAGCTGTGCGCCGCAGGCCTCGTAGTGCTTCGCGCCGAACAGCTGGCCGGCGATCGGGCTGATCGCCAGCACGATGCCCATCAGGCCGACGAACACCGTGATGTAGGCGGCGCCGCCGATGGCCAGCGCAGCCAGGTCGGTGGGGCCGGCGCGCGCGGCCATCATCGTGTCGACGGTGGAGAAGGCCAGCACCGCCACCTGGCCGATGAACACCGGCCAGGCGAGCGGGGCGATGCGCTTCGCGCTGCTCGCCAGCCTGGAGAGCCGGCTCACAAACCGGCCTCGCCGGCGCCTTCGGTCGTGCGTTCGGCAGCCCGCTCGGCATAGCGGTTGAAGCGCCAGGCCGTGCCTTCCATCGTGATGCGCCGCCAGGTGGCACGCTTCTCGCCGGGTGTCATCACCGGCCAGTGCTGCACCTCGTCGAAGGTGCGGCCGCAGCCCTTGCACAGGTCGTCGCCCTGGCTCGTGGAGCAGATCGCGATGCAGGGCGCGTCGGGCGTGCTGCGGTACCAGGCCAGCCAGGCCTCGCGTGCCGCGCCGGCCAGCGCGCTTTCGTCGACATACAGGTCGTGCAGCCAGACCATGGTGCCGTACACCTCGGCCAGTGCCAGCACCTCGGCGCAGGCGGTGATGCCGTCGCTCGAGGGCGAGCGTGCGCGCCACCAGTTGATGGCGGCCTCGATGTCGGTGATGTGGATGCCGGCCATGGTCGTGAAGGGGCGGAAGAATAGCAGCGCTGCGGGTTTTCCGCCGGGCCCGGCCGGGGTGTCAGAATGCGGCGCAGCGAGGTCCTCCGTGCTCGACATCGAAGCCCCCTCCATCGACTCCGCGCGCATGCGCCGCGCGGGCCGGGAGTTGCTGTCGCTGTCGCTGATGGACTCGCGCAACCACACGCTGCGATGGATCAGCGCTTTCGAGCGCGCGCTGGGCTCGCCCGACCTCGCCGTGCCGCAGCAGCCCGAACTCAGCCCGCCGCTGTGGGAGCTGGGCCACCTCGGCTGGTTCCAGGAGCGCTGGATCGCGCGCAACGTGCAGCGCCAGCGCGGTGCGCGCTGCGACCCGTCGCAGGCGCGGCTGCCCTCCATCCTCAGCGATGCCGATCGCTGCTACGACGCTGCGGAGGTCTCGCACGCGGCACGCTGGAAGGTCGATCTGCCCGACCTCGCGTCCACCAAGCAGTACCTCGTCGACACGCTGGAGACCACGCTCGACCTGCTGGACTCGGCGCCCGACGACGACGACGACGCGCTGTACTTCTTCCGCCTGGTGCTGTTCCACGAAGACCTGCGCGGTGAACTGTTCGCGCAGATGAGCCAGGTGCTCGGCTTCGAATCGGGGCTGATCGGCACGACGGCGACATTGAACCCGCGCGATGCGCTGCTGTTTCCTGCCACGCGCTGGCCGCTGGGCTGCGAGCCCGGTGGCTTCGTGTTCGACAACGAGAAGTGGGTGCACGACGTCGACGTGCCCGAGTTCGAGATCGACGCGCAGCCGGTGAGCTGGCAGCAGTTCGCCGAGTTCGTCGAGGACGGCGGCTACGACCAGGCCGAGTTCTGGCACCCGCAGGCCTGGCAATGGCTGCAGCGCGAGGGCCGGCGCACGCCGCGTCACGTCGACCAGATGCGCCATGGCGTGCTGGCGCAGCGCTTCGGCAAGCTGATGCGCGTGCCGATGGCCCAGCCGGTGATGCACCTGGCCTGGTACGAGGCCGATGCCTGGTGCCGCTGGGCCGGCCGTCGCCTGCCCAGCGAGGTGGAGTGGGAAGCGGCGGCCCATCAGGGCGCGAGCCGCGGCTTCCGCTGGGGCGACGTGTGGGAGTGGACGGCCACCACCTTCCGGCCTTATCCCGGCTTCGCACCGGGGCCGCTGCGCGACTACTCGCAGAGCGCCTTCGGCACCCACAAGGTGCTGCGCGGCGCCTCGTTCGCCACGCGCTCGCGCGTGCGTTCGCCGAAGTTCCGCCAGTTCGCGCTGCCCGAGCGCGACGACCTGTTCTGCGGCTTCCGCAGCTGCGCGCTGTAGGCCGGGGCGAGCGATGGGCCTGCTCGCCGCGCAGTACACCGCGACCACGCCCGACGGCCGCCGCATCACCTGGCGCGACGGCAAGCGCCTGGCCTGGCTGCTGTCGGTGGTCTATCCGCTGGTGCCGTTGCTCGGCGTCGCGCTGCATGCTCGCACCGGCGAGCCAGCGATGCTGGCCGTGCCGCTGCTGATCGGCTACGGCCTGATGCCGCTGCTCGACGCGCTGATCGGCGAAGACCTGAACAACCCGCCGGAAGAGGTGGTGCCGCAGCTCGAGGCCGACCGCTACTACCGCTGGCTCACCTGGCTGACCGTGCCGCTGTACTTCGTCACGCTGATCGTGTGCGCCGCGTGGGCGGGCACGCAGGACCTGCCGTGGTGGGCGCTGCTGATCCTGGCCTACGTGGCCGGCACCAACTCCGGCATGGGCCTGACCACCGGCCACGAACTCGGCCACAAGCACAACGCGCTGGAGCAGTGGCTCGCGAAGCTGATCCTGGCCGTGCCGGCCTATGGCCACTTCACCGTCGAGCATGGGCGCGGCCACCACCGCTGGGTGTCGACGCCGGAAGACCACGCCAGCGCGCGCATGGGCGAGAGCATCTACCGCTTCGCGCTGCGCGAGCTGCCCGGCGGCATCCGGCGTGCGTGGCAGCTCGAATCGCAGCGGCTCGCGCTGCTCGGCTTCTCGCCCTGGAGCTGGCGCAACGCCATGCTGCAGTCCTATGCGATCACGGCGGCGCTGCAGCTCGGCTTGATCGCGGCCTTCGGGCCGGTGATGATCGTCTTCCTGGCGGTGCACAACGTGGTGGCCTGGTGGCAGCTCACCTCGGCCAACTACGTCGAGCACTACGGGCTGCTGCGCGCGAAGCTGCCCAGCGGGCAATACGAGGCGCCGCAGCCGCATCACTCGTGGAACACCAATCACCTGGTCACGAACCTGGCGCTGTTCCACCTGCAGCGCCACTCGGACCACCACGCCAATCCGTCACGGCGCTACCAGAGCCTGCGCCACTTCCCCGACCTGCCGCAGCTGCCCTCGGGCTACTTCGGCATGTTCACGCTGGCCTACTTCCCGCGCGCCTGGTTCAAGGTGATGGATGCACGGCTGCTGTCGCTGCCGCACGTGCAGGGCGACCTGAGCAAGGTGAACGTCGACCCCGCCGCGCGCACGCGGCTCGAATCCATTTACGGATCTCAGCGCTTGGGCTTGCGGTAGCTCCACCAGGGCAGCACGCGGCGCAGCGACAGCACCTCGCCGCTGTTCTCGGCCGCGTAGCCGGGCAGGGCGTTGAGCTGGGCACGCCAGGCCTCGCTGCGCAGCAGCGAGAGCAGGGTCTGCACCTGCGGCTGGTCGAGCGCATGCTGCAGCGTGACGAGGAAGTACAGCTCGCGCGCCAGCGGAACGAACTCCAGCCCGCGCGCGCGCGCCGCGGCCTCGATGCCGAAGGCGGCGTCGGCGCTGCCGCTGGCCACCGCCTCGGCGGCGGCGCGGTGCGACGGCTCGGTGCGCTCGAGCTCGGCCAGCGCCGAGGCCGGGATCTTCTGCGCCGCCAGCAGTTCCTCCAGCACCACCCGCGTGCCGGTGCCGCGGGTGCGATTGGCAAAGCGCAGCCCGCTGCGGCACAGGTCGGCGAGCGTGAAGATGCCCAGCGGGTTGCCCGCCGCCACCATCAGACCCTGGGTGCGCCGCGCGAAACTCACCAGCTTGTGGTGGCCGGGCTTGAGCATCGGGCGGTAGACCTTCGCGGTGGGCGAGCGCAGCGGCGACTCGGTCAGCGCATGGAAGCCGGCCATCAGGCAGCGGCCGTCGTTGAGCGCGGCCAGCGCATCGACGCTGCCGGTGAACTGGATGTCGAGATGCAGCTTGTGCTGCGACTGCGCCATCGCTCGCAGCAATGGCAGCGCGTCGTCATGGCTGGCGGTCATCGGGATCACACCGGCGCTGGCGTCGAAGGCGATCGCGAAGGCCTGCTCCAGCTCGCTGCGCAGTGCCTCGATCTGCGGCGCCAGGCGCGCCTGCGCGCGCCGCTCGGCCCACAGCAGCTTCTCGCCGAAGGGCGACAGCAGCGCCGGCTGGCCCTTGACCCAGGTGACCAGGGTCTGGCCGAGCTCGCCCTCCCAGCGCTTGAGTTCGCCCCACACGTGGCGGTACGACAGGTCGAGCGCGCGCGCCGCGCCACTGATCGAGCCGGTGTCGTGAACGGCCGAGAGCAGGGCCATCAGGGGGTGGTGCAGGTCGCGCTGCAGCGAGCGTTCGCCGCTGAGCGTGTAGGTGAGGTGCACCCTATGCATGACGTTTCATATGGTCGGGACTGCCTATCGGCGCAGAGAATCCCGCCAGTATGAGAGAAGTTGGATGAGTGCCTTTGCCGAGAGCGTCCGAACCGCCGTCGATCTGATCGTTCATGCCGATGCCGTCCTGTTCCACACCGTCGCCCTGTCGCTGCAGGTCAGCGGCACGGCCTGCCTGGTCGCCGCCGGCTTCGGCCTGGCCTTCGGCGCCTGGCTGTCGGTGGCCCGCTTTCCCGGCCACCGCACGCTCGTCTGGCTGCTGAACACGCTGCTGGCGCTGCCCTCCGTGGTGGTCGGGCTGATCGTCTACCTGCTGCTGTCGCGCAGCGGCCCGCTCGGTTCCTGGGGCATCCTGTTCACGCCCACGGCGATGGTGATTGCGCAGACCATCCTGGTGCTGCCGGTGATCGCCGCGCTGACGCGCCAGCTCGTCGGCGATTCGCTGCGCGATGGCGGCGACCAGCTGCGCTCGATGGGCGCCAGCCCGCTGATGTGCGCGCTGCTGATGCTCGTGCACGACCGCTGGGCCGTGCTGACCATCCTGATCGCCGCCTTCGGCCGTGCCGTGGCCGAGGTGGGCGCGGTGATGATCGTCGGCGGCAACATCGACGGCATCACGCGGGTGATGACCACCACCATCGCGCTGGAAACCAGCAAGGGCGACCTGCCGCTGGCCATGGCGCTGGGCCTGGTGCTGCTCTCCGTGGTGGGCGTGGTGAACTTGCTGATCGGCTTCGCGCAGCGCGGCCACGGCTCTGCCTTGGCGGGGGTGCGCTGATGATCTCGATGCGCGACATCTCGGTGCGCTTCGGCGAGGTGCAGGCACTCAAGGGCGTGTCGATCGCGGTCGGCCGCGGCGAGTTCGTCGCCCTGGTCGGCCCGAACGGATCCGGCAAGACCACGCTGCTGCGCGCCATGCACGGCATGCTCAGCCTGCGCGGCCGGCGCGAGCTGGCGCCCGAGGCGGCCCGGCAGGCGATGGTGTTTCAGCGCCCCTTCGTGATGCGCCTGTCGGTGAGCAACAACCTGCGCCTGGCGCTGTGGCTCGGCGGCGTGCCGCGCGCGCAGTGGAACGAGCGAATCGCCTCGGCGCTGGAGCGCGTCTCGCTGCAGGGACTGGAGGAGCGGCCTGCGCGGGCGCTCTCCGGTGGCCAGCAGCAGCGCCTGGCGATCGCCCGCGCCTGGGCCGTCCAGCCGGCGCTGCTGTTCCTCGACGAACCCACTGCCAGCCTCGACCCGGCGGCCAAGAAGGACGTCGAGACCCTGCTCGCCGGCTTCGCCGCCGACGGCATGACGCTCGTGATGAGCACCCACAACCTCGGCCAGGCCAAGCGCCTGGCCAGCCGCGTGGTCTACCTGGAGGACGGCGAGATCCACGCCGACCTGCCGACCGCGCAGTTCTTCGACGGCGGCCTAACCGGCCGCGCCCAGCAGTTCCTGAAAGGAGAAATGGCATGACCCATCGCAACACCACCGCTCGCTTCCTCGCCCTGGCCGCGGCCAGCCTGATCGCCTTTGCGGCACAGGCGCAGGACAAGTTCATCGTGATGTCCTCGACCACCAGCACCGAGCAGTCGGGGCTGTTCGGCCACCTGCTGCCGGTCTTCAAGAAGGCGACCGGCGTCGACGTGCGCGTGGTCGCGCAGGGCACCGGCCAGGCGCTGGACATGGGCCGGCGTGGCGACGCCGACATCCTCTTCGTGCATGACAAGGTGGCCGAGGAGAAGTTCGTCGCCGATGGCTTCGGCATCGAGCGGCGCCCCGTGATGTACAACGACTTCGTGGTCATCGGCCCGAAGTCCGACCCGGCCGGCGTGAAGGGCAACGACGTGGTCGAGGCGCTCAAGAAGCTCGCCGCCTCCAAGGCCGAGTTCGTCTCGCGCGGCGACAAGAGCGGCACCCACGCCGCCGAGCTGCGCTACTGGAAGGCCGCCGGCTTCGACAAGCCGGCGATGGCCGGCTACAAGGAGTGCGGCTGCGGCATGGGCCCGGCGCTGAACATCGCCGCCTCGACCAACGCCTACGTGCTGGCCGACCGCGGCACCTGGCTGTCGTTCAAGAACCGCGCCGACCTGGCCATCCTCGTCGAGGGCGACAAGCGGCTGTTCAACCAGTACGGCGTGATCGTGGTGAACCCGGCCAAGCACCCGCACGTGAAGAAGGATCTGGCGCAGTCCTTCGCCGACTGGGTGGTCTCGCCGGCCGGCCAGCAGGCCATCGCCGAGTACAAGATCGGCGGCGAGCAGCTGTTCTTCCCGAACGCCAACGCCAAGTGATGAAGCGCCGCGCCCTGTTCATGGCGGCCACGGCGATGAGCTTCGGCGCGCTGGCCCAGCCTGCGCCGGTGAAGGTGCTGGCCGCCGGCAGCCTGCGTGCCGCGCTGACCGACGTGGCGCGCGCCTTCGAGGCCGGCATGCCGGGCGCGAAGGTGGAACTCGGCTTCGGCGCCTCCGGCCTGCTGAAGGACCGCCTCGCCGGCGGCGAGCGTGCCGACGTGTTCGCTTCCGCCAACATGGCGCATCCGCAGGCGCTGGCCGCGGCGGGCAAGGCGGCGCCGCCGCAGGCCTTCGCGCGCAACACGCTGTGCGCGCTGGGTGCGGCCGGCTTCCGGGCCACGCCCGAGACGCTGGTCGACCGGCTGCTCGATCCGGCCGTGCGCGTGGGCACCTCCACGCCCAAGGCCGACCCGGCCGGCGACTATGCCTTCGCGATGTTCGAGCGCATCGAGAAGAGCGGCCGTCCCGGCGCGCAGAAGATCCTGGCCGACAAGGCGCTGCAGCTCACAGGCGGCCCGAACTCGCCGCCGCCGCCGAAAGACCGCAACGTCTACGGCATGCTGGTGGCCACGGGGCAGGCCGACGTGTTCCTCACCTATTGCACCAATGTCGTCATCGCGCAGCGCGAGGAGCCCGCGCTCGTACGCATCGAGGTGCCGGAGGCGGTGAACGTCAGCGCGAGCTATGGCGTCACGCTGCTCGACGGCGCGCCCGAGGCTGCGCAGCAGTTCGTGAAGTTCATGCTGTCGCCGGCCGGGCAGGCGGTGCTGGCGCGGCACGGTTTCGCGGCTCCCTGAGCGAGGGCGTGTTCCAGAAGTGAACACGCTCCCGGGGCCTATGCAGCGAAAGTCATAAGGGAACGCCTGCGCTTTGCAGGGCTGGACACGGCTCGAAGAATGCGACGCAACACCGCCACCGGCGGTGGCCGTTCATTCCAGGAGACAACCGTGAGCGTTCCCCTCAGCCTGACCGTCAACGGCAAAGCCGTGACGGCGACCGTCGATCCGCGCACGCTGCTCGTGCAGCTGATCCGCGAACAGCTTCAACTCACCGGCACGCACGTGGGCTGCGACACCGCCCAGTGCGGCGCCTGCACCGTGCACCTGAACGGCCGCGCGGTGAAGGCCTGCTCGATGCTCGCCGTGCAGGCGCAGGGCGCCGAGGTCACCACTATCGAGGGCCTGACGAAGAACGGCGAACTGCACCCGATGCAGGCTGCGTTCCGCGAGTGCCACGGCCTGCAGTGCGGCTTCTGCACGCCCGGCATGGTGATGTCGGCGGTCAACCTGCTGAAGGACAAGCCCGCCGCCAGCGAGGCCGAGATCCGCGAAGGGCTGGAAGGCAACATCTGCCGTTGCACCGGCTACCACAACATCGTCCGCGCCATCCAGTTCTGCCAGAACGGCAAGACCGGCGCGCCCGTCTGAACGCGGAGGGCCCGACCATGACCGACATGTCCAACTCGCCGATCGGCAAACCCATCCTGCGCCGCGAGGACGTCCGCTTCCTCACCGGCGCCGGCCAGTACACCGACGACGTGGTGCTGCCCGGGCAGACCTACGGCGTCTTCCTGCGTTCGCCGCATGCGCACGCGCGCATCGTCTCCATCGACGCCAGCAAGGCCGCCAAGGCGGCCGGTGTGGTGGCGATCTTCACCGGCGCGGATCTGGCCGAGGCCAAGGTCGGCGGGCTGCCCTGCGGCTGGCTGATCCACAGCAAGGATGGCTCGCCGATGAAGGAGCCGCCGCACCCCGTGCTGGCGCAGGGCAAGGTGCGCCACGTGGGCGACCAGGTGGCCCTGGTGGTCGCCGAGACGCTGCTGCAGGCCAAGGACGCCGCCGAGCTGATCGAAGTCGACTACGACGTGCTGCCGGCGGTGGTCGACATCACCACTGCCGACCAGGCGGGCACTGCGGTGCACGACGACGTGCCCAACAACGTCTGCTACGACTGGGGCCACGGCAACAAGGATGCGGTGGACGCCGCCTTCAAGCAGGCTGCGCATGTCAGCACGCTGGAGTTCGCCAACAACCGGCTGATCCCCAACGCGATGGAACCGCGCGCCGCCAACGCGCAGTACACCCGGCACGACGACAGCTACACGCTGTACGTGGCCAACCAGAACCCGCACGTCGAGCGGCTCCTGATGAGCGCCTTCGTGCTCGGCCTGCCGGAATCGAAGGTGCGGGTGATCGCGCCCGACGTCGGCGGCGGCTTCGGCTCGAAGATCTTCCTCTACGCCGAGGAGACCGCGCTGGTGTGGGCGAGCAAGCGCGTCGGCCGGCCGATCAAGTGGACCGCCGAGCGCAGCGAGAGCTTCCTGACCGACGCGCACGGCCGCGACCACCACACCAAGGTCGAGCTGGCGATGGATGCCAAGGGCAACTTCCTCGCCCTGCGCGTGGACACCATCGCCAACATGGGCGCCTACCTCTCGACCTTCGCGTCGAGCGTGCCGACCATCCTCTACGCCACGCTGCTGGCCGGCCAGTACAAGACGCCGGCGATCTACTGCAACGTGAAGGCGGTGTTCACCACCACCGCGCCGGTCGACGCCTACCGCGGTGCCGGGCGGCCGGAGGCCACCTACGTGGTCGAGCGCATCGTCGAGCAGGCCGCGCGCGACCTCAAGCGCGATCCGGCCGAGCTGCGCCGGCAGAACTTCATCACCGAGTTCCCCTATGCCACGCCGGTGGGCCTGACCTACGACATCGGCGACTACGCGGCCCACCTCGACAAGGCGATCAAGCTGGCCGACGTGGCCGGCTTCCCGGCGCGCAAGGCGGCCTCGGCGGCCAAGGGGCTGAAGCGAGGACTTGGCTACAGCTGCTACATCGAGGCCTGTGGCCTGGCGCCCTCGAACATCGCCGGTGCGCTCGGCGCCCGTGCCGGCCTGTTCGAGGCCGGCGAGGTGCGCGTGCACCCGACCGGCACGGTGACGGTGTTCACCGGCTCGCACAGCCACGGCCAGGGCCACGAGACGACCTTCGCGCAGGTGGTGGCGGGCCGGCTCGGCATCCCGGTCGAGAGCGTCGAGATCGTGCACGGCGATACCGGCCGCATCCCTTTCGGCATGGGCACCTACGGCAGCCGCTCGCTGTCGGTGGGCGGCACGGCGATCATGAAGGCGGTGGACAAGATCGTCGCCAAGGGCAAGAAGATCGCCGCCCACCTGCTGGAGGCCTCGGACACCGACATCGAGTTCGAGAACGGCGAGTTCAAGGTGAAGGGCACCGACAAGAAGGTGCCGTTCGGCCAGATCGCACTCACCGCCTACGTGCCGCACAACTACCCCCTGGACAAGCTGGAGCCGGGCCTGAACGAGAACGCCTTCTACGATCCGACCAACTTCACCTACCCCTCGGGCACCTATGTCTGCGAGGTCGAGGTGGATCCGGACACCGGCAAGGTGCGCGTGGACCGCTTCACCGCGGTGGACGACTTCGGCAATATCGTCAACCCGCTGATCGTCGAGGGTCAGGTGCACGGCGGCCTCGCCCAAGGCCTGGGCCAGGCGATGCTCGAGGGCTGTGTGTACGATGCCGAGTCCGGCCAGCTGCTGACCGGCACCTACATGGACTACACGATGCCGCGCGCCGACGACCTGCCGAACTTCGTGGTCGACCACACCGTCACGCCCTGCACCCACAACCCGCTGGGCGTGAAGGGCTGCGGCGAGGCCGGCGCGATCGGCTCGCCGCCGGCCTTCATCAACGCGCTGACCGATGCGCTGGGCGTGAAGGACGTGGCCATGCCGGCCACGCCGGAGCGCGTCTGGCGCGCCGCCCACGGAATCGCCTGAGGAGACACACCACATGTACACCTTCGACTACCAGCGTCCCACCAGCGCGGCCGCGGCCGCCTCGGCTCTGAAGGGCGATGCGCGTTATCTGGCCGGCGGCCAGAGCCGGGTGCAGGCGATGAAGCTGCGCCTGTCGTCCAGCGAGCGCCGCGTCGACCTCGGCGGCGGGGCCGAGCTCAAGGGCGTCTGCATGGAAGGCAGCAACGTCGTGGTCGGCGCGATGACCACGCACGCTGCCGTCGCCGCCTCGCCCGACGTGCGCAAGGCCATCCCGGCGCTGGCCGAACTGGCCGGCGGCATCGGCGACCCCATGGTGCGCAACATGGGCACCCTCGGCGGCTCGATCGCCAACGCCGACCCGGCGGCCTGCTACCCGGCCGGCGTGCTCGGCCTGGGTGCGACCATCAAGACGAACCAGCGCAGCATCGCCGGCGACGACTTCTTCACCGGCCTGTACGAGACGGCGCTGAAGCCGGGCGAGCTGATCGTCTCGGTCAGCTTCCCGACGCCGCAGCGCGCCGCCTATGTGAAGTACAAGCAGCCGGCCTCGCGCTTCGCGCTGGTGGGCGTATTCGTCGCGCAGACCGCGGGCGGCGTGCGCGTGGCCGTCACCGGTGCGGCCGGCAGCGTGTTCCGCTGCAAGCCGATCGAGGACGCACTCGCGAAGAGCTTCACGCCGGATGCCGCCAAGGCGGTGAAGGTGAGCGCCGACGGCCTGAACAGCGACCTGCACGGCTCGGCCGCCTACCGCGCCGCGATGATCAGCGTGATGGCATCGCGGGCCGTGGCCGCGGCGCTGGCGCGCTGAGCCCGACGCCGGGGTCACTCGCCATGTGGCGACGCCGGCCCTGGCTGCTGGGTGCGCTGCTGCTGGTGCTGGCCGCACCGGCGGCGCGCGCGCAGTCACTGACGCAGTCGCCCGACGAGGCGATGCTGACGGTGACTCTCGCCGACGGCCGCACGCAGGCCTTCAGCCGTGCCGCGCTGGAGGCGCTGCCGACCGAGCAGGCCAGCGCGCGGTTGCGCGACGGCGCGCCGTTCACCGTGCCCGGCGTGTCGGTGACGGCGCTGCTCAAGGCCTGCGGGCTCGACCTGTCGCAGCGCCTGGGCGCGGGCAACGTGGTCGGCCATGCGCTGGTGGCCCGTTCGGCCGACGGCTACCGCGCGGTGTTCGGCCTGGCCGAGGTCGACCCGCACTTCGGCCATGCGCCCTTGATGCTGAACTGGAAGAATGCCGACGGCTCGCCGCTGCCGGCGCGCGTCGGGCCGCTGCAGCTGATCGCCACCGGCGAGAACCGCCCCGGCCGCTGGGTGCGCCAGCTGGTCGCGCTCGAAGTGAAGTCTTTGCCCTGAACCCGCGATGAACGATGCCACCGCGTTGAAGCTGCCCGCCACCGTCGACGCGGTGATCGAGCTGCTGGCCGCCGAGAACTACGTCTGCGACCGCCGCCTGGCCACCGCGCTGTTCCTCGCGCTGAAGCTGCGCCGGCCGCTGTTTCTCGAAGGCGAGCCGGGCGTGGGCAAGACCGAGCTGGCCAAGACGCTGGCCGTGGCGCTGTCGACTGCGCTGCTGCGCGTGCAGTGCTACGAAGGCCTGGACGTGGCGCAGACCGCCTACGAGTGGAACGTGGCGCGGCAGATGGTGGAGATCCGCCTGGCCGAGGCGGCGCATGCGATCCACGATGCTGCCGACCGCGACCGCCTCGCGCACAGCCTGTACAGCCGGGCGATGCTGATCGAACGGCCGTTGCTCCAGGCGCTGACGCAGGAGCGCTCGCCGGTGCTGCTGATCGACGAGCTCGACCGCGCCGACGAGCCCTTCGACGCCTTCCTGCTCGAGGTGCTGGCGGAGAACCAGATCACCATCCCCGAGCTCGGCCCGATCAAGGCCGATGCGCCGCCGATCACCATCATCACCAGCAACCGCACGCGCGAGATCCACGACGCGCTCAAGCGCCGCTGCCTGTACCACTGGGTGGAGTTCCCGGACGTCGAGCGCGAGCTCGACATCGTGCGCCGCAAGGCTCCGGGCGCGTCGGAGCGGCTGTACCGGCAGGTGGTGGAGTTCGTGCAGCGCATGCGCGGGCTCGACCTCTTCAAGGCACCGGGCGTGGCCGAGACCATCGACTGGACCAACGCGCTGGTGGCGCTCAACGCGATGCGGCTCGACCCGGCCACGGTGCACGACACGCTGGGCGTGCTGCTCAAATACCAGGACGACATCGCGCGCATGGGCGGCGGCGACACGCAGAAGATCCTCGACGAGCTGAAGGCTCGTGCTGTGCTGGATTAAGGTGATGCTCTTGGGTCGTGCAGTCATCGAGCGAGGCGGGCGGCCGGGGCATGCCTGCTCCGGCCCGCTCTCGCGGGCGACCACCGAGCCGGGTCACACGCACCTCGTCAACGCCGCCTCCAGCCAGCCCACGCCTTGGGTACCGCGAACAGGGCCTGCGCAGGCACGCCCCCGCCACCCGCCCCCCACCAAGGCGGCATGCGTCGCCGCATACAGCGAGCGAGAGTGCAGGGCGGCGGGGGGGCCTGCGGGCGCAGGCCCGGTTCGCGGTCCCCAAGGCGGTAGCGGTCCCCCAGCGGTGTTGACGAGGTACTGGGGACGAAGCTCGGTGGTTGCCCGCGAGAGCGGGCCGGAGAACGCAGGCACCCCCGCCGCCCTGGCGCACCTCTGACGGCAGTCCATCACATGCTCGCCGACAACATCGTCCACTTCTCGCGCATCCTGCGCGACACCGGCATGGCCGTCGGGCCGGACCGCGTGCTCGCTGCGATCGCCGCCGTGGAAGCCGTCGGCCTCGATCGCCGCGAAGACGTGCGCGCCGCACTCAGTGCCGTGATGCTCGAGCGCCACGAGCAGCAGACGATCTTCGACGCGGCCTTCGACGCCTTCTTCCGCGACCCCAAGCTGCTCGAGCAGATGATGTACCTGCTGCTGCCCAAGGTGCAGGGCCGCGGCGAGAAGCACCAGCCGCCGCGCGCCAACCGCCTGGCCGAGGCGCTGGCGCCGCCCGCGCCGAAGCGCGAGCCGCGGCCCGAGAACGAGGCCAAGACCGACGAGATCCAGTTCGAGACCGAGTTCAGCTTCTCCGAGCGCGAGCGCCTGGCCCAGGCCGATTTCGAGAGCATGACCACCGCAGAGTACGAGCAGGCCAAGAAGCTGGCCGAGCGCGCGCCGCTGCCGGTGCAGCCGCTGCGCCGCCGCCGCCACGAGGCCGCGCCGCGCGGCTCGCTGGACCTGCGCCGCACGCTGCAGGGCATGGCCCGCCAGCCGCACACGCTGACCCCGGCCTTCACCCACGCGCGAACCGAGCGGCCCCCGCTGGTGGTGCTGCTGGACATCTCAGGCTCGATGGACCGCTACTCGCGCCTGTTCCTGCATTACGCGCACGGCCTCGCGCGCCGGCACCTCAAGGTGCACACCTTCGTGTTCGGCACCCGGCTGACGAACATCACCCGCTGCCTGCGCCACCGCGACCCCGATGTCGCGCTGAAGATGGCCGACGAGCTCGTGCACGACTGGAAGGGCGGCACGCGCATCGCCACCAGCCTCGACGAGTTCAACCGCCGCTGGGCGCGCCGCGTGCTCGGCGGCAATGCGGCGGTGCTGCTGGTCACCGACGGCCTGGAGCGTGACGAGTCCGGCGCGTTGTCGCGATCCGCCGCACAATTGCACCGCATGGCCCACGAGGTCGTGTGGCTCAACCCGCTGCTGCGCTTCGAGGGCTTCCAGCCCCGGGCGGAAGGCATCCGCGCCTTGCTGGCGCACGTCGACCGATTCCTGCCGGTGCACAACCTCGCGAGCCTGGCCGACCTGGCCCAGGCCCTGCAGCGCCCGGCGCTGAACCCCTCCCATCTGCTTCACTGAATCCATGGAACTCAAAGGCGAACGACTTCTTCCGGCCCCCATCGACACCGTCTGGGCCGGCCTCAACGACCCCGAGATCCTCAAGGCCTGCATCGCCGGCTGCGAATCGCTGGAGCGCACCGGCGACGATGCCTTCCAGGCCCTGGTGGCGGTGCGCGTCGGCCCAGTGGCGGCCAAGTTCAAGGGCAACCTGAAGATGACCGACGTGAAGCCGCCGAACAGCTACACGATCAACTTCGACGGCCAGGGCGGCGTGGCCGGTTTCGGCAAGGGCTCGGCCGACGTGCAGCTCGCCAGCGAGGCCGGGGCCACGAAGCTCAGCTACGTGGCCCGCGCGCAGGTGGGCGGCAAGATGGCGCAAGTCGGCTCGCGGCTGATCGACGCGGCCGCCGGCAAGATCGCCGAAGACTTCTTCGCCGCCTTCGAGGCCAAGGTGGCGCCGCCGCCGGCCGAAGGCGCGGTGGCCGAGGCCGCACCGGCCGCAGCCGCGGGTGGCAACAAGACGGTGGTCTGGATCGTCGCCGCCGTGGTGATCATCGCGGCGATCTACTTCCTCACGAGATAGACAGGAGTTCCACGATGGACAGCCTCGATCTCCAGGTGCTGCAGCAGGCGCGCGACTGGCGCGCCCAGGGCCGCGCGGTGTGGCTGGTGACGGTGATCGAGACCTGGGGCTCGGCACCGCGCCCGCCGGGTGCGCTGCTGGCGATGCGCGACGACGGCCTGGTGGTCGGCTCGGTGTCTGGCGGCTGCGTGGAGGACGATCTGATCGATCGCGTGCGCCAGGGCGAGCGCGTCGGCAAGCCCTCGCTGATCACCTACGGCGTCACCAAGGAAGAGGCGGCGCGCTTTGGCCTGCCCTGCGGCGGCAACCTGAGGCTGGTGCAGGAGCCGTTGCTCGACACCGCCTGGGTCGACGACATCCTGTCGCGCACCGCACGCCACGAGTTGGTGGCGCGCCGGCTCGACCTCGACACCGGCGCGGTGGGCATCGAGCCGGCCGCGCGCGGCGAGCTGTTCGAGTTCGACGGCCGCACGCTGCGCGCACTGTTCGGCCCGCGCTGGCGGCTGCTGATCATCGGCGCGGGGCAGCTCTCGCGCGTGGTCGCGCAGATGGCACTGGCGCTCGACTTCGAGGTGATCTGCTGCGATCCGCGCGAGGAATACCACCTCACCTGGGACATCCCGAACACCACCTTCAGCAAGTCCATGCCCGACGACCTGGTCACCGAACTGCACCTCGACCCGCACAGCGCGGTGATCGCGGTCACGCACGACCCCAAGCTCGACGACATGGTGCTGCTGGAAGCGCTGAAGTCGCCGGCCTTCTACGTCGGCGCGCTGGGATCGCGCGGCAACACCGCCAAGCGCAAGGAGCGGCTGGCGCTGTTCGACCTGACGCCGGCCGAGATCGACCGGCTGCACGGGCCGATCGGGCTCGACCTGGGCAGCAAGACCCCGGCCGAAATCGCCGTCTCCATCGTCGCCGAGATCGTCGCGGTGAAGAACGGCGTCGCGCTGGTGCAGAAGAAGGAAGGCTCGGCGCTGCCGGAGGCATCGGGCGTCTGCGCGCGGGGGTGAACCGCAAGGAGTCGCAGGCGCGTCGCGCGTGCTAACCCGGTGGACCCGCGGCGGTCGTTGATGCATGCTGCGGCCATGCAGCGCGCACACCGGCGGGTCGGCCCGTGGCACATGCAAGGAGACGCAGAACGGTGCGGCTGGAACTGAACCGGCCGCAGCGCCGCGACCTGTTCCTGCTGCTGTGCCTGATCGGCGTCGTGCCGGCGTTCATCAGCGCTACCTTGCCGGTCACGACGTGGCTGCCGGGCACCGAAGGCTTTCGCTGGACGTGGGTCGAGCTGTCGGCTGTGCGTCCCCTGCTGATCGTGCTGTTGATGGCTGCCGGCTTCGTGGGCTGGCCGCTGCGCCCGCGATGGCTCTGGCTGGCGATGCTGCCGGCGCTGCTGCTCGTGCTGACGCCGATCTCCCGTGTCGGCGCCGCACCCGGGCCGCTGCACTGGATCGAGCGCGTGCCCGAGTCGCAGGATCCCACCCTTGCGGCGGAATACGCGGCGATCGGACGGCTCGCGACGCCCGAGCGCTGGATCGATCGTGCGCTCGCGAAGAGGGAGCCGGCGCTGCCCGATGTCGGCGCACTGCGCGCACAGTGGGACGCAGTGAATGCGGCGCGCCCAGGGGGGCTCGGCGGTCGATGGACGGAACTGCGCCAGCTCGACGAGCGCGCGAAGCAGCTGCAGTCCGAATACGACCAGACCTCCAAGGCACGGGACGGTATCGACAGGAAAAGGCAGGAGCAGCTGGCGCAGGAATACTCGAGGGTATTCTCCAAGCTCGAAGCCTTGAAGGCGGAATTGGCCAAGCATCCGCCGCGGCCGGAGCAGGCCTGGGAGCTGCGCGCGCGGATCGGGCTGCACGAACTGTGGCAAGCCGACAAGCGCGCCCGTTGGCTGGAAGCGCCTTACCAGATCGCCGCTTCGCTGCTGCTGCTGGCCGTGGTCGTGGCGATCGGCGTCGGCCACCGCACGACGATGACCTTTCTCGGGCTGTCCCTGCTTGCCTCGCTGGCCTGCGCTGCCGTCAGGACGGAGGGCGGTTGGGTGGCCTCGGGGGTGACGGCGCTTCAGCCGGTGTTCGTGGGTACGCTCGCGCTGCTGGTGCTGCGCCTGCTGGCGCGCGCCTGGCTGGACAACCGCGAGATCTGGCACAGCACGTCGACGCCGGCACTGCGCCGTGCGCTGCTGTGGTCGCTGCTGTTGTGGAGTCCGTTCGCGCTGGTGCTGGCCGCCAACTTCTGGGCCGGCCGAGCCGTCGATGCGGCGGTGGAGCGAATCGCCTACCGAATCGCCCTGCCTGCGGAGAACGGCCAGCCGCCGGGGCCGACCCTGCTGCGCGACAGCGACGTCGACCGCCCCACCTTGCGCGAGGACCTGCAGCTGGCCGTGGCGCGCCTGTACGCCGACATGGAAGACGCTGGCGTTGCCGCGGCGCGCGGAGCCGGCAACAACACGGCCGCCGCTGCGCAGGGCGTGAATGACGCGGCGATGCGGGTCTTCGCCCGTGTGATGCCGGACAGCCTCTTCAAGTACGCCGGGTTTCCTGCTCGCCACGCCTGCAACCTGCTGAACCTGCCGGGCTGCATCGCGAACATCCCGCTGGACATGGCGAACGCGGCCTACGTGGGCCCGCGCGATCGGCTGCGCGCCGACCTCGAAGCGCGGCTCGGCGCGCTGGTCGACCAGGCCCGCCAGGCCGGCAACGCCGGTTCGGCTGGCCTGGTGAATGCGCTGCGTGGCCAGGCCATCCAGATGAGCAGGCTGACGCGCGAACGGGTCGACCAGGTGCTGCTGGTGTCGGCGGGCGCCTCGGTGCTGGGCAGCGCCACCCTGCTGTTCGTGGCGCTGCGGGCCTTCCTGCTCGTTTTGGCGCGGTTGCTGTTCGCGCAGAACAAGGATGCGTACATGACCATCACTCCCCGCGAGCGGCCGCTGCAGGCGCAGGACCGGGCGGTGCGGGTGGACGTGCCCGCAGGCGACGAGCTGCACATGCGACTGGCCGAGGGCCGGCTACTGATGAAGCCGGCCTTCGACGTCGACGGCGCCGCGCCCAACACGCTGTGGCTGCCGCCGCAGCCCTGGCGCGCGACCGTGGCGCGCATCCGCCACGGCTGCTACTTCCTCAAGGAGATCGAGGCTGGCGACGAGCCGCGCACGCTGACGCTGAAGTCCACGCCGGGCACCAATTTCTTCTGCTGGGACATTCCCGAAGACGCCGAAGTGGCCTTTCGCTGGGACCGTTTCGCCGGCATGTCCGGCTCGGTGAGGCTGAGGCGCGTGTTCAGCCTCAAGCTCGGCACCGTGGTGCTGGGCCATGTCAGCGTGGCCACGGCGCGCGGCCCGGGCCTGCTCGTTCAGCACGCCTACACGCGCGCCAGCGCGCAGCGCACCTCGGTGGCCCAGGCCCGCGTGGTCGGCTGGGTGATGGGCACGCTGTTCCGCGTCGAATCGGGCAAGAGCAAGAAGAACGTCTATGTCGACCACTGCCATGTGGTCTGTGCCGAGCCTGGCATCGCGGTGCACGAGGCGGCGCGCGAAGGCCGCGGCGGGCATGGGCTGTGGCGCGAGTTGCTGGGGTTGCTGCGGCCGTGAGCCGTGGCGGCCGGGCCGACCGGCGCTGCGAGGTCCTCGCCGTCGATTGATCCATCCTGACGCAGCGCCTTCGGGTTGACCCGGGATGGAGGCCCTCGGAGCGTGACGTCACGATTCGGGGCATGGTCGGTCGCCGTCATGCCTTGATTCGCCTCGCCGGCACCGCCGCATGGGTCGCGGCCGGGCCCGCCCGTGCCGACGCCACCGGCGGCGACCCCTTCGGCTCGCTGCAGTGGCCCGGCCTGAAGCGCGAGTTCTTCGGCTCGGCCCGGGTGGTGTTCGACGAGCGCGTGGTGGTGCGCGGCCCGGCCTTCGCCGAAGACCCGATGAACGTGCCGATCAGCGTGTCGGCCACCGGCCTGCCCGATATCGAGACGCTGGTCGTGTTCGTCGACCGCAACCCGATCCGCAAGGTGCTGGAGTTCCAGCCCGTGGCCGCGCTGGCCAGCGTGGGCTTCCGCTTCAAGCTCGAGCAGGCCAGCCCGGTGCGCGCCGCCGCGCGCACGAAAGACGGCGTGTGGCACGTGGGCGGCACGCTGGTGGACTCGTCCGGCGGCGGCTGCACGGTCTCGGGCGCCACGCGCAAGGACGGCAGTTGGTCACAGACCCTCGGCCAGGCGCGCGGCAAGCTGTTCGCCGGCAGCCCGGTGGGCGGCGAGGCGGCCTCGCGGCTGCGCGTGATGGTGATGCACCCGATGGACACCGGCCTGGTCGGCGGCATCCCGGCCTTCTACGTCAACAAGCTCGCGGTGCGCGACGCGCAGGGCCGCGAACTGCTGCGCCTGGCCACCTACGAGCCGGTGAGCGAGAACCCGGTGTTCAGCTTCGACTTCCCCGGCCGCGTGGCCGGCGGGCTGCGGCTGGTGGGTACCGACAACAACGGCAACCGCATCGACTCGCGCATCGAATGAAGGCGTTCGCTGCATCGCTGTTGCTGGCTGCGTTCGCCGTGCCCGTCGCGCAGGGAACGCCGAAGGTCGACGTCGCGAAGCTCGACTACGGCCTCGCCGCCCGCGCGCTGGCGCCCGGCGTGTGGGTGGTGGAAGGCGCCAACGCCGACTTCAGCATCGCCAACGGCTGCAACATCATCAACACCGGCTTCGTCGCCACCGGCAAGGGCGTGGTGGTGATCAATACCGGGCCGTCGAAGCGCTACGGCGAACAGCTTCGCGCGCTGATCGGAAAGACCACGGCCGAGCCGATCGTGCAGGTGATCCACCTCAACCAGCACCCCGACTATTTTCTCGGCAACCAGGCCTTTGCCGACGTGCCGCGCCTGGCCACCGACGCCACCCGCGCCGGCATGGCCCGCGAGGCCAAGGCCTATGAGGACAACCTCTACCGCCTGTGCGGCGACTGGATGCGCGGCACCGAGGCCATGCTGCCCACCGGCACGCTGGCGCTCGGCCCGCTGCGCATCGGCGAGCGCGAGATGGAGCTGCGCGAATACCGCGGCCACACCGCCAGCGACGTGGTGCTGGTGGACAAGGCCAGCGGCGTGGTCTTCGCCGGCGGCCTGGTGTTCGCGCAGCGCATCCCGACCACGCCGCATGCGCAGATCGGCCCCTGGCTGCAGAGCCTGCAGGCCTTCGCGGCGCTGCCGGTGAAGACGCTGGTGCCCAGCCACGGCCCGGTGCGCAACGACACCACCGCGGTGGCGCAGACGCAGCGCTACCTGCAATGGCTGGACCGCAGCTTCCGCCAGCTCGCCGAGCAGGGCGCCGAGATGAACGAGGTGCTGCGCGCCGAGGTGCCCGCCGAGTTCCGCGGCTGGGCGGCCTTCGGCACCGAGTACACGCGCAACGTGGCGCATCTCTACCCGCGCTACGAGCAGGCGGTGCTCAAGGGCGCGAAGCCCTGAGCGATCTCTAGTCGTTCGCTAGTCGATCTCGACGCCGTCGAAGGCCACGGCGAGCGACTCGAAGACGAGCGCGCTCTCGTTTGCGTTCAGCGGCGAGTAGTGCAGCGAGGCCGGCCGCGCATTGCGGAAGCGCCAGCACATCACCACGCGCTCACGGTCCGGCGCGAGCAGCGTCACGCGCACGCTGCGCCGCTGCGGCGCGCGGCCGCGGCAGGCCTTGCTCCACCAGGCGTGCAGCAGGTCGTCGCCGCCGGTGGCGCGGCGCAGCACCAGGTGCTCCTCCGCCACCGCGGCCTGCGCATCGGCATGCGCCGCCAGCGGCGGGAACACCACCTCGCAGCAGCCCACCTCGATGGCGCGGCCGTTGCCGTCGACCAGTTCTACGCGGAAGCGACTGCCCGGCACTGGCGTGCGGTCGTGCCCGCTCACTCCAGCTCCAGGCGCTCGAAGGCGATGACGATCTCTTCCATCGCCACGTCGCTGCCCTTGGCGTTGAACGGCCCGCTGGTGTGCTTGACGATGCGCGCGCGCAGCAGGCGCCAGGTCTGCACGACCGCGCTGCGGTCCTCGTTCTGCAGCTGGATGGTGACGTTGCGCAAGGCGCCCGCGTCGCCGTTGCGCACCTGGTCGATCCAGCGCCACAGCGCCAGCGAGCCGATCACGCCGCGCTTGAGCGTGACGTTGCCGACCCTGGCCAGGCCGGGCAACTTCATCACGTGGTTCTCGCGCGAGTTGCCGTTGCGGTACTCGATGACGTCGATCTCCATCGACAGGCCGCTGACCTCGGCGAAGCCGGCCTCCGGTCCCTCGGTGTTGCCGTCGCCGAGATCGACGAGGAAGTTGAACTGAACGTACGGGCGGTCGCGCAGCGTGGCCATGGATGGGCTCCTCGGAGGTCGTGGCGCGGCGAGTGTGCCTGTCACGGCGCGGCGCGGGAAGACTGCTCCGCGCTGTGACAACGCGCGGGGAAACCCTTAGGTGTCGTGGGGAATGGAGCGTCCGGAGCGTGTCTTTGGCCGGCATCAACGCCATTTGGCCACTGGCACGCGGATTGCCCTTTCAGGCACCGGAGGAGCAGGCAGGAGTCCGGCCCCCCAGATCTCTCAACCCTCGAGGAGACAAGGATGCGAATGAAGCAATTGACCGTGTGGGTCGCCCTGGCGCTGGGCACGGTGGGCGCGCAGTC
>NZ_JBFXIO010000025.1:0-22595 GCF_050175855.1 Piscinibacter sp.
AGCGCCTTCATCAGGTCGCCCATGTTCTTGGCATCGAAGGCGGCCTGCGACCAGGCGGCCTGCGCAGCCTGCGGCAACAGGCCCAGCCCGGCCAGCGCGGCCGCAACGGACGCGCTGCGCGCCAGCAGTTCTCGACGTGTGGTCATGGTCACGAGCCTCCTTGCGAACGCCATCCGACGTGTGCGCATCCTGACCGCGGCAGGCGCGAAACCCCATTACCCAAATGGGCTATCGCGGCCCACCCATCGCGGTAATAGACGGTGCCGGGCCTGCGCCGCGCTAATAGGCGCGAATCGCTGCTCAGGAGACAAGCATGAACTTCGACAAGGAATTCGACGCCTCGGGGCTGGCCTGCCCCTTGCCCATCGTCAAGACGAAGAAGTCGCTGGCCGACATGGCCAGCGGCCAGGTGCTGCGGGTGGTCGCCACCGACCCCGGCTCGGTGTGCGACATGGCGGCCTTCGCCGAGCAGACCGGCAATGCGCTGCTGCACTCCGGCAGCGAAGGCGGCAAGTATGTCTTCTTCCTGAAGAAGGCCTGAGCCGATGACCACCAAGAAGATGGCGATCATCGCCACCAAGGGCGCGCTGGACATGGCGTACCCGCCGCTGATCCTCGCCTCGACGGCGGCGGCGCTGGGCTGGGAAGTGCAGGTGTTCTTCACCTTCTACGGCCTGCAGCTGCTGCGCAAGGACCTGAGCGGCATCGCCATCAGCCCGCTGGCCAACCCGGCGATGCCGATGCCGGTGCCCATGCCGGTGATCGTCTCGGTGCTGCCCGGCATGCAGGCCATGGCCACCTCGATGATGAAGGCCAAGATGAAGAAGAAGGGCGTGGCCTCGCTGACCGAACTGCGCGATCTGTGCCAGGAGGCCGACGTCAAGTTCATCGCCTGCCAGATGACGGTCGACCTGTTCGAGTTCAGCAAGGACGACTTCATCGACGGCATCGAGTACGGCGGCGCGGCGACCTTCATGAAGTTCGCCGGCGAGACCGACGTCTGCCTGTTCATCTGAGCGCATCGTGAAGCGGCTCCTCGCGGCATTCGCCGCCTTGGTCATCGCCCCCGCCTGCCTGGCCGTCGGGCCCTACCTGGCGGGCTCGCCGCAGCCCGCCGGCGAGCTGCCCGCGCTGATGGGCCAGCTGGAAGCGAAGCTGCGCAACGACGGCTTCACCGTCGTCGGCCGGCACATGCCGCGCGGCCTGCCGAACCACGGCAGCCTGATCGTCACCGACGCCGCGCTGACGCAGGCGGCGCGCACGGCCGGCGGCACGGCCATCCTCGCCGCGCCGATCCGCGTCGGCGTGAAGAGCGACGGCAGCGTCTCGTACATGAACCCCGACTACTGGGGCCGCGCCTACCTGCGCGGCGGCTTCGGCGGCGCCGAGCCCGCGCTGCGCTCGGTGCGCGCGCGGCTCGCGCACGCGCTGGGCGAAGGCCCCGCCTTCGGCGGCGATGTGCCCGAGGCCGACCTGCCGGGCTACCGCTACATGATCGGCATGGAGCGCATCGACTCGCAGCGCAACGAACTGGCAAGCTTCCCCAGCTTCGACGAGGCGCTGAAGACAGTGCGCGCCAACCTCGCCCAAGGCCTGGGTGGCACGGCGCCGGTGTACGAGGTGGTGCTGCCGGAGGCGAAGCTGGCCGTCATTGGCGTGGCGATGAACGACCCCGAGAACGGCGAGGCCTGGTGGGCCGGCAAGATCGGGCCCGACCACGTGGCCGCCCTGCCCTACGAGATCTACATCGTCGACGGCAAGGCCTACGCGCTGTACGGCCGCTATCGCATCGCGCTGTCGTGGCCCGCCCTGGGCATGGGGCAGTTCATGCGCATCGCCCGCGCCCCCGACGTCATCCACGAGACCCTGGGCCGGCTCGCCGGCGCCGGGGCCCGCTGAGCCCCACCGCCCGGAGAGCCGACATGGAGATGGCCGCCAACCCCGCCAGCGTGGTCGTGTGGGGCGGCTTCGCCCTCGCCTTCGTCTTCGGCGCCGTCGCCAACAAGACCAACTTCTGCACCATGGGCGCGGTGTCCGACGTGGTCAACATGGGCCACTGGGGGCGCATGCGCATGTGGCTGCTGGCCATCGCCGTGGCCGTCCTCGGCGCCAATGCGCTGGCCCATGCCGGCCTGGCCGACCTCGGCAAGAGCGTCTACCAGCGGCCCAGCCTGAACTGGCTGTCGCTGGTGGTCGGCGGCACGGTGTTCGGCGTGGGCATGTCGCTGGCCGGCGGCTGCGCCAACAAGAACCTGATCCGCGTCGGCGGCGGCAGCCTGCGCTCGCTGGTGGTGCTGACCTTCCTGGCGATCTCGGGCTACATGACGCTCAAGGGCCTGTTCGGCCAGTGGCGTGCCGCGTGGCTGGACCCGGTGAGCCTCGATCTCTCGCGCTTCGGCTGGAAGGACCAGGGACTGCCCTCCCTGCTGGCCGCCGCCGGCGTGTCGGCGTCGTCGGCGCGCTGGGTCGCAGCCGGTGCGGTGGCGGTGCTGCTGCTCGGCTTCGTCTTCGCCGACCGGCGCTTCCGCGCCAACCCCACGCAATGGCTGGCGGGCATCGCGCTCGGCGCGCTGGTCGTGGGCGGCTGGTACGTCAGCGGGCACCTCGGCTTCGGCGAGAACCCCGACACGCTGGAGACCGGCTACTTCGCCACCAACACCCGCACGATCGAGTCGCTCAGCTTCGTGGCGCCGCTGTCGTACACGCTCGAGCTGCTGATGCTGTGGACGGACAAGTCGCTGCACGTCAGCTTCGGCATCGCCACCGCGCTCGGCGTGATCCTCGGCTCGGCCGCCTGGGCGCTGGCCTCGCGCAGCTTCCGCTGGGAAGGCTTCGCGTCGCTGGCCGACCTGCGCAACCAGCTGGTCGGCGCGGTGCTGATGGGCTTCGGCGGCGTCACCGCGATGGGCTGCACGGTGGGCCAGGGCCTGTCCGGCGTATCGACGCTGGCCATCGGCTCCTTCATCGCGCTGGCCTCGATCGTCGCTGGCGCGGCGGCGACCTTGAAGTACATCACCTGGCGCGCCGAGCAGGAAGCGTAGGAGAAGGCCCATGAGGAAACTCGCACCGGCCGTGCTGATCGCCCTGTCAGCGCTCCCCGCCGCCGCGCAGGACACCTGGGTGGCGGAAGCGCGCCAGGTCGCCACCTCGGTGCCACCGAAGCTGCTGTCCGTGCTCACCGCCGAGATCGAGCGCAGCGGCCCCGCCGGGGCGATCGGCGTGTGCCGCGAGGAAGCGCCGAAGCTGGCCCGTGCCGCCACGCAGGACACCGGCTGGAGCGTGCGCCGCGTCTCGCTGCGCGAGCGCAACCCGAAAGCCGTGCCCGACGACTGGGAGCGTGCCGCGCTGGAAGACTTCGACCGCCGCGCCGCGGCCGGCGAGAAGCCGGCTTCGCTGGAGCGCGCCGAGGTCGTGCAGCAGCAGGGCAAGTCGGTGATGCGCTACATGCGCGCGCTGCCGGTGGTGGAGCTGTGCACGAACTGCCACGGCACACCCGAGCGCATCAGCCCGGCGGTGAAGGAACGCCTGGCCGAGCTCTACCCGAACGACAAGGCCACGGGCTACGCCCTCGGCCAGATCCGCGGCGCGATGACGATCAGCAAGCCGCTGCCCTGAGCAGCGGCTTCACGGGCCGCACACCGCCTGCGGCGAGGCCAGCAGCGCGGCGATGGGCCGGCTCGCGGCGCTGCCGTGCACGAGGTGCAGCTCCAGCACCTGAGCGGCCAGGTCTTCGAAGTGGCAGGCCCCGGCGGCACAGGCCTGCTGCAATGCCGCGGCGCCGTCGCCCTCGCACCACGCCCGGTAGGCCTCGGCCAGGCCGGGGAAGAGTTGCTTGCGCAAGCCGTCGTAGCCGGCGAACCAGAAGTGCAGCGACACGGCATCGCCGCGCTCGATCAGCGCCGGCAGCGTGGTGCCCAGGTCGGCGATCTGGTCGCGCACGGCACGCAGCAGCAGCTCGCTGCGGCGGTCGTCCAGCGCGAGGCGGATCTCGCCCCAGGCGGGCCCGAGGCGACGACCGGCGCGGTGCTCGCCGATCTCGTGCAGGATCAGCGTCTCGGCCTGCTCGTCGAGCATGCGCGGCAACCCGGCGAGGAAGTCGCTTTCCAGGTCGTAGGCGCGGGCCACCGCCTTGAAGGGCCCGTCGGCGCGCTTCAGGCCGAAGACCTCGAACTTCTCCCACAGCCAGCGCGCCATCGATTCACGGCGCAGCACGACGGTGTCACCGGCGAGCGCGGCGGGCGGCGCGAACAGGCCGCGTGCCCACTCGCGGCCGCAGACCTGCACGACGAGACCCTCGGCCGCGATGGGTCGAAGTTCGATCAGCTCGGCAAGGAAGAAGGCCGGCCGCCGCGCGGATTCCCAGCCGGCGCCGTAGACGAGGCCCTGCGGCGCGAGCAGCGCGTTGACCGCTTCCACGCCGAAGGGCTCGCCCGGTGCACGGCCATCGCCCAGCGGCAGCGCCGCGAACTCGCGCGCTTCCAGATCGGCCCACAGCGCCTCGCGCCGTGCAATCCAGGCGCCGATCTCGCTGCGCACCAGCGGCGCGTTCAGCGGCAGGCCGCGCTCCCAGCGGTGGAACTCGCGCATCTGCAGCAGGAAGGTGCACAGGCTCAGATCCTGCGCATGGCGAGCATCGGCGATGTGGCAGTTGATCTGCACCGCCTCGCGCAGTGCGGCCGCCGGGCGGGTCACGGCGCCGGCCCGCGGTAGCGACGGCGCGGCTGCCAGGCGGTCATCGCCACCACCATCGGCTGCCAGGGCAGGTCCATCAGGCTGCCATGGAGCTCGTGCGCGAGCACCACCATGGCGTGCACGTCGGCCTGCGGTGCCTGCAATTGCGCGCGCAGCGCCGCCAGGCCGCCGCACTGCAGTTGCAGCGCCTTGGCATGCACCAGCGGCGCGGGCGGTCGCGGCAGGCGCAGCGCGAAGCCGGCGCGCTCCCGCATCAGCGCCGCCAGCGTGCCGCAGTTGACCTGCGCGACCGGCGACGCACAGACCAGCGCATCGGCCTCGCCGACCGACTGGCGCTGCGCCAGGCCGCACTGTGCGGCGTGCGCGAGCAGCGCCTTGGTGAAGACGCAGGCCGAGGCGCCGTGGCAGCAGGAGCTTACGCTCGATGCGGGCTCGTCCATCGCGGCGCGCTCAGTCGTCGCCGGCCGGGCCGGCCTCGCGCACCTGGCCGAGCAGGTCTTCGGCCTGCAGCTCGTTCTCGGCGAACATCACCTTGACCTTGCCGGCCGCCGCACCCGGCGCGTCGGCCGCGCGCAGCGCCTTGGCCCGGGCCGAGGCCTCGGCGAAGCGCTCGTGCTGCTCGACCTTCTGAAGGATGCCCAGCGGCATGATGCGGTAGATGTAGTAGGGCATGCGACCTCAGAGATAGCTCTTGGAAGCGCGCCGCCGGCCCGGGCGCGCCTTCTGGATGACCACGCCGCGCACCGCGGCCAGGTCGGGCAGCGCCCGCGGGGCGAAGGCCGGGTTGAGAGCGTGCAGAGCCCAGCCCTCGCCCTTGCGGCGCAGCTGGCGGAACAGCCACTCGCCGTCGAGCTGGGCGAGCACGAAGCTGCCGTCGCGCAGCGCGCCGTCGGGCTCGATGACGATGATCTCGCCTTCGTCGAACTCGGGCGCCATGCTGTGCCCGAGCACCTGCAGTGCAAAGACCTCCGCGCCGCTGCAATCACTCACTCCACCACCTCCGTGTGGATCTGCCCGGCCGGCACGCCGCCGGCGCGCAGTTCGTCGTACAGCGTCTGCACGAACACCGGCGGGCCGGCGAGGTAGAAGTCGCAGGCGATGTCGAACAGGTCGGCACGCATGGCCTGCGCCATCTGGCAGGCGCCGGCGGCCACGTCGCTGTGGTAGGCGAGCTGGTGCTCGAAGCTGTCGAGCGCCGCCGACCACGCGCGGCACTGGTTGGCCATGAAGTGCCCGTCGGGCCGCGTGGCCAGCCAGAACAGCGACAGCGACGGCGCCTCGTCGCGCGCCAGCGCATGCTCGATCAGGCTCTTCACCGGCGCGAAGCCGAGGTCGCAGGCGGCGAAGACGAGCGGGCGTTCGCCGCTTTCCAGCACGAAGTCGCCCTGCGGTCCCCACAGGTCGACGGCCGCGCCGGGCTGCAGGGCGCCGGCGAAGACCTGGCGCGCGAAACCGTCCGCCTCGTCGCGGCCGACGACGAAGTGCAGGTTGCGGTCGTCGCAGGGGCAGCTGGCCACCGGAAGCGTGCGGTGCACGTCGTCGCCGCCCTCGCGGCCGCCGAGCCCCAGCGTGACCGACTGCCCGGCGAGGAAGCGCAGCCGGTGGCTGCGCGGCGTCTGCAGGTGCAGCAGGCGTGTGTCGGGCCCGAGCTCGCGCAGCTGGCGCAGCGTGGTGACGATCTGCTGCGGCGGGATGTCCTGCGGGCCGCCGGCCTCCAGCGTCTCGATGGTCAGCTCGCTGCTGGCCGCCGTGTGCGCGCACAGCAGCGTGTAGCCCTGCGACTTCTCCGCCTCGGACAGCGGATAGTCGGCATGCTGCACGCGCGCCACCTCGCCGTCGATCACGCGCACCTTGCACATGCCGCAGGTGCCGTTGCCGCAGCCGTAGTTGAGCTTGAGGCCGGCGCGCAGCCCGGCCTGCAGCAGCGTGTCGTGCCCCTCCACGGCAAACTGGTGGCCGCTCGGGCGCACCGTGACCTGTGCGCACATCACCTTGAGCATGTCGTCCATCACGTCCAGGCTGTCGACGGATTCGGTGGCCAGCACGCGCGCCAGGCCCGTCGTCGCCTGGTTCGCGAGGCGCCGCAGGGCCACGTCGCCCGGCGCAGCCTCCGACTGCGCGCGCGCCGCGTCGCGCAACTCCAGCACCAGCGCGTGGTAGCGCTGCAGATGGCGGCGCAGGTCGGCGAGCTCCTGGCTCTGGTGGAACAGGCGCTGCGCCAGCACCTCCTGGCTGGGCAGCAGCCGCTCGCGCACGCGCCGGGCGAAGGCCTGCTCCTTGATCAGCGCCACCTGCTCGCGGGCACCGCCGTCGGGCTCGAGCTGCGCCTGCGGATACAGGCGCAGCAGCGCCTCGGTGGAGACCAGGCCGTCGCTGATCGGCAGCTCGCCGTTGCGCACGCGCTGCTGGAGCACGCCCCGCGACACCCCCACCAGGTGGGCAGCGCGCCAGACAGTGAGCCATTGCGACATCGGCGGCCTTCAGCAGACCCGGTCGAGGAACCGAGCCCGGTAGAGCAGGCGCGGCGCGGCCGGATCGTCCGCGAACGCTTCGCGGTCGTGCAGCACGTTGTTGCACACCAGGCCCATGCCGGCCTCCAGCCGGCCCTGCAGCACGAAGGGCGAGGTGGCGAGCACGCCGCGCAGCGCCGCCACGGCGGCCTGCGTGGCCGGGTCGTCGCGCCACACGATGCTGCGCGTGCGCGCCGTGTAGCGCATGTGCAGGGCGCCGCCGGCGTCGAGGCTGAACACCGGGCCGCCCTGCGCAGGCCGCGCGACGCCCTCGTCGTCGGTGCGCTCGGGGATGGTCATCGCCTCGGGCGCAGACAGGGCGCGCACGTGCGCCGGGTCGAGGTCACGCAGCGCGATGTAGGCCAGCTCGTGGTCGAGCAGCCGGTTGGCGCCGCCGCTGGCGGCCGGGCGCACGCAGTGCAGGATCATCCCGCGGATGCGCCGCTCGCCCGGATGGTAGTAGCCGTCGGTGTGCCACTGGATGGCGCGGTCGGTATAGGGGATGAACGCCGCTGCCGGGCCGGCACCGGCGCGCACCGTGATCGGCGAGATGCCGTCCTCGTCGGCCAGCCAGTTGGCGTCGAGCCGCTCCAGGCCGAGCTGCCGGCCGAGCGCGCGCGGCAGTGCCGGGTCGGCCGCGCCGGGCGCGCTGCGGTAGATCGCCATGTTGAAGCGCGCGCAGCGGTCGCGCAGCGCCTGCCGCTCGCCCCTCGACAGCGCGAACGGATCGTTCACCTCGACCACCAGCGCGTCGAGGCCGCGCGGTGCGTCGGCCAGCTTGGCTTCGCGCCACGCGCGGTAGGCCTCGTCGTCGTCGAGATCGAAGGGGCTCAGCCGCGCCCGTTGCAGTGTCAGGGCTTCCATGCTCACTCCCCGCTCATCGACTCGCGCCGCGCACGTCGCGGCTCGCTGGAGAACACGCCGTCCATCGCCTTGCGCAGCATGGCCACGGCCTCTGGCACTTCCGCGGCCATCACCTGGTCGAGCACCCAGCGGCGGTCCTTCTCCGGCACCAGCGGCTCGAGCCGGTGGCCGAGGTAGCGCGTGAAGGCGAAGTCCGGTCCTTCACCGTCGCTCCAGCCGAACTCGGCGTAGTGGCCGCTGAGCACGTTGAACTGCTCGATGAAACGATCGGCGTAGCTGCCGCCGTCGGCCAGCGGCCCGAGCAGGTCGGACTCGTTTTCGTCGAGCAGCTCCGCGGCGCGCAGCACCAGCGTGGTGGTGAAGGGTGTGCGGCCCTCACCGCCCAGCCGCGCGTAGGCGATGCGGTCGGCGCCGGCGAGCAGGAACACCAGCAGCTCGCGCAGCACGCCGAAGTAGGCTGGCCCCGCGTCGATGTCGAAGCCCGCCTCGCGCAGGCGCTTGATGGTGTGGCTGGCCACCCGCCAGGCGATGAAGGCGATCGCGCTGCCAGTCTGCGCCGGGTTCTTCGCCTGCTCGGGCTTGAACCACTGGGCCTTCAGGCGCGGGGGGACGGCCATGGTCGAGTGCGAGGTCAGGTCCGGCGCCGGGCCGCCCCAAGCCGGACGCTCCCCCTCGGGGGGGCGACGCGAAGCGTCTTGGGGGCCAACATCAGTAACCGCCCTTGCCCAGGGGCTGGGGAAGACCAGCGACCTTCGCGCCCTGCTTGGCCGGGCCGGTGGGAAAGAGGTCGTACAGCGACTTGCTGTCGCAGCCGGGCAGCACGTCGGCCAGGCCCTTGAGCATGTTGCGGAAGTTGGGCGTGTGGCCGTGCTCGCGGTATTCGTCGCGCAGGTAGCGGACCACCTTCCAGTGGTTTTCGGTCAGCATGATGTTCTCGGCCGCGGCGATCACCGGCACGACGTCGTCGTCGTAGTCCGCTTCCAGCAGGTAGCCTTCCTTGTCGGTCTCGAGTTCGCGCCCGTTGACGGTGTAGCTCATCGCTTCGGTCTCTCCCGTCGTCTGTCTCAATCGATCTCGCCCACGGCGGCGGCCGACTTGTGCGGCACGAACACGCCGCAGCCCATCAGCCGGTGCGCGCCCAGCCCGCGCTCGAGGATGCGCAGCGCGCTCGACTCGCGCAGGCCGTGAAGCATCAGGCTGTAGCCGTGCAGTTCGTGCGCCGGGCCACGCAACTGCTGCTCGCGGCCGCAGACGACCGGGCAGCGCACCTCCAGGCGCGCCAGCTCGTCGGACATCGCCGCGAGAAAGCCCACCTCGTCGGCCTCGCCGGCATCCACGAAGTGGGCATACAGCGTGGTGTGCGGCAGCAGCTCGCGCACCTGCGCCTCGCCCAGGCGGAGCTCGCAGCCGCCCACCTCGAGCGTGCGCCCGGCCAGCGCCAGCACAGATGGCGTACCCTCGCGCGGCACGCGCAGCACGAGGCGGGAGCGCGCCGAGAGCAGCGCCGGCTCGCCCGAGCCATGAACCAGCTTGACCGGGTGCACTGCCGTGCGGGGATCCTCGCCCAGCGAGGGCAGCGCCTGCGCCAGCGCAGCAGCCAGCGCCCAGCGGTGGTCGCGCGGCAGCGCGCGGCCCTGCAGCGCGAACGCGATGTCCACCAAGGCGGCCGCCGTCATTTCAGCTCTTCCCCTGCCCCTCGGCCCAGCGCAGCAGCGCGCGGCCCCAGTCGGCCGCGGTCTGCGCATCAACCTCGAACACCGTGAAGCGGCTCTTCTCGCGGATGCGCGTGCGCAGCAGGCTCATGCCGCCGGCCTCGTAGTCGATCTGCTGCAGCTCGATCTCCTGGCCGCCCAGGGGCACGCGCAGCTTGTCCAGCGGGGTGACGCGGGTCATCCACTTCTCCTGATGCCTGGCATTGGGCGCGGCCGGGCAGGCCAGCGTCTATCACCGCGTCGGGTGAGCGCCGGATAACCCATCTGGGTAGGTCCGGCGCACCCTTCCGGAGTGATGGCGCGGCGCAGGGGCGCTCCCTAGGATGCATCCACCTCGAAGGAGACATGCCCATGGCCAAGAAGATGCACCCGACGCCGATGCTCGACGAGCTCGAGACTGGCCCCTGGCCCAGCTTCGTCACCGGCCTGAAACGGCTGGCGAACGACAAGGACTACATGGTCGACCTGATGGGTCAGCTGGAGACCTCCTACCGCACCCGCAAGGGCTACTGGAAGGGCGGCACGGTGGGCGTGTTCGGCTACGGCGGCGGCGTGATCCCGCGCTTCACCGAGCTGAAGGACGAGAACGACAAGCCGATGTTCCCCGACGCGGCCGAGTTCCACACGCTGCGCGTTCAGCCGCCGGCGGGCATGCACTACAACACCGACGTGCTGCGCAAGATGGCCGACATCTGGGAGAAGCACGGCTCCGGCCTGATCGCCTTCCACGGCCAGTCGGGCGACATCATGTTCCAGGGCGCCACCACCGCCAAGGTGCAGGACGCCTTCGACGAGCTCAACGAGCTCGGCTTCGACCTCGGCGGCGCCGGCCCCGCGGTGCGCACCTCGATGAGCTGCGTCGGCGCGGCGCGCTGCGAGCAGAGCTGCTACGACGAGGCCAAGGCGCACCGCCAGGTGATCAACACCTTCCTCGACGACATCCACCGCCCCGCCCTGCCCTACAAGTTCAAGTTCAAGTTCAGCGGCTGCCCGAACGACTGCATGAACTCGATCCAGCGCTCGGACATGGCGGTGATCGGCACCTGGCGCGACAACATGCGCACCGACGAGACGCTGGCGCGCAAGTGGTTCGACGCGCACGGCATGGACGAGCTGGTCAACAACGTGATTTCGCGCTGCCCGACCAAGACCATCCAGCTCAAGGCGGTGAAGGACGTCGCCCAGGGCGAGAAGATCTCCAGCGTGAAGATCAGCGACACCCACGCGCTGGAGATCGACAACAGCAACTGCGTGCGCTGCATGCACTGCATCAACGTGATGACCGGCGCGCTGGCGCACGGCACCGACACCGGCGCCACGATCCTGATCGGCGGCAAGCGCACGCTGAAGATCGGCGACCTGATGGGCACGGTGGTCGTGCCCTTCCTGCCGCTGAAGACCGAGGAAGACTACGAGGCGCTGGTCGAGCTGGGCCAGAAGGTGATCGACTTCTTCGCCGAGAACGCGCTCGAGCACGAGCGCACCGGCGAGATGATCGAGCGCATCGGCCTGGTCAACTTCCTCGAGGGCATCGGCGTCGACATCGACCCGAACATGGTCGCCACGCCGCGCACCAACCCCTACGTGCGCACCGACGGCTGGGACGAGGAAGTGGCGCGCATCCAGGCCAAGAAGGCCGCGGCCTGAACACGACGAGGAACCATCCATGGCACAGATGCGCACCCCCATCGAGAGCGGCGTCCCCGACAACCGCCCGTTCCTGCACCCGGCGCTGCTGAAGAACTACGGCAGCTGGCGCTACCACGACCGGCCCCGGCCCGGCGTGCTGCACCACGTGGCCCACAGCGGCGACGAGGTGTGGAGCGTGCGTGCCGGCACGCAGCGGCAGATGGACGTCTACACCATCCGCAAGCTCTGCGACATCGCCGACCAGTATGCCGAAGGCCATGTGCGCTTCACGATCCGAAGCAACATCGAGTTCATGGTCAGCGACCCGGCCAAGGTCGAGCCGCTGATCGGGGCGCTGACGAAGGCCGGCTTCCCGGTCGGCGGCACCGGCAACTCGGTGTCGATGATCGCCCACACCCAGGGCTGGCTGCACTGCGACATCCCGGGCACCGATGCCTCGGGTGCGGTGAAGGCGCTGATGGACGAGCTCTACGAGGAGTTCATCCGCGAGGACATGCCCAACCGCGTGCACCTGTCGACCAGCTGCTGCGAGATCAACTGCGGCGGCCAGGCCGACATCGCGATCATCGTGCAGCACACCAAGCCGCCGAAGATCAACCACGACCTGGTGGCCAACGTCTGCGAGCGCCCCGCGGTGGTGGCGCGCTGCCCGGTGGCGGCGATCCGGCCGGCGCTGGTCAACGGCAAGCCCTCGCTGGAAGTCGACGAGAAGAAGTGCATCTGCTGCGGCGCCTGCTACCCCCCGTGCCCGCCGATGCAGATCAACGACCCGGAGCACTCCAAGCTGGCCATCTGGGTGGGCGGCAAGAACTCCAACGCGCGCGGCAAGCCGACCTTCATGAAGATGGTCGCCTCCGGGCTGCCCAACAACCCGCCGCGCTGGCCCGAGGTGTCGGCCATCGTCAAGAAGATCCTGCAGACCTACAAGGAGGATGCCCGTTCCTGGGAGCGCGTGTCCGACTGGGTCGAGCGGATCGGCTGGCCGCGCTTCTTCGAGAAGTGCGACCTGCCCTTCACCAAGTACCTGATCGACGACTGGCGCGGCTCGCGGGCCAACCTGAACGCGTCCACCCACATCCGCTTCTGACATGAAGATCGGCGTCCTGGTCAGCGAAGGACCGTACACCCATCAGGCGGCGGACAGCGCCTGGCAGTTCTGCCAGGCCGCCATCGCCAAGGGGCACGAGATCCACCGCGTCTTCTTCTATCACGACGGCGTCTACAACGCGACCAAGCTCACCGAGCCGCCGCAGGACGACCGCCACATCGTCAACCGCTGGTCGGCGCTGAAGGAGCAGCACGGGGTGGATCTCGTCGTGTGCGTCGCCGCGGCGCTGCGCCGCGGCATCAAGGACGAGGTGCTGGCGCCGGGCTTCCGCATCAGCGGCCTCGGCCAGCTGGTCGACAGCGGCATCAAGGCCGACCGCATGGTCACCTTCGGCGATTGAGGAGACGAGCGATGAAGAAGTTCATGTTCGTCAACCGCAAGGCGCCGTACGGCACGATCTACGCGCTCGAGAGCCTGGAGGTGGTGCTGATCGCCGCCACCTTCGACCAGGACGTCAGCCTGGTGTTCCTCGACGACGGCGTCTACGAGCTCGTCAAGGGCCAGGACACCGCCGGCATCGGCATCAAGAACCACTCCAAGACCTACCGCGCACTCGACGGCTACGACGTCGAGAAGCTCTACGTCGAGCGGGAGTCGATGGAAGCCCGCGGCCTGAGCGAGGACGACCTGATCGTCGACGTCGAGGTGCTGTCCAGCACGGAGATGGCCGCGCTGATGGCCGAGCAGGACGTGGTGCTGAGCTTCTGAGGACCGCCCCATGCTGCACATCGTCAACAAGTCGCACCGCCAGACCACGTCGCTCGCGAGTTGCCTGCGCCTCGCGCAGGACGGCCACGCGCTGCTGCTGATCGAGGACGGCGTCTACGCCGCCACGACCGCCGGCGCCGCCTCGGCCGGCCTCGCCGAAGCCATGAAGCGCCTGAAGGTCTATGCCCTGCAACCCGACCTCGCCGCGCGCGGCGTGGCCGGCTCGCTCGCCGACGGTGTCACCGCCGTCGACTACGCCGGTTTCGTCGACCTCGTCGCCGAGCACCCCAACAACCAGACCTGGCTCTGATTCCCCAAGGAGAACGCCATGCCCATCGAAGCCGCCGGCAAGACCTACGAAACTGACGAAGAAGGCTACCTGATCAACCTCGCCGAGTGGAACGAGGACGTGGCCAACGTCATCGCCAAGAGCGAGAACGTCGAGATGACGCCCAACCACTGGGAAGTCGTCAACTTCCTGCGCGAGTACTACAACGAGTACCAGATCGCCCCGGCCGTGCGCGTGCTGACCAAGGCGATCGGCAAGCAGCTCGGCCCGGACAAGGGCAACAGCAAGTACCTGTACGAGCTGTTCCCCTACGGCCCGGCCAAGCAGGCGTGCAAGATCGCCGGCCTGCCCAAGCCGACCGGCTGCGTCTGAGCATCGCCTCGCCACGCCGGAGCCGCGCCGCATGTCCGTGCTCACCGTCACGTACGCGCTGCTGTTCTACGTGGCCACGGCGGTGCTGGTGATCGGCCTGGCGCTGCGCATCCGCCTGTACCTGCGCGCGCCCGCGCCATTGAAGATCCCGACTACGCCGGCGCCCACCACCGGCACGGGCGTGGCGCTGCGCATGGCGCGCGAGGTGCTCTGGTTCGAGAGCCTGTTCAAGTCGAACAAGTGGACCTGGGCCTTCGGCTGGCTGTTCCACGCCGGGTTGCTGCTGGTGCTGCTGCGCCATGTGCGCTACTTCCAGGAGCCGGTGTGGACGCCCATCGTGATGGTGCAGTTCATCGGCACCTACGCCGGCTTCGCGATGGCGGCGGGCCTGGCCGGGCTGTGGGCACGCCGCTTCCTGGTCGACCGCGTGCGCTACATCTCCACGCCGTCGGACCACCTGCACCTGGCGCTGCTGCTGGCCATCGCCGGCTCGGGGCTGCTGATGCGCTTCGTCGCGCACACCGACATCGTCGCGCTCAAGGCCTTCATGCTCGGCCTGATGCGTTTCGACTGGCAGCCGCTTCCGGGTGACCCGTTGCTGCTGCTGCACCTCACGCTGGTGGCGCTGCTGATGATCGTGTTCCCGATCAGCAAGCTGCTGCATGCGCCGGGCCTGTTCTTCAGCCCGACGCGCTACCAGGTCGACAACCCGCGCGAGGCGCGCCACGTGGCCGCCTGGGCCGCGGCCCTGGACAAGTAAGCGCATGGCCACCGCCGCCTTCGAGACCCCGAAAGTCAAGCCTTACCCGGTGATCCCGCTGGTCGCCGAGGGGGCGATGGCGCACAGCAAGCCCTTCGTGGCCAATGCCGCCATCCAGACCAACATCGGCTTCCCCGGCGAGCTGGCCGAGGGCTGGGAGCAGCGCGCCATCGCCAAGATGGGCGAGCTGCTCGGCAAGTACCGCAGCCTGCAGGTCTACATGGATGCCTGCGTGCACTGCGGCGCGTGCTCCGACAAGTGCCACTACTTCCTCGGCACCGGCGACCCGAAGAACATGCCGGTGGCACGCCAGGACCTGATGCGCGCCGTCTACCGCCGCTACTTCACCTTCGCCGGCAAGCATTTCCCCAAGCTGGTGGGCGCGGTCGACCTCACGAAGGAGGTGCTGGACGAGTGGTACGCGTACTACCACCAGTGCTCGGAGTGCCGCCGCTGCTCGGTGTTCTGCCCCTACGGCATCGACACCGCCGAGATCACCATGGCCGCGCGCGAGATCATGGACTCGGTGGGCATGGGCCAGAAGTACGCCAACGAGATCATCGGCAAGGTCCACCGCATCGGCAACAACCTCGGCCTGCCCGGCCCGGCGCTGGAAGACACGCTGCTCGGGCTGGAGGAGGACGTCAAGGAAGACACCGGTGTCGACGTGCGCTACCCGATGGACGTGCAGGGCGCCGAGGTGCTGCTGATCACGCCCAGCGCCGACTTCTTCGCCGAGCCGCACGTCGAGAGCCTGATCGGCTACGGCAAGGTGTTCCATGCCGCGGGCATCAGCTGGACGCTGTCGAGCAAGGCCAGCGAGGCCGGCAACTTCGGCATGTTCATCGGCAACTACGAGCAGCTGCGCAAGATCGCGCTGCGCATCCGCGAGGCGGCGCTCGAGCTCGGAGTCAAGCGCATCGTGGTGGGCGAGTGCGGCCACGCCTGGCGCGTGGCGTACAGCTTCTGGAACACGCTGGTGGGCATCGGCGCGGGCGGCAAGGACCCGTTCGCCATCCAGCTGCAGAGCCAGCTCGACGGCCGCTACAAGCAGCCGATGCACATCTGCGAGCTGACCTGGGACCTGATCCAGCGCGGCGCGCTGAAATTCGACAAAGAGAAGAACGACGACCGCATCATCACCTTCCACGACTCGTGCAACGTGGCCCGCGCTTCGCGCATGGGTGACCTGCCCGGCGGCCAGTTCGCCATCCCGCGCCACATCATCAAGGCGGTGGCCAACCGGTTCCACGACATGGCGCCGGGCACCATCCACGAGAGCACCTTCTGCTGCGGCGGCGGTGGCGGCCTGCTCACCGACGACCTGATCGAGCTGCGCGTCAAGGGTGCGCTGCCGCGCATGGAGGCGCTGCAGCAGGTGGTCGACGAGCACGGCGTGAACTTCATGGCGACCATCTGCGCGATCTGCAAGGCGCAGTTCAGCAAGGTCCTGCCCTACTACGGCTTCGAGATGAGCATGGTCGGCGGCGTGCACCAGCTCGTCAGCAAGGCGATCCGGCTCGGCGAGCCGCACTGAACCCCCTTCGAGGAGACACACCATGTCCGGCCCTGCAGACACCGCGACCGCCAAGCCGCTGAACTTCCGCCGCTACAAGGACGGCGACACGAAGGTCAAGCGCTGGCAGGACGAGATCTTCGACGCCGACCACTCGCACAAGTGCCCGACCTACATCCAGAGCACGCCGCCCTGCCAGGGCTCGTGCCCCTCGGGCGAGGACATCCGCGGCTATCTCAACATCGTGCGCGGCATCGAGAAGCCGCCGGCCGGCATGCCCTGGCAGGAGTACGCCTGGCGACGCCTGACCGAGGCCAACCCGCTGCCCTCGGTGATGGGCCGCGTCTGCCCGGCGCCCTGCGAATCGGGCTGCAACCGCAACGAGGTGGAGGACTTCGTCGGCATCAACTCGGTGGAGCACTTCCTCGGCGAGTACGCGATCGCCAACAAGCTGGCCTTCCCCAAGCCGGAGAAGCTCAGCGGCAAGAAGGTGGCGGTGATCGGCGGCGGCCCGGCCGGCCTGTCGGCCGCCTACCAGCTGGCGCGCAAGGGCCACTCGGTGACCCTCTTCGACGAGCGCGCCGAGCTCGGCGGGATGATGCGCTACGGCATTCCGGGCTTTCGCACGCCGCGCACGGTGCTCGACGCCGAGATCCAGCGCATCCTCGACCTCGGCGTCACCGCGCGCATGAACACGCGCATCGGCACCGACATCACCATGGAACAGATCCGCGCCGACTTCGACGCGGTGTTCCTCGGCCTCGGCGCCCAGGCCGGCCGGCCGCTGCCGGTGGAAGGCTCCGACGCCCCCAACGTCGTCACCGCCACGGCCTTCCTGAAGGCCTTCAACGACGGTCGCATGCGCCATGTGGGCAAGCGCGTGGTGGTGGTCGGCGGCGGCGACACCTCGATCGACGTGGCCACCGTGGCGCGCCGCCTCGGCCACATCGACAAGATCAACGAGAGCGACCGGCCCGAACACGCCATCGCCGGCCATGTGGCGCACGACGTCGCTTCCGTGTCGGCGCGCCAGGGCGCCGACGTGACGCTGACCTCGATCTTCGCGATCGACAAGATGCAGGCCAGCCGCCACGAGGTGGAGCATGCGCTGGCCGAAGGCATCGCCATCCGCGGCGGCTACGCGCCGATCGCCGTGATCCGCGACGCGAGCGGCCGCGCCACCGCGCTGCGCGTGATCCGCTGCGAGGCGAAGATCGCCGGCGGCAGGCTGGAGATCAAGAACATCGAGGGCACCGAGGAAGATCTCGAAGCCGACCTGATCGTCTCGGCGATCGGCCAGGCGGTGGACTTCACCGGGCTGGAGTCGCTCAACAACGGCAAGGGCGGCATCGCCGCGGACAAGAACTACCAGGTGCAGGGCCAGGCCGGGATGTTCGTCGGCGGCGACGTGGTGCGCCCGCACCTGCTCACCACCGCGATCGGCCACGGCGCGATCGCCGCCGACGGCATCGACCGGCACCTGGCCGGGGAGCCGCTGGACAAGCGGCCGAAGATCGACGTTCACACCTGGGACATCAAGCGCAAGCTGGTCGAGAAGGGCCTGACGGTGAGCGAGGTGCACGAGCCGATCCGAGGCACCGACAGCACCAACGTGGCGATCCACAACTTCGACAACCGCTCCGACCGCTACGTGATCCCGCACGAGGAGCTGTTCCTCGGCCACTTCCAGTACACGGCCCGCCACAAGCGCAAGGTGGTGACGCTGAACGCCCAGCAGGCGCTGAACAACTTCGAGGAGCGCGTGCTGCCGCTCACCGAAGCCGAGGCGCAGAACGAAGCCAAGCGCTGCATGAGCTGCGGCCTGTGCTTCGAGTGCGACAACTGCGTCGTCTACTGCCCGCAGACGGCGGTGTTCAAGGTGCCCAAGTCGAAGTCGACCACCGGCCGCTACGTCGACACCGACTACAGCAAGTGCGTGGGCTGTCACATCTGCAAGGACGTGTGCCCGACGGGCTACATCCAGATGGGATTGGGAGAGTAAGGCGGTGGTCTGCGGCCTGTCGTGCCAGCTGATGCGCCATCCGCTGATGGTGGCGGTGGCGCTGGTGCTGCTGATCGCCGGCGGCGCCGCGATGGCGCAGCCCGCCGGCCGCACGCCCAAGCCCGCGATCGAGCCCGCCCAGGCCGGCACGAAGTGCGTGGCGCCACCCGAGGTGATGCGCCGCGATCACCCCGCCATGCTGAAGCACCAGCGCGACGTGACCGTGCACCGCGGCGTGCGCCAGGCGCGCGACAGCCTGCAGGGCTGCGTGGGCTGCCACGCCAGCGCCGCCACCGGCAGCGTGGCGCAGGCCAAGACCGACTTTTGCAGCAGCTGCCACAGCTATGCGGCTGTGAACATCGACTGCTTCGAGTGCCACGCCAGCCGGCCAGCGCAGCGCACCGCGCGGGCACAGACGCAGGCGGAGGCGAGCAAGCCATGAGCAAGGGCTCGACCGAAGCGCTCGCCGGGCGCCGCAAGTTTCTCGGCCTGGCCGCCGCCGGCATGGGCGGCGTGCTGCTCGCGCCGGGCATCCACCTGATCGAGGTCGCGCAGGCGGCCACGCCGGAAGTCACGTCCAAGGTGCGCTGGGGCCTGCTGATCGACACCACGAAGTGCGCCAGCGGCTGCACCGACTGCATCAGCGCCTGCAATACCGAGAACGGGCTGGACCCGAAACCCTCGCCGACCTCGGCGCAGTGGATCCGCAAGGTCGAGATCAAGGAGATCAAGACCGGCCGCAGCGCTTCGCTGCCGGTGATGTGCCAGCACTGCGCCGAGCCGCCCTGCGTCGACGTCTGCCCGACCGGCGCCTCGTTCAAGCGCGCCGACGGTATCGTGCTGGTGGACCGCCACAGCTGCATCGGCTGCCGCTACTGCGTGATGGCCTGCCCCTACAAGGCGCGCAGCTTCGTGCACGAACCGGTGACCGACCAGAAGCCCGACGTGCCGCGCGGCAAGGGCTGCGTCGAAGGCTGCACGCTGTGCGTGCACCGCGTCGACCGCGGCGGCACGCCGGCCTGCGTCGAGGCCTGCACGAAGGCCGGCCACGAGGCGATGCTGTTCGGCGACCTCAACGATCCGGACAGCGCCATCTCGAAGCGCATCCGCGACGTGGCGACGCGCCAGCTGCGCGCCGACCTCAAGCTCGATCCGGGCGTGCGCTACCTGGGGCTGTGATCATGCGCAGCGAACATTTCCAGCACATCGAGCCGCGCGCCTTCTGGGCGCTGCTGGCCGTCGGCGGCGCCGTCACCCTCGCCGGGCTCGGCGCCGCGCACACGATGGAGGTGCACGGCCATGCCATCACCGGCATGACCAACCAGGTGGTCTGGGGCCTGCCGCACGTGTTCGCGATCTTCATGATCGTGGCCGCCTCGGGCGTGCTCAACGTCGCCTCGATCGGCTCGGTGTTCGGGCAGAGCGCCTACAAGCCGCGCGCGCCGTTGTCGGGCCTGCTGTCGCTGGCGCTGCTGGCCGGCGGCCTGATGGTGCTGATGCTCGACCTCGGCCGGCCCGACCGCGTGATCGTCGCCGCCACGCACTACAACTTCACGTCGGTGTTCGCGTGGAACGTGTTCCTCTACTCGGGCATGGCGGCCATCGTCGGTGTCTACCTGTGGACGATGTTCGAGCGGCGCATGAACCGCTACTCGAAGGCGGCCGGCATCGCCGCGCTGGTCTGGCGCTTCGCGCTGACCACCGGCACCGGCTCGATCTTCGCGTTCCTCGTCGCGCGGCAGGCCTACCAGTCGGCGGTGCTGGCGCCGCTGTTCATCGTGCTGTCGTTCGCCTGGGGGCTGGCGGTGTTCCTGATCGTGCAGTCGGCCATGTACGCCTGGAACGGCCAGGCGCTGCCCGAGGCAGTGCGCGCGCGCATGGCGCGGCTGCTCGGCGTGTTCGTCGCGGCGGCGCTGTACCTGGTGGCCGTCTACCACCTCACCAACCTGTACTTCGCCCGGCAGGGCGACTTCGAGGCCTTCATCCTCTTCGGCCGCGGCGACCCTTCCGGCGTCTTCCCGGCGCTGTTCTGGGGCGGTTACGTGCTGCTCGGCGCGCTGCTGCCGATGGCGCTGCTGTTCCATCCGCGCGGCGTGGGCCCGAACGCGATGCTGACGGCCAGTGCGATGGTGGTGGCCGGCGCCTTCGCGCTGCTGTTCGTCTTCATCGTCGGCGGGCAGTCCTTCCCGCTGGAAATCTTCCCCGGCCATGAGGTGACGAGCAGCTTCGCCGACGGCCAGGTGGAGCTGTACGTGCCGCGCTGGCCCGAGTGGCTGCTGGGCATCGGCGGCCTGGGCGCTGCCTTCGTGCTGACGCTGATCGGCGTGCGCGCGCTGGACGTGCTGCCGCACGACGAGTTGAAGCCATGAGTACGCGGACCGAGCGCTGGGCCGCTCCCAAGCCGGGCCGCGCCCCCTCGGGGGGACGACCGACGCGCGCGTCGGGCGGGGGGCTGTCATGACTCCTGCCCTGCTCGTCTCTGCGGCTCACAAGAGTTCGGGCAAGACCACGGTGACGCTCGCGCTGGCGGCCGCACTGGCCGCCCGAGGCCATGTGGTGCAGCCGTTCAAGAAGGGCCCGGACTACATCGACCCGATGTGGCTGTCGCTCGCCGCCGGCCGGCCCTGCATCAACCTCGACCCGCACCTGATGGGCTGGGACGAGATTGCCGAGGTCTTCGCGCAGCGCCTGCGCGGCGCCGGGATCGGACTGGTCGAAGGCAACAAGGGCCTGCACGATGGCCTGGCGCTGGACGGCAGCAACAGCAACGCCGCGCTGGCGCGACACCTCGGTCTGCCGGTGCTGCTGGTTCTGGACGCGCGCGGCATGACGCGCGGCATCGCACCGCTGATCCTCGGCTACCAGGCCTTCGACCCGTCCATCCGCATTGGCGGCGTGATCCTCAACCAGGTGGGCGGGCCGCGCCACGAAGGCAAGCTGCGCGCCGTCATCGAGCACTACACCGACGTGCCGGTGCTCGGCGCCGTGCCCAAGGACGCGCGGCTTTCGCTCGACGAACGGCACCTGGGGCTGATGCCCGACCGCGAGCTGGGCGATGCACCCGCGCGCGTGCGCGAGATGGGCGAGCTGATCGCCGGCTGCGTGGACCTGGAGCGCGTGCGTGATCTCGCCGCCACGCGCTGCCATGCGGATGTGGTGGAACCCATCGCCGACGCCACCCTGCGCGCGGCCGCCGAGCCGCTGCGCATCGGCATCGCCCGCGACAAGGCCTTCGGCTTCTACTACCCCGACGATCTCGACGCCCTGGTCGCCGAAGGCGCCGAGCTGGTGCCCTTCGACACCCTGGCCGACCGCCAGCTGCCGCCGGCGCTGGATGGCGTCTTCATCGGCGGCGGATTCCCCGAGCTGTTCATGGCCGAGCTGGAGGCCAACGTCTTGCTGCGCGGCGCGATGCATCGCGCCATCGCAGAAGGGCTGCCGGTCTACGCCGAGTGCGGCGGGCTGATGTACCTGGCGCGCTCGATCACCTGGAAGGGACGCAGCGCGCAGATGGTCGGTGCGATTCCCGGCGACGTGGTGATGCACGCCCGCCCGGTGGGCCGCGGCTACGTGCGGGTGGAGGAGACTGCCGAGTTCCCCTGGCAGGACGCCGAGCACGAGCCGTCGATCCGGCACGGCCACGAGTTCCACCATTCGAGCCTGGAGAACCTCGACCCGTCGGTGGCCTTCGCCTACCGCGTGCAACGCGGTCACGGCATCGACGGTCTGCACGACGGCGTGATGGTGCACAACGTGCTGGCGAGCTATGCCCACCTGCGCCACACCGGCGGGAACGACTGGCCGAAGCGGTTCGCGGCGCACCTGCGTCGTGTGCGTGGCGAGGCGCGCGCGGCGCAGGCGCCGCGCCTGCGCATCGGAGGATGACCATGGTCGACACCCTGACCGACACCCTCCGCGTCGGCAAACGCTTCATCGAGGTCGACGCCGAGGGCTACCTGCGCCGCCTCGACGACTGGTCGGAGGACTTTGCCCGCGCCCTGGCGGCGCGCGAAGGCCTGGAGCTGACCGAGGCGCACTGGGAGCTGATCCGCTTCCTGCGCGCCTACTGGGCCGAGCACGGCGTGCAGCCGCAGGTGCGAGTGATGATCCGCCACTTCAGCGAGCGCTGGGGCCCCGAGCGCGGCAGCAACCACCACCTTCACGAGATGTTCCCGCGCGGCGGGCCGCAGAAGCAGGGCAACCGGCTGGCCGGCCTGCTGCGCACCAAGGGCGAACACTGAGAACAGGAGACACACGATGTTCACGCTGACCCCCACTGCCGCCGAGCGCATCCGGCAGGCCGCCGTCGAAGGCGGCATGGAAGCGCTGGCGCTGCGCGTCGCCGCCCGGCGCGAGAGCGACGGCTCGATCAGCTACGGCATGGGCTTCGACGAGCCCGGCGAGGGCGAGCG
>NZ_JBFXIO010000026.1:0-22406 GCF_050175855.1 Piscinibacter sp.
TCGATGGTGGCCGGCGCCACGGCAGGTGCCGCCGCGGGCAATCTGAGCATGGGCAATGTCTCGATGGACCAGATCCGGCTCGCGCCGAACCGGACGTCCGCGTTCATGAGCAACTGGCAGAACGACATCAGCGGCAACACCTTCTCGTCAAACATGCTGACCGGCCGGACCGCCGTCAGCCTGCTGCGCAACCAGGGCTACGCGTCGCGGGTCGTCTCGATGCGCGTGAGCGAACAGGACGTGCAGGACGCAAGCCGCCAGGTCGACGCAGCCCGAAGCGAAGCGGTCGCTGCCAGCACCGAACGTTCGGCGGTGCTGTCCGAGGCATTCACCAAGGGCTTGGCAAAGCTGAAGTCATCGCGAAGCAGCACGGGGTCTACATCCAGCAGCTTTGAGCAGTTGGGGCAGACGCTGAACCGGTTGGACCAGATCACGAGGAGCGTCGCCGACAGCACTGGCATGTCTCAGTCGCAAGTCGCAAACATTGCCTTCGGCGCCGCCGCACACCTGGGACTGAGCACCGCAGTCGCTGGCGGAAAGCTCAATGCCACAGCAGACAAGAGCTACTTGTCGGGCCTGACAGTGCAGGAGCAGAAGGTGCTCGGCAGCATGACCAGCGAGCAACTTAGCGAGTTCAAGCAGTTCGGCGATCGGGTGTCCAGAGATTCGAGCTTCTCGACTGCGGTTGCGGCCGACGCACGTGAAGCCACGGAGATCGCGTCACGCATCAACTCATCTGCCACCCGGACCACCCGTGCTGAAGCTGCGCTGGCGCAAAGAACCAGCTACTCAGAACGCCTGGCCACTGCGCTTGAGAGGGGCGAAGTCATCTCCATTGACCTGGCCCAGGATCCACATAACCTCGCCATGTTCACCCGTTACGCTGAGCAGTACGGAGGCACCAGTGCGGCGGCGCAAGCTCTCTTTGAAGCCGAACTCGCACGTCGAGCCCTCGGGCCGAATCGAACATTCACGGATGGGACTGGCGTGCCAGTGACGTTCGGGTCACTCCCTCCAGAGCATCTTCGCCAGTCGGCAATCGTGGACTCGACCGTCGACGTACCCGGCATGCGCAAAGACTCTGATGCCGCCGTCTGGAGAACTCGCGGGAATCCATCGCCACCAACTGCACCCGCCGAGTCGCCGGAGCTGCGCCGAGATCAAGTGCGAACTGAGGCGACGGCGCTTCGGCAACGCGCTGGAGCGCAGGCAGATCAGCTCGGTCGAAACATCGAAGCCGACCGAGCCGAAGACGGCACCCTCGTGCCGCGTAGGTCCTTGCTGAAGCAGTCCGCCAAGCAAGTTGGCAAAGACGCTGCTACCACGGCCGAGAGCGCAGCCGATGCCGTCAAAGACATCCTGAAGCGGAAGTAGTCAGGAGAGCCGGTCGGGATCGAACATGTGCTTGTCCGGATCGCCATCAGAGGGCTTCATGTACGGGGGATGGCCTCGGTCACGCCAGTAGTTTCGCGCGAGGGCACTAGGTGACGTCGAGCCTGCGCCGTCCATGGAATGCCCTGGTTCACCGACGTGAGGGTTCGACCCTCGACTGCGAGCCACTATGGAGGCAATCGGCGTCGCGAACAATGCGCCCACGAGCGCCATGCCAACCTTCGTAGACGTGTCGTCCTCCAGCGCTGCAACCACGCCGAGCAGAGCTCCCAGACAAACCACGCCGATGAAACGAGCCCACCGCATGTCACGCACCCCCGACCGCGCTAGCGTACTCCCACCTTGCTGCGAGTGCCAGCACATCTAGCCGCGCCGCCTAGCCGAGTCGTTCCGATCTGCAAGGCTGAGCCGACCGATGGGGGCAACCGCAGTCGGACCAGGAAGGTCGTGCGAAGACACCGGAGGTGCTGAGCCAGCCATGGCGAGTCGATCAACTTGATCGGCGAGGTACTGGAGCGCGCGCCGCCGCTCGTCAGCCATCTCGTGATGGTGATACGCGGCCGTCACCTTGTTTCGCTCGGCATGCGCCAGTAGCAGCTCGACTACCTCGCGGCTGAATCCATGCTCACGAAGCAAGGTCGCTGCCGTGCCTCTGGTCCCATGGGGCGAGAAGTCCGGAACGCCGAAGTCGAGTCGCTTGAAGAAGTGGTTCAGCGTAGCGTCGCCGAGCGGCACCGCGGCACTAAGAACCGACGGGAACACGTAGGCCTGCGGCTCCGAGCCGAATGCCTTCAGCAGCCCGAGGAGTTCGAGTGCCTGTCGGGAAAGGTAGACACGGTGCGGCGCCTTCATCTTCATACGCTCGGCCGGGATGTCCCACTGGGCCCGCTCGAGGTCGAACTCGCGCCACCGGGCTCGCAGCACCTCTGACTTGCGGCACATCGTGTACATGAGCATCCGGGTGGCAGCGATGGTCACGAAGTGCGCGCCTTGTTTAGCCACCGACCGCCAGAAGGCTCCCAGTTCTGGCTCGGTCAGATGCCGGTGGTGCTCAGCAGCAGGCACCTCGATGACGCCTCGCAGTGGCAAGGCCGGGTTGACCTCGACGAGCAACTTCTGGATCGCGTAGTTGTAGATCTGCTGGATGTGTTGCCTGACGCCCTCCGCCGTCTTCGGCGTTCCTCTCAAGTCCTCGATGATCGCGAGCACGTCGGCGGGCCGGACGCCGCCCAGCGGCTTCTCGCCGATCGCTGGCCATACGAAGCGCTCGAGCCGGGACTCGGCATGCCGGCCAGCATCAGCACCAGGTGCTCCAACGAGTTGTCCGACAGCACCACGATCGGCCGGCCGGGTGCGAGTTTGAGGTCGAGCAGCGACTGGGCCACCGCGCCCACGCGCGCGCGCAGGCCAGCCCAGGTGAGGGTGCTCCAGGCAGACGATGCGGCTGACGCGGCCGCGGTGTTGGGCTCCGCGAAGGCGATCGACTCTGGCGTCTCGCGCGCCCAATGCTCCAGCCACTCGCCCACGCAGCGCGCATACGGCGCCAGCGGCTCGGGGTGCTGAAGCGTGAAGCCGCCACCCGGCAAGTTGGTGCGCACGGTGCGGCGCGGGGCCAGGCGGGTGGGGTCGGAGAAGAAGTCAGTGGTGAGGTTCACTCGTGCACCCTCGGCTGCGAGCGCCGATGGTGGCACGACTGTGCCGCGCGTCTAGCGGCGCACGCCCACCACTTCCACCTCCACGCGCCGGTTCGGTTGCAGGCAGGCCGTGAGCGCGGGCGTGGCCTGCTTGCCCTCGCACTGGACCACGGGCTGGGCGGCACCGCGACCGGCGGTCGTGATCGGCGCGGTGACGCCACGGGCGAGCAACTCCGCCTTGATCGACTCGGCACGCTGGAGCGAGAGGCGGGCGTTGCGGGTATCGCCGCCCAGGCGATCGGTGTAGCCGGTGAGCGCGATCTCGTCGACCCGGCTGTAGGCCGAGCCCAGACGGCTGGCCAGCTCGTCGAGCTTGGCGCGGCCGTCGTCGAGCAGATCGGCGCGGCCGCCACGCGAGAAGCGGAACAGCGCGGCCGCGCTGATGACGATCTTCTCGCGCACCACCCGCGGCGGGGGTGGGGGCGGCGCGGGCGGAGGGGGTGGCGCGGGCACCGCCACCATCACGGGCGGTTTGACACAAGCCTCGGCCAGCTGACGCGCCTCGCCCAGGCGATCCTCGGCGATCTGCACATAGGGTTTGGCGTGCCGCCAGCCCTGCTGCCGATGCTCGTTGCCGGCATGCACCAGCTCCACCTCGCCGCAAGCCACTTGCGCCTGCGCGCAGGAAAAGCCAGCGTGCTTCTTCAACGCCTCGGCCTGCGCCCAGAGGTCGGGGCGCAAACGATCGGCGCCGTTGACCAGCGGTGTTTGCAGCGCGGGGTCGAGCGTGCCGCTCTGGCGCGTGAGAAGGTGCTCGGTGATGCGACGGCTCTGATCCAGCGCCTCGTCGGGGAAAGCGCCGCGATCGTTGCGCGTGTACTCGTGAAAGCTCACGTCGAGCCAGCACTGCGCCTTGGCCAGTGCGTAGGTTCGCACCGGGTTGGCGCCGCGGTCGTTGGCCGTCTTGATCGCCGCTTGCTGCGTGACGTAAGCCTGGTGGTCGAGCGTGATGCGCTCGTCGGCGATGCGACGCCGCGCGGCGTCGGTCTGCGCGGCGCTGGCCGTCTGCGCGCTGTCCGCGCTGGGCGCCGGGCGGTTGGCGCAGGCGCCGAGCAGGGCGCTGGCGGCCGCGGCGGCCAAGGCAATGAAGTGGAGCTTGTGTTGCATGGTGTTTGCCTCGGTCACGGTCTCAACGGTCAAGGGCGCGGTTGGTTTCGCGCGAGTTGTGCTTGAACAGGTCTTCGTCGAACTTGAAGCGCAGCCGCAGGTACACGCCCGGCTGCGTGTACTCGTAGCCTTGCAACTGCCGGTCGGCGCTGAAGCCGGAGAAGTTGTAGCCCGCCGACAACCACAGGTTGGTGCGCAGCAGGTAGCCCACCTCGGCGCCGAAGGCGCTCTGGCGCGCACCGCGCTGGCCGAACATCGATGACGCGAGCACGCCCACGTCCCAGTTCTCGGTGATGTCCCACACCGCGCGGCCCGACAGCAGCACGGCCTTGAAGTTGTCGTTCACGCCACCTTCGAGCCGGTCCTTGCGCCACAGCGCGGCGGCGCGCCCGGTCAACCACCAAGGGCGGCTCGGGTGCCAGTCGGCGTGGCCGCTGACCAGGTGCGAGTGAAAGCTCAGCGGCTCGGTGCCGCTGGCGTCGCGCTCGACGCGGTACTCGTACTTCGTCAGCGCGTTGCCGCGGTTGGTGTCGGTGTCGCGATAGGCCACGCCCACCTGGAAGCGGTCTTGCAGCACGTCGCCGCGGGCGCGGTAGTCGGTGCGCAAGAGGTAGTTGCGGCCCAGCAGCGTCCAGTCGCGGTCGAGCTTGCGCGCGAGGCTGGCTTGCCACAGCAGTGTGCTGAACGCGTCGTTGGTGGGGGTGCTGGCGGTGTCGTCGGCGTGGCGCAGCTCGAGGCGGGTCGAGCCCTTCCACAGCGGGTTGGCGAACCAGTCCACACCGGCGGCCAGGGCCCAGGTGGTGGGCTGCGCGCCGTCTTGCACGCTCACGCGCTCGGCGGCGGTGGTCAGGCGCCAACCTTCGGCCAGGTTCCACAGGTTGCGCACGCCGCTGGCCAGTTGCAGGTCGCGCGCGGAGATCGCGTCGCGCAGGCGGTACTCGCTGTAGAGCTGGGTGTCCTTGAAGTAGGTGGAGTCGATGCCCAGGCTCATCGCGTCGCTGCGGCGCTCGCCGGCGGCCACGTCGCCGCCGGTGATGGCATAGGGGCTGGTGTAGCCGGTCTGGTGCTCGTAACGCGCATACAGGCGCGTGCGCTCGGCCACGCGGTAGTCGGCGCCCAGCGCGAAGCGGCGCTTGTCGTCACCGTCCACCTCGTGCTCGATTTCGCCGCCCACCGATACGCGTGGACTCACCGTCCAGCCCGCGCCCAGGCGCAGCGAGGTGGCTTCCAGCGAGCGCGCGTTGGGCGTGCCGCCCGAGGGCGGCAGGAAAGCGCCGGGGTTGATGACGGCCACGCCCGTGACGGGGTCGATCAACTGGTTGCCGAAGCCCACCGCGCCGCCGCCCGAGCCGGTGGCGATCGAGCCGTTGAGCCCGGAGGTCGAGCCGAAGGGCGTGCCGGCGATGGGCTGGATCGTGCCGTCGGTCTCGCGCACATGGCGCAGGCCGCCCTCGACCGTGAGGGACTCGGTGACTTTCCAGCGCGCGCCGAGCTGGGCTGCGTCGCGGTGCCCGCCGCCGGGATTGCGGTCCTGGCTGCGCAGGACTTCGCCGAAGAGCTTGAGCGGCTCGGAGAGTTGGTAGCCGGCCTTGGCCTGCAGCTCGCCGCGTCCGCCTTGCAGCGGCGAGGCCGGGTTGTTGAACTCGGGCTCCGAGCGGCCCGCGAAGGCGCGCGCGTCCCAGCGCGCGTCCTCGTGCGCGAGTTCCACACGCCACGCCTGGCCCTGCACGTCGCCGCTCAGGCCCGCGAGGCCGGGGGTGTTGGCGGTGTTGGCCGGGTTGGTGTTGACCTCGCTCGTGCTGCGCGCGGCCTCGGCCACGAGCATGGTGCGCTCGCCCAGACGCCAGCTCGCATTCACGCTGCCCAGCCGGTAGGCGGCCAGCGGGTTGCGATCGTCAACGATCGCGCCGCCGAGTTCGACACCGCGGCCCAGGCGCCATTGCCCATCGAGCCCCGCCACCCAGAACGAGTCGCCGCCCTGATCCACTTCGTAGCTGACGCGCAGGGACACCGGGTTGAGCTGGGTGTCGAAGGCAGGCAGGAAGCTGGTGAGGACGATGCGGCCGGAGAAGGGCTCGTAGCCATAGTCCACGCCGAACGTGAGCGGCGTGGCCGAGACGATGCGCGAGGGCTGGTTGCGATCGCGCACGATCACCTCGACCTTGGCGCTGTCTTCCAGCACCGCGTAGTTGTTGAGGCCGTAGGGCCCGCTGCCCTGGCTCACGAACTCCTCGACCACCTGGCGCAGCGTGTCGCGCATCAGGAAGGCGTTGCCCAGCCAACGCTCGGTCTCGCGGTGCGCGCGGACTCCGTTGGCCGTGCGGTTGTAGTTGCCCAGGCTGCGCTGCGCCAGCGGCGCGACCGCGCCGCCGCCCGAGCGTTGGCTGAAGCCGGCGCCGGTTTCGAAGTCGCCGTACAGCAGGTAGTCCTTGCCCTGGTCGAGGCGCACATACAGGCGCGACGAGGACCGCGCGTCGAAGCCCTTCAACGACGAGTCGCCATAGACCGGATAGAACTCCTCGGGCCGCACGTCGCGCAGCAGCCGCGCGCGGGTGTCCTTGTCGGAGTCGTAGGCGGCCGTGAGCAGCGTGTCGCCGCGGATCACGCCCTTGAGGAAGAAAGCCGCGCGCGCGGCCACGTTGGCCTTGCCACCGCTGAACTCGCGTTCCCAGCGCTGGATCTCGCGCTCGAAGGGGTCGCCCGTGCGCACCGGCTCGATGGGGCCGCCGCGGCGCAGATTGATCACGCCCTCGACAAGGCCGGTGGCGAGCATCTCGCGCATCTCCGGCACATAGCTCACGAGGCCCTCGGCCGTGTGCGCACCGGCGGTGACGCGCAGGCGCACGTCCTGTGGCTCGAAGGGAGCCAGCAGCGAAAAGCGTGCGACGCCCTGTTCCACCGCGAGCTGCACGCCCGGCGTGGCGCGGTCGGCGTCACGGCCTTGCGGGCCGAACTCGTCGGTCGGCGCGCCGGGCAGCAGCACGCGGCCGGCGCTGTGCTCCACGGTGACGAACACCTTGCCCGCGACCGGCTTGCCGTCGGCGGCGAACAGGCGCACGGTGACCTCGACCGCGCTCTGGCCGTCGGCGGGAATCGCGTCGCGGGCCACGTCCACCTGGACGCGCGCAACCTGCGCGGCCAGGCGGTAGTCGGCGCCGCCGATCACCGCGTCGAGCAGCGCGGGCGGCGAGGACGGCGGCGAGAAACCAGGAGACAGCGGCGCCTGCGTCTGTGCCAGCGCGCCGCAACACGCGGCCGCGGTGGCCGCGGCCACCAGGCCCGGCGCCAAGCGTGGGCGGCGGCGGTTCGGTCGATCAGCGTGCATGGCGGCCTCCCGCGTCGCGGTCTTGTTGGTTGCCCAGGGCGGGCACGGGCGTGTCGCGCTCGCTCTGACCGGTTGTCTTGGGGTCGGGTGGATCGCTCGCGGGCCGCGGCCGCACGGGCGCCTGGTTGGCGCCGTCGGTGGCCTGCTGCGGCGCGCTGCCGGGCTTGCTCTCGAAGCGCAGCGGCGGGGCCTTGCGGCGCTCGGTCTCCACCGATCGCACCTCGCCCTGCGCGCGCCGCGCCTTCACCTGCTCGAGCACGGTGTTGCTGCAGCTGCCTTCGATGAAGTCGGCGCGGTGCAGCTCGCCGCGCTTGAGGTCGATGAACAGGCTGTTCGCGTCGCCCAGGTTGCGGTTGCTCGAGGTGGTCAGGCGCGAGCCGCGCGGCAGGGTCAGCGGATCGACCTTGAGCGTGTGGCTGCGGGGCACGAGGCCGCTCATCGAGTACTTGCCCTCGCTGTCGCTGACCATGAAGCTGCCGTCCTCGAAGTACAGCCTCACGCCGGGGATGCCCAGCTCCTCGGCGTCCTGCACGCTGTTGCGGTTGCAGTCCACGAAGATCTTGCCCAGCAGGTGCGCCTCGGGCCCGAAGACGCCGCCTTCCACACGCACACGTGCTTGCGCTTCGTTGGAAGGCACCGAGCCGGGAATCGGCAGCAGGGTGGCCGGGTTCAGGCAGCCCGCGGGCGTGCCGCAGCCGTGACCGCGCGCACGGTTGATGCCGTCGCCTTCTGCCGCGCCCACGCCCACGCGCATGCGGTAGGTCAGCACGAGGGTCTGGCCCGCCGCGATGCCGCCCACGGTGTAGCCCAGCACGGGGCCGGGTGCGCCGATCGGATCGGCGATCGGCGTGCCGTTGACCCGCGCGGTGCCGGCGATGTAGGTGAAGCCGGCCGGCGCGCGGTCACGCACCGTCACCTGCGGCAGGCTCTGGCCCGAGGTGTGGCGGATCGTGATCGTGTAGAGCACGGTCTCGCCGATCTCGGCGCGCTGGCGGTTGGCCTGCTTCTGGATCGAGATGCCGGTGGGTGAGGTCGGGTCGAGCGGGATGTGGTTGTGAATGATGTTGGTGGCCGCCGAGCCGCCGTTGAGCGTGAGGTGGTAGGTGGTCAGCACACCGGGTTGCGCGGCGGGAGCGCCGGCCTGCGGCTGCACGGCGAAGGTGACGGTGGGCCCGCCCGGGGGCGCCAGCAGCGTGCTTTGCGGCGGGATCGCCGTGGAGACGAAGCTGTAGCCCGCGGGCGGCGTGACCGTCAGCGCGAAGGTGCAGCTCGCGGGCGCGCTCGGCGAGAAGAGGAACTGGTAGAAGCCATCGGCGCCCACCGTCATGGAGGTGGCGTTGCCCGTGACCCCATAGCCACCGGCCGCCACGTTGACGAGCGAGGTGGCCGGGTCGTAGCCCGTGCACACGCCCACCGGCGCCAGCGTGACCACCGAGCCCGGCACCGGGCGCCGCGTGGTGGCGTCATAGACCACGCCACTCGGATCGACCGGCAGGCTTTGCTGCGGCAGGTTCTCGCCAGGGCGCAGCACCACGGACAGTTGCGTGATGCTGTCGCGCTCCACGCAGGAGCTGGCGCTGCCGCCGGCCAGCGCAGCCGCGGGGTTGCAGGCCGCGCCGGACGTGCCCTGGCCCGTGTTGCCGTTGACCGGCACGCCGAAGACCACGTTGTTGGCCGGATCGCGGAAGCGCACGGCCAGCACCACGCCGGGAATCAGATCGCCCACGCGGTAGTTGCCTTGCGCGTCGGTGACGGTGGTGCGCACCACGGTGTTGGTGGCGACATCCACCACCTCCACTGTCCAGCCCGGCAGGCGGCGGTCGCCCGCGTCGAGCACGCCTTGCGTGCCGCCGGACTCGAACCAGGTGGTGCCGGTGATCGACGCGGCCAGTTGCACGGGCGTGGGTTGGCGGCACGCGTCGCTGGCGAAGCTGCCGCTGGTGGGTGTGCACGGCGCGAGGCCCGCGGGGTTGCCGTTGAACGCGGCCACATCGGCCGCGCTGGGGCGGCGCGCGTCGAGCTCGCCGCCGCCATCGACCATCACCACGTTTTGCACCGGCGAGGCCGCGGCGGCGCTGGCCGCCACGTTGACCGGCACGATGATCGGGTTCGGATTCGTCGCGCCATTGGCGACCACCGCGCTGCTCGTGCAGCTGAAGCTGCTAGCGCCGGCCGCGCCGGTGCAGACCCAGCCGGTGCCCGTGGGCGCGGCCGCGAGCGTGATGCCCGTGGGCAGGCGATCGCTCACCGTGTAGGCGCCGGTGCTCGGCACCTGGCCCAGGTTGCGCACGGTCAGCGTGTAGGTGCCCGCGTTGTTGGTCGTGAAGATCGCCGGGCTGTGGGTCTTGGTCACCTTGAGGTCGGGCGAGTTGCCGATCTCGGCGAAGTTGTTGCCCACCGAGGCAGCGCCCGGCGGCAGCACGATGGTGCTGATGGCCGAGGGCGTGACGGCCGGTGCGGTGGCATTGCCCACGCTGGCGCCGCCGATGCTGCCGGCCGTGGTGATGCCGTTGACCGTGTCGGGCGGTTGCGTCGGCTCGGTCACGGTGTAGGTGCCCGGGCGGAGCGTGTCGAAGCTGTAGTTGCCCGCCGCGTCGCTCACGAGCGTGCGGTTCACCGCGTTGCCCAGGTCGTCGGTGCCGGTGAGCACCAGGGTGACCGCGGCGATGCCGGACTCGGCGCCATCGACCACGCCGTTGTTGTTGCTGTCGCTGAACACGCGTCCGGCGATCGACGCGCCCGGCACCTCGGCGAAGTTGTGGTTCGGCGAGGCCTGGTTGATGCCCAGCGGGATCGAGGCGATCGCGCTCGGCACCGTGGCCACCGCCGTGGCCGTGCCGCCGGTGGCGCCGGCCGTGGTGATGCCGTTCACGGTGCCGGCGGGTTGCGTCGGCTCGGTGACGGTGAAGCTGCCCGGCGGCAGGTTGGCGAAGGTGTAGGTGCCGTCGGCGTTGCTCGTGGTGCTGCGCGTGACCGTCTGGCCCGCGAGGTCGGTGCCGGTGAGTTCGATCGTCACGCCACCCAGGCCCGATTCGCTGCCGTTGAACAGGCCGTCGTTGCTCGCGTCGGCGAAGACGCGGCCGGAGATCGAACTGTTGGTCGGGATCTCGCCGAAGAGGTTGTTGCTCGACGCCGCGCCCGGCGTGGTGAGCACGATGCCGGCGATGGCGCTCGGCACGGTGGTGATCGGCGTGCCGGTGCCGCCGCCGGTGCCAGGGGTGGTGCGACCGTTGCTCGTGCCGGCGGGTTGCGCCGGTTCGGTGACGGTGTAGGTGCCCGGGCGCAGGTCGGCCACGGCGAAGTTGCCGTTGGCATCGGTGGTGAGCGTGCGGCTCACGGCGGCGCCGGTGTCGTCGGTGCCGGTGACGACGATGCTCACACCCGAGATGCCGGCATCGAGCGGCGGATCGACCGCGCCGTTGTTGTTGGCGTCGATGAAGACCCGGCCGCTGAGGGCCACCGGCGCGATCTCGGCGAACAGGTTGCCGATGGACTGCGCGCCCGCGCCCAGCGTGATGGCGGACACCGCGCTCGGCGCAGCGTTGACGCCGGTCGCGGTGCCGGTGCCCACGGCGGCGATGCTGCCGCGCGTGGTGATGCCGTTGAGCGTGGTCACCGCATTGCCGGCGATCGTGACCACCGGCTGCGCGGACTGCTCGGTGACCGTGTAGCCGCCCGCGTTGGCGGCCGGCAGGTCGTTGAAGAAGAAGTTGCCGGCGGCGTCGGTGGTGGCGCCGCGGCTGATGGTGTTGCCCGCGATGTCGGTGCCGCTCAGCGTGAGCACCACGCCGGCCAGGCCGGTGTCGGCGCCGTCGCGCGTGCCGTTGTTGGCGGCGTCGAGGAACACGCTGCCCGCCACGGTGGCCGGCAGTTCGCCGAAGTGGTTGCCGGCCGAGCCGGCGAGGGCGAGGTTGCTCACCACGATCTGGTTACTGCCGGCCACGCCGGATGCGTTGCCGTTGCCCCAGGCGGCGGGCTGTGTCTGGCACACCGAGTAGGTGCCGCCCACGCTCACGCCGGAGAAGCTGTAGTTGCCGGCCGCGTCGGTGCTCTGCGTCTGCAGCACCGTGCCGCTGCACGTGCTGCCGCCGTACAGCGTGAGCGTGACGCCGGCAATGCGCAGCGCGTCGCCCGCGTCGAGCGCGTTGTTGCGGTCGCTGTCGATATAGACCGCGCCGCTGATCGGCGCGATCGGCAGTTCGCCGAAGAGGTAGCCGCTGGCTTGCTGCGCAGCGGCGATGCGCACGCCGGTGAAGCTGTCGTTGGCGGCGTTGCTGCCAGCGGCCACGCTGGCGTTGCCGAGTGTGTCGATGCCGTCGTTGAAGGTGCCGGAGGCACCGGGAATCGCACCCTCGGTGATCGTGTAGCCGGCGGTGTTGGCCTGGACCAGGCCCTCGAAGAGGTAGTTGCCGGCCGCGTCGGTGAGCACGGTCACGTTGACCGCCGCGCCGCGCGCGTCGGTGCCGGTGAGCGTGACCGGCACGTTGGCGATGCCGAGCTCACCCGCGTCGCGCAGGCCGTTGTTGGTCTGTCCCGGAGGGGCTGATTGATCTTGATAGACCGAGCCGGCCAGAGAGCCCGGTCGCTCGGCGAAGTTCTGCGCCGACAAACCCGTGACCGGCAGGATCGCGATGACGATCTCGTTGGAAGCGGGCGTGGTGCCGTTGGCGCCGATCGATGCGCCGTTGCCGTAGCCCACCGGCTGGGTCTGGCAGAGGCGATAGGCGCCGTCGGCCGGCACGTTGGCGAAGCTGTAGTTGCCGCTGGCGTCGGTGGTGGTGGTCTGGATCACCGTGCCGGCGGCGCAACTCGCGCCGCGCACCAAGGTGACCGTGGTGCCGGGGATGCGTCCGGCATCGCTGCCGTCGAGCACGTCGTTGCGGTTGGCATCCACGAACACGGTGCCGCTGATCGACACCAGCGCCACCTCGGCGAAGAGGTTGTCCGGGCTGTTGGCGCCGGGCGCGAGACCGATGGTGCTGATCGCGCTCGGCGTGGTGCCCACGGCCGTGGCCGTGCCGGGTGTGCCGGCCGGCGCGCCGTTCACCGGCCCGGCGGTGGTGATGCCATTGGCCGTGTTCGCCGGCTGCGTGGGTTCGGTGACGGTGTAGCTGCCCGCGCGCAGGTTGGCGAAGGTGTAGCTGCCGTCGGCCGCGGTCGTGGCGGTGACGGTGGCGCCGCCGATCGTGACGTCGTCGCCGCCACCCAACTGGCCGTCGAAGCCGTGGTCGATGCCGGTGAGCACGAGCTGCACGCCCGACAAGCCGGCGTCCGCGCCGCCGGTGGGCGGATCGAAGGCGCCGTTGTTGTCGGCGTCGAGGAAGACGCGGCCCGAGATGCTGCCCGGCGGGCGCTGCGTGAAGTTGTTATTCGAGGAGTTGGTGAGCAGGCCACCGAGCGCGATGCCGCTGATCGTGCCGCGGCTGGCCACCGAGCCGCTTGAGGCGCCGGTGCCACCGGTGGAGCCGGGTACGGACTGGCCGAGCACGTTGAGGGCGGGTGAGCCGACCAGCGGGTCGTAGCTCACCGTGTAGCCGCTGCCGTTGGGCTCGGCCAGGCCGGTGAAGGCGTAGCTGCCGTCGGCCGCCACCGTGGTGCCGAGGCTGACGGCGTTGCCGCTGGCATCGGTGCCGGTGAGCGTGACCGTCTGGCCCGCGATCGGCGTGTCGCCGGTGTTGAACAGGCCGTCGTTGTTGAGGTCGGTGAAGATGCGGCCGCTGATGCTGCGGTTGGTCGCGATCTCGCCGAAATTGTTGTTCACCGATTCGGCGTTGGGCGGCAGCGTGATGGGCACGCTCGCGCCGCCGTTGTTGCCGATGCGGCTGGTGCCGGTGGGCGATGTCACCGACGACACGCTCGGCGCGGTGGCGGTGCCCGAAGCGCCGCCCGGCGCCGCCACGGTGGTATTGAGGGTGTACACCGGCCCGGCGGTGGTGATGCCGTTGGCGGTGCCCGGGGCTTGCGCGCCTTCCGTCAGCGTGTAGCTGCCCGGCCGCAGGTTGGTGAAGGCATAGCTGCCGTCGCTGGCGGTCGTGGTGGCGAGGCTCACTGCCGCGCCAAGGTCGTCGGTGCCGGTGAGCACGACGGACACGCCGCCCAGGCCCGATTCGCCGGCCTGGATCGAGCCGTTGTTGTTGGCGTCGAGGAACACGCGGCCCGAGAGGCGGCTGGGCACGACTTCGCCGAAGTGGTTGCCCGTCGAGCTCTGCCCGCCCGCGACCACGATGCCGGTCACCGCGCTCGGCGTGGTGCCCACGGCGCTGGCGGTGCCCGCGCTGCCGCCTGGCGTGGCGGCGCCGGCGGTCGTGATGCCGTTGAAGGTGCCGGCCGGCTGCGTGGGCTGGCGCACGCTGTAGGTGCCGGGCGCGAGGCCGAGGAAGGTGTAGCCGCCGAGCGTGTCGGTGGTGGTGGTGGCCACCACGGCGCCCAGGCTGTCGAGCAGCTCGATGGTGACGCCGGCCAGCGGCACGTCGGTCGCTTCGATGCTGCCGTTGTTGTTGTGGTCGCGATAGACGCGCCCGCCGATCGACGCGAGCGTGTTGGTGATCGACAGGTTGGCCGTGGCCGGTTGCGGGCTCGGGCCACCGTTGGTCTGCAGGCCGCCCGCGGCGATGACGTTGTTGTACGTGCCCTCCACGGTGCCGGTGACGTTGACCGCGATCACGCAGCCGCCGGCCGGAATGCTCGCGCCGCTGGCGTAGGTGACGCTGGTGGCATTGGCCGCCGCGGTGATGCTGCCGAGCGTGCAGGTGGTCTGGGCCGTGACCAGCGGCGTGCTGGCGGACAGCCGCATCTGCGAAGGCGCGACCGGCAGGTTGTCGACCAGCGCGCTGGTGAGCGTGATGGCGCTCGCGTTCGGGTTGCCGAGCGAGATGCGCAGCGTCGCGCTGCCGCCGCTGGCGATCTGCACCGGCGAGAACTGCTTGCCCAGCGTGGGCGGCGTCAGCGTGGTGAACGGCGCGCTGGCCGGGTTGGCGTTGGTGACGCCCTCGTGGCTCGTCAGGCTCCCCTCGGGGATGACGTTGGTCCACGTTCCCAGCGCATGGCTCACCACGTCGAACGCGAATTCGCAGGAGCTGCCGGCCGCGACGGTGGCCCCGGCGATGCGCGCGACCGTGGCGCCAGCGTTGGCCGTGACCGTCACGGGAATCGAGATCGGGCCGCTCGGCTCGCTGAGCGTGGTGCTGGCGCAGGTGGTACTCGCGTTGGGCACCGTCGCGACATAGACGCCCGCGGGCAGCGGATCGGCCAGTCCGACGTTGCTGATGGCCGAGGTGTTGGGGTTGGCCAGCGTCACGGTCAGTCGGTTGACCTGGCCCACCACGCGATTGCCGTTGCTGAAGGCCTTGCTCACCACCACCGGCTGCAGGCCGCGAAACACCGCGCTGGCCGGATCGTTGTTGGAGACCGGGGCGCCCAGGTCGTTGGTACCCGTCACGCCGCCGGCGGCGATGGTGTTGGTGAAGCTGCCCGTGCCGCTGCTTTGCACCAGCAGGCTCACCTCGCAGATGGCCGGTGCCATCGCCGAGCCGGCCGCCAGCGAGCCGCCGCCGAGCGACACCGTCGTCGAGGTCGCGGACACGCTGGCGCCGACGCAGGTGGTGGACAGCGCCGACGGCGTGCTGGGCGTCAGGCCCGCGGGAAGGTTGTCCGTGAAGGCAAGGTTGGAGACCGCCGACGCCAGCGTGTTGATGAGGCGGATGCGCATCAGCACCGGCGTGCCCGGCGCGGCCGCGGCGGGCGAAAAGCTCTTGTCGACGCCCAGCGATGCGAGGGTGGCCAGGGTGCTGCTGAAGGGGTCGCTGTTGGTGACGCCCTGCGCATTGGTCACCACGCCGGCAGGCAGCGTGTTGACGAAAGACCCGGAGGCGATCAGCGTGACGTTGAGCGCCACCACGCAGCTCGCGCCCGAGGGCAACGCGGCAATCGACATCGAGAACGCGCTGGCACCCGGCAAGGCGGTGAGCACCGCGCCGGCGCAGCTGCTCACGGCGTTGGGCGTGGGCGCGATCACCATGCCCGCGGGCATGTTGTCGGTGAAGGCCAGATCGGTGAGCGCCACCGACCCCGGCTGACTGTTCTGCACCGTCACGGTGAGGCGCGAGGTCGAGCCCACCGCGGCCAGGGCGGCCGGCGAGAACGCCTTGCCGATGTTGACGCCGGGCGACGCGATCTTGTTGAGCGTGGCGCTCGCCGGACTGGCGTTGAACACGCCGTTGTCGGCCGTGACGTTGCCCGCGGCGATGGTGTTGACCGAAGCCGTCCCCACGGAAGAGACGACGTTGAACTGCACCAGGCAGGTGGTTGCCGCGTACAGCGTGACACCCGTCAGGCTCACGCTGGCCGCGCCCGGCGCGGCGGTCACGACAGGCGTGCCGCCGCAGGTGGTGCTCGGCTCGGCGGGGTTGGCCACCGCAAGACCCGCAGGCAGCGGGTCCGACAGGCCGAGGTTGGTGAGCGCGGAGACGCCCACGTTCTGCAGCGTCAGCGACACGCGCGACACGCCACCGGCGCCCACCACGGTTGACGGCGAGAAGGACTTGCCGACGTTGAGCACCGAGTTGACGGTCAGGCTCGCGCTCGCGGCCGCCGCGGCGTTGAACGTGACCGGGCCGGCGCCGTTGTCCACCGTGCCGGCCGCGTTGGCTGCCGGGATGGTGTTGGTGTACGGCCCGCCCGGCACCACGCCCAGCACGCGGAAGCTGACCGTGCAGCTGCCGCGCTGCGGCACCGTGAGCCCGCTCACGGCAAAGCTGGAGCCACCGGCGGTGTAGGTGTAGCTGGGTGCGCCGCCGCAGGTGGTGGCGGGGTTGGCGGCGCTGGCGACGCGAACCGCGTTGGTGGCGCCGAACAGCGGGCTGTCGGTGAAGCCCGCGCCCGTCATGTCGTTGAAGCTGTTGTTGACCAGGGTCACGGTCACGAGCGCCGTGTCGCCCTGGAACACCGCGGTCGGCGCCACGCTCTTGGCGATGGTGAGCCGATCGACGTAGGGCCGCGTGTCGGTCACCGCAGCGCCTTGCAAGGCCGAACCGCCGCCGTTGTAGGTGATGTTGCCGGCCGGAATGGTGTTGACGATGGCCGTGTTGGCCGGCCAGTTGTCGGGCACCTGCACCGTGAACTCGAGCGTGCAGGTGGACGGGCTCGCGCCGGAGCCCGCAGGAACCGAGATGCCGTTGAACACCGGCGCGGCGGCCGTGCCGGTCACGCTCGTGGGGCCGGAGCAACTTGCGCCGCTCACCGTGGGCGCGATCGACGACACGTAGGTCACCTGCGCCCCGCCGGCCAGCGGGAGCGGATCGGTCACCTGAACGTCGGTGAGCGCTCCGAGCGAGTAGTTCGAGATCGCGACGCGATAGACGATGCGGTTGCCGGGGGCCACGCTGCCCGCGCTGTTGCTCGGGTTGCGCGGGTCCTGGCCGGCCTTGGTGGCGGTGATCTGGTCGTAGGCGGTCAGGGTGGCCGAGGCATTGGCGCCCGTCATCACGCCGACGTCCGCGTCGGCGCTCGTGTACGTCACGTTGGTGATCGTGTTGGCGTAACTGCCGTCGTTGCTCACGCTCACCGGCACGGTGTAGGCGCAGGTGCTGTTGGCGGGAACGCTGATCGCCGCGCCGGCCACGAGGGCGGTGCCCGCCACCGCGGTGATCGCCGACGCCGCCGAGCAGCCTCCGGGGTTGGCGCCGGCGGCGGTGGCGCCACCGGGCGCGAGCACGGTCATCGCGCCCGCGGGCGCCGGAAGGTTGTCGGTGAAGGCGAGCGCGCTGATCGCCGCGGCGGAGCGGTTCTGCAGCGTGATCGTCATCGTGACGGGTGCATTGGCGCCCGCCGGGTTGGGGCTGAAGCTCTTGCTCGTGAGCAGGGGCGACTGCACCGTCAGGCTGGTGTTGACGACCGCGCTCGTCAGTCCTCGGCTGTTGCCCACGCCGCCGGCAGGCACGGTGTTGGTGGCGGTGTAGCTGTTGGTGCCGTTGCTCGCCGCGGCGAGCACGGTGAACGTGATCGTGCAGGTCCCGCTGCCGGCCATCGTCGTGCCGCTCGGGAACGTCAGATTGGGAAACGAGCCGCCCATCGGCGTGGCCACGCTCGGCGTGCCGCCGCCCGAGCAGACGACCGAGGGCGTGTTGGTGGCCGACAGGCTGGCCGGCAGGTTCTCCGTGATCGTGCCGAGCTCGACCGTGCGCGCGGCGTTCGGGTTGGTGATCGTGATGCTGGCGCTGGACGTTTCGCCCATGCGAACGGTGGTCGGCGAGAAGCTCTTGGCCACCGTGAGGTTCTGCAGCTTCGTCACCTGAATGGTCTGGGCCGCGCTGCTGGTGTTGCTCACCGGCGTGACGCCTTCCAGGCCGCTCACGCCACCGACAAGGATCTGGTTGTTCAAGGTGGCGGTGCTGCCCGCGGCGGCGCCGGTGGGACCGGTCACCTGGACACGGACATAAACCTCGCACACGCCGTTCACTCCGGCCGCGAAGGCGGGGATCTGCAACAGGCTGAAGCCGAAGCTGCCGCCGCCCGGCGCCGCGCTGAAGTTGGCGGCGCTGAAGGCACCGCAGCCCGCGCTCGCGAAGGGCTGCGGGTCCGAGGCGATGGTCATGCCCGCGGGCAGCGTGTCGGTGCCCTGCAGCGCGGTCACGACCACCGGGCTGTTGTTGAGCACGCTGATGTTCAGCCACACCACGTCGCCCTGGCTGACCGCCGAGGAGATCGGGGACGGTTCAGCGCCAGCACCGCTCCACGAGCCGGGCAGGAAGGTCTTTGACGGCGTGATGGCTGCGTGGGCGGTCCCGGCCCCGAAAACCAGCAGTGCCGAAAGAATCGCGCCTAGCCTTGTGTTTAGTGAGCGTCGCATCTGATTTATGGCCTGTTTCATCCGATCTTCAGTGGCGAAAGCCGCTTGCGATCGACGGAAATGAGGCCCTGCTCGACCCCAGTTCGCTGCTTCAGACGGTGGCGGCGGCGCCGACTTGCGCGATGTACCAATCGACCGTTTCGGCCAGGCCCGATCGCACGTCGTGCGTGGGTGCGTAGCCGAGATGACGCGCCGCCTTGCCGATGTCCGCCAGCGAGTGCCTCACGTCGCCGGCGCGTTCGTTTTCGTGACGCGGCAGCAAGGTGGCCTCGGGCCACGAGCGCTCGCCGAGCCGCGCCGCGATGTGCCGATGCAGTTCGAGCAAGGTGGTGCGCTCGCCGCAGGCGACGTTGTAGATCTCGCCGGTGACCACCACGCGGTCGGCGGTGGCCGCCAGCAGGTTGGCCTGGACGGCGTTGGCGACGTAGCTGAAGTCGCGGCTGGTCTGTCCATCGCCATTGACCTGCACCGCCTGCCCGTCGAGCATCTGCGCGATCCAGCGCGGTATCACCGCGGCATAGGCGCCATGCGGATCCTGGCGCGGGCCGAAGACGTTGAAGTAGCGCAAACCCACGCACGACAGCGCCCACTGGCGCGCGAACACCTGGGCGTAGATCTCGTTGAACACCTTGGTGGCGGCATAGGGCGACAGCGGCTGGCCGATGCTCTGTTCGACCTTGGGCAGCCCCGGGTGATCGCCGTAGGCGGCGCTCGAGGCTGCATAGACGAAGCGCTCGATGCGAGCGTCGCGCGCGGCGACCAGCATGTTCAGGAAGCCATCGACATTCGTCATGTGCGATGCGATCGGATCCGCGATCGAGCGCGGCACGCTGCCCAGCGCGGCCTGGTGCAGCACGCTGTGCGCGCCCTGGCAGACCGCACGACACTCGGCGAGGTCGCGGATGTCGCCTTCGATCATGCGGAATCGCTTCCAGCGGGACTCGCCGACGTGGTCCCGCACCAGCTCCAGGTTGCGCCGGGAGCCGGTGGCGAAGTTGTCGAGCCCCACCACGTCCTGATCGAGCGACAGCAGCGCTTCGAGCAGATGCGAGCCGATGAAGCCGGCCACGCCGGTCAGCGCCCAGCGGCGCGGGCGGGCCGCCAGGTCGGCGCGTGCGATCTCGATGGCCGTCGCCATCACAGCCTCCACACGTAGCGGCCGGCCGCCTCGATCGTGGCGCGATCGTGAGTGCCCTTCACATCGACGAAGACGCCGCCCGGGGCGAGCCTTTCCAGCAGGCGCGCGGTGCCCATCTCGCGGTACTCGTCATGCGCCACCGCAGCGACGAGCGCCGACGCCTTGGGCAGCTCGTCCCAGGACACCAGCTTCACGCCGTACTCGGGGTAGTCGTACTTTTCGTGCAGATTGGTGCGCTTTCGGCTGAAGCCCAGCATCCATGCGGGTTTCCGGCGGTCGCCACCCCCGCAAGATGAGCGCCCGACCGGGTTGACGGGGGCCATGGCGGTACATTGATCGCCCACCTGCTGCTGACCAATGCCATGCCCGCATTCGCCTTGCGCTTCGTCGGCCAGGAGGCCCTGCCGCCTCGCCTGAGTGAGTTCGACCGGGAACAATTCTTCACGCTCACGTCGACGGACGTGGCGGCCATCCGGGAGCAGTTCCGCAGTGACCACCGCCTGTCCGCTGCCCTGATGCTCATGTTCATGCGCGTGGCCGGCCGACCCCTCGATGGGTTCAATGTGCTGCCGCGAAACCTGCTGCGACATACAGCCCAAGTCCTGGCCGTGTCGCCGCCGTCCATCGCCAGCCTGCGCTCGATTTACAAGCGCCGGCAGACACTTTCCAAGCACCAGCTCTGGGCCAAGACCTACCTGGGCCTGCGCGAACTGGAGCCCGATGACGAAGCCGCGCTGGCGGCCACGCTGTTGGCACAGGCTGCGGATGCCTCCCACTCCGATGACCTGGTCCGATCGGCCTGCCAGTGGTTGTTCACGCGCCGCATCCTGATCCCCGGCGCGCGCCGCCTCCAGGACTGGGCCAGAGGAGCCTTCGCAACGGTCGAGGCGCAGATCCTCAGCGAGGTGAACGCTGCCGTGCCGTATTCCGCCGCCAGCAAGGTGATCGACTCTGCCTACAGTGCCCGACCGGGTGGCGACGGCACGCACCTGGAGTGGCTGAAGACGCCGTCGAAGCGTCACGGCCCCAGCACCCTTGCCGAGACCCTCGAGAAGGTCCGCTTCCTCAAGGCGCTCGGTGCCCACGACTGGAACCTGAGTGCCGTGTCGCTGGCCAAGCAGCAGGCCTATGCCCGGCAGGTCCAGGCCCGGCGCCCCGTGAAGACGCGAGACATCAAGCCACCACGCCAGCTGATCGAGTTGATCTGCTTCCTGCGGGTGACCCTGCTCGAACTCACCGACGTGGCGCTGCTGCAGTCCAGCCGGCGCAGCCAGCAACTGTTCCGCGAGGCCGCCGACAAGGCCCAGTCGAACCGTGTGCGCGGCACGACCAGCCTCGTCAATCAAGCTGCCAAGGCGCGAGCCGTCCTCCACGACGAAACCAAGACCTGGCAAGCCCGCGTCATCGAGGCCAGAAAACTCCTCGCTGAACTGGCCGAGACCGCAGGCGGCAGCTTCGTCTCGCAGGTGCGCAAGGCCCTGGCCGAAGACAGCCAGCGTGTGCACGCCTGCCTTGCAGCGCTGAAGGATCTGGCCTTCGGTGGCCGCAGTGGCGATCCCGGATTCGAGCAGTGGCAAGCTTGGGCAGAACTGCAGCGCCAGGGAGCGACCGAGATCAAGGAAGACGTCCCGCTGCCAGACGTGGGCGCGGCCTGGCATGGCCTGGTTCGAGACCTCGACCCACGCTCGGGGTACCGGGCCTACGAGGCCTGCACGATGATGTCCCTGCGCAAGAGCCTGCGCCGTGGCAGCGTCTGGCTGGACCATTCTTTGAGCTTCCGGGAGCGGGACCAGATGCTCATCCCGCCGGCGCAATGGGCTGTGCAGCGCGACGAACAGGTCGAACTGCTCGGGATGCCCACGTCGGCGGCCGAGTTCCTGGAGCCCCTGCTGGCCAACCTCGTGGCCGGCATCTCCGCCGTGGCCGAGGCGCAGCGGCGCGGCAAGATCGACATCGGGCCCGACGGCATGCTCCACCTGCCGGCGATCACGGCACTGCCGGATCAAGCCGAGCCGGTCCGCACCCGCGAGACCATCTACAAGCTCATCGGCAGCGTGCAGTTCCCGGACCTGCTGCTGGAGGTGGATGCCGCCACCGGGTACAGCGAGGCGCTGCTGGGCCACCGCGCGCAGTCCACCGGCGAGCTCGTCGCTCTGTACGGTGCCTTGCTGGCTCACGGCACGGATGCGGATGCCAAGGGCGTCGCCGCGATGATTCCTGGGCTCGAGCCAGCGCAGGTCACGGTGGCCATGCGCGCGTTGGAGGGCGGCGGACGTCTGCGCCGCGCCAATGAACGCGTGGCCGAGTTCCAGAGCAGGATCCCGATCGCGGCCCTCTGGGGCGACGGCGACAAGGCGTCGGCCGACATGATGTCGCTGGACGCGTCCCGCCACCTGTGGAATGCCCGCGTCGACCCGCGCCGGCGCACCTATGCCGCAGGCCTCTACACCCACGTGCGCGACCGCTGGGGCATCGTCTACGACCAGCCCATCGTGCTGAACGAGCGTCAGGCTGGCGTCGCCATCGAAGGTATCGAGGAGCACAACAGTGCGGCGGATCGGATCCGGATCTCCTTGCTCGCGGTCGACACCCATGGCTACACGAACCCCGCGATGGCCGTCGCCAAGCTGCTGGGCTTCGATCTGTGTCCACGGCTGCGGGATCTCGCCGAAAGAAGGCTGTACCTGCCGCGAGGCTTCAATGTGCCCGAGGGCCTGGAGGCCGTCACCGTCAGGCGCGTGTCCTTGGCCGCCATCGAACGCGGCTGGGACGAGCTACTGCGCCTGGTGGCGTCGATCCGTTCGGGACGTGTCTCCGCTACGCTGGCGTTGCAGCGCTTCGGGTCGGCCGCTCAGGGGGATCCACTGCACCGGGCCGCGGAGCACCTGGGCCGACTGCTGCGAA
>NZ_JBFXIO010000027.1:0-22381 GCF_050175855.1 Piscinibacter sp.
TACCGCCACGGCCGCCGCCAAGGCGGTCGGGCGCTCATCTTGCGGGGGTGGCAACCGCCCGGAACCCGCATGGATACTGGGTTTCAAGCCAAAGCGCACCAATCTGCACGAAAAGTACGACTACCCCCAGAACGTATGCCTTGGAATTTTCCATCGCCAAATGATGTCCTGATAAGAACACTTCTCAGGACATCGCGAAAATTCTTCTATAGTGGGGGTACCGCTCTTGGGGGACCCCTTTTTCATGCCTACGGAGGTGGTGGCTTCAGAGGTAGCGCCGGCCCCTGGCCAGCTCACCGCCAACGCCAGCGTGCCGCCGCGGCGCCGTGGCCGTCCGCGTGGCGCGAAGACCCGTCTGCTGCGCGAAGGCAGCGGCGAGCTCGGCCGCCATCACTTCGCATTTCTGCGCGCCCTCCTCGACGGGGTCGACCTCGAGCGCGCTTGGCGGCTCTACCTCTCCTTCACCGGGGGGCCCAGCGATCGTCGCCACTTCGCCACCCGTCTGCGCCTGGTCGTCGCGGCGATCGAGCACGCCGGCGAGGCGCGGGGTTGCGGTTCGGAGTTGGCGGTGGCGCTGCCGCCCCTGCGCGCCCTGCCCGACTTTGCCGTAGCGAAAGCCGGACGAGGGGCAGGAAAAGCCGGACACATCAGCACTCCCGAGGTGGCGCTGAGGCCGGCATCAAGCCGGCCACCCTCCCCTAGCCTCGAAGAATGGCGCTCGCAGTACTGCGGTGCGACCGGAATCGACGAGGACTTCTACACGGAAGCGGAGTGGCTCGAGCTCTACGCGGAGGAGTTCGGCGAGGACGCGGCGGCGGGCCAGACCGGGGCAGGAAAAGCCGGACACTTGGCCGCCCCGCCCTCCCCTGCCCTGTCCGCCACGACTCATTCGCGGATCGTCGAGGGATCGCCTGCCGCGGCCACCCCGCGGCTATCCGCGACCCAGCGCAAGGCGGTCGTCGAGGCTCTTGCGGCGCTGGAGCGCGTGCTGTCGCGTGAGGCCGGCCTGGACGACGAGGCTGGCTTCTGGCTCGGCTCCGGCATCCCGCGCGACCTGGCCAAGGTCGGCGTCAAGTCGCTCGGCGACCTGGTCAACTACATCAACATCTACGGGTTCCGCTGGCACCGCCGTGTGCCCCGGATGGGCGTCGTTCGGGCCCGGCGGCTGCTCGAGTGGCTGACTCCCATCGCCGAGGCCGGCGGACGGCCCTTCAAGGAGTCGGCCCGGCGCCCCGAGACCGACCTGGCGCTGCTGCGTCGGCGGGAACTGGCGGGTCGGGGGGTGGCCGGTGCAGAGCCGTTCGCCCTGGTCCCGATCGTCGACGGCACCTTGTCCGATACCCTGTCTGGCCGTCAGGGCGCCTTTCGATCGCATGAGGCCAACGTCTGGGGCGCGGAGACCGATGTTCAGGCGATCAGCCAGTGGCTGAGCCGGTACCAGGGGCAGACCCGGCGGGACTACACGCGCATCGCCGAGCGCTTCTACCTTTGGTGCATCCACGTCCGGCGCAAGGCCCTCTCCTCGCTCCAGGAGCCCGATCTGCAGGCCTACCAGGCCTTCCTGGCGGCTCCGCCGGCCGATTGGGTGCAGGAGCGCAAGGTGAGGCGCGAGGACGCCTCCTGGAGGCCTTTCCGGGGCCCGCTGGGGCGGAACAGCCAGCGACACGAGTTCACCGTGCTGGGCAGCATGTTTTCCGCCATGCACGAGAAGGGGTACCTGCGAGCCAATGCCATGGCGAACCTGGGCCGGACGCTGGGCCTGCTGAAGCCGAGCATCGACGTTCGCCGTTCCCTGAGCGAGCGCCAGTGGGCTTTCGCCATGGAGGTGCTACATGAAAAGCCGGACAGTCCCGAGCGGCGGCGCCTGCAGTTGCTGCTGGAACTCGGCAGCACCACCGGCCTTCGTTTGTCGGAACTGGCCACGACCCGGCTGAAGGGCTTCCGGCGGGAACTGGTGGATGGCGAGGAGGCATGGTTGCTGGACGTCATCGGCAAGGGCGGGAAGCCCCGGACGGTGATGGTCTTCGACGAGATCAAGACGCTGCTCGAGCAGCACCACCGGGACATGGACGCTGCAGGCCTGGGCTTCGACTCACGTGTGGAGAGAGTCCAGGCGGCCAACAGCCTTCCGACTACCGCGGCAGGCGAGCGCATGGCGGGAACTGGCCACGAACTCGACAGCAGGCCCGATGAGGGGGTGGGGCAGGCATTGCAGGACGCGTTGCGGGCAGAGCACCAACAGGCCTGGCGGCCCCTCGTCGGGATCCTCAAGCGCCCTCCCCCGCGGCGCAATCTGGACCGGCTCGGCGTTCCGTTCCTGGATCGCGAACTGCCGTCGCAGGCTGACCGCTACGGGGCCTTGGAGCGCTCGGCGATCTACAAGGCGCTGCGACGGTTCTTCCGCGAGGTGGCCGTCGCCGCCGCTGCGCGCGATGGCGCCCCCGGTTCGGCGGACTTCCTGAACGCATCGACCCACTGGCTGCGTCACACCTTCGCTAATTCCGCCGTGAAGCAGATGCAGCCCCAGGTGCTGCAGAGCCTGCTTGGGCACTCCGACCTTAGAGTGACCTCGGTCTACGTGAAGGCTGACGCTGTGGACCTCGTGCGGGGCATGCGGGCGATGCAGCGGGCGGCCGAATCGGGGACTGAAGAAGCGCCGCGCCGCAGGGCATCAGCGGCGTCCACCACCCCAAAGTAAGCCTGTGAAGCCGGGGTGTGGTACGGAACCACACCCCCCGTTGGCGGCCCCTGGAAGGGGCATTCAGGAGCGCTGTGGTACGGTACCACGGCGCGCATTTCGAGGCCGATCGGGACGGCGCTTCTGGAATCCGTGACTCGCCGGAATTGGTTCCGGCTTGAGCCTCGGCGAGGGGGTCGATGGTGTCCGTGGTACGGAACCACGGACACCCGTTACGGTGCTTCCGGGAGGTCCGAAAGCAACTTCTGGAGGGCCGTTTCGAAGGCTGCCCAGCGGGCCGGCGGCAGGACACCACGAGGCAGTTCCACGGTGACTGCACCACCCTTCCCCGCTCGGATCACGCCCTTCTTGCCATCGGCAATCACGAAGGCCCGCGAAGCTTCCTTTGCCTTGGGCTTGGCCTTCGCCGACACCGCCTCGGTCAGGCTGCGAAACACCTCCGCAGCAGTCGGCTTCGGCGCGCGGCCGGCGAGCAAACGGGCCGCCGAGAGCACGGCGTCCGGATCCTGCTGGTAGGCCTTGTCCAGCGCGACGGCCCAACGGAACTGAATGTCGACCGGGCTGCGGAACGCGCCGACGATCTCCTGCGGCAACTCGGCCACACGAAGCGCCTTGGCCACGTTGCTGTGGTCGAGGCCGATCTGTTCGGCCAGCCGCCGCGCGCTGGGAAACAAGCCCTCGTTCAGCGCCTTGTGGTAGCTGACGCCCTGCTCCCAGGCCGATAGGTTCGACCGCCCGCGGTTCTCCCGCTGCATCTGGATGTAGAGCGCCTGGTCGTCGACGTTCTCGTCGACGACCGCACGCACCGGCAGGCCCAGTTCGAGGCACGCGCGCGTCCGACGAGAGCCGTAGACCAGTTCGAACCGAGGCCCGTCCGCCTGCTCAGCCGCGGCACCGCGAGCGGGTCGCACCTTGATCGGCTGCACGTTGCCGCCGGCACTCTCAATCTCCTGCTTCAGTTCGATGAAGGCCTGACTCGAAAACGAATCCGCGTGGCGGTCGGCCCAGCGCGTCAACACGATCTGGTGCGGGTCGATCAATTGTTCGCCGACCTGCAACTTGAGCTTCTCGATCTCGGCATTGAGCTTCGAGACCGCTTCCGTGTCGGCGGCTGCGCCAGACAGCATCCGGGACAGCATCCCCACCCCGGTGCGAGGCACGGCCAGCTTGGCATCGGCCTGCGGCTCCGCAGCTACTGCGGGCGCTTCGACATGGTCCGGAATCTTGAAGGCGATTCCCTGCCCCTTCTTTTGCGTGGCCACCTCAACCTCCCACCTGGCGCTGCCAGAACGTTTCCATCTGCTGCTCGATCAGGTCCACAAACCGATCGTAGGCCTCGAAGGCGCTCTTGAAGGTGCGCGTCGAAGCGTTGTCGCGCGTCGCGTCGTAGACGGTCCCGAACTCCTTGCTCGCGGTCCGGACGGCCTCGACGTCTGGAATCTCGACCGGCAGCACGCGCTCGGCGTAGGCGGCCTGGATCCACTCGCGGATGATCGCCGTCGATTGCCCGGTGTTGTCCTTGGGTGCGGCGTACTTCACCTTGGACAGCAGGATGTTGATGAACGCGAAGTCCTTGCCGGCGCCCCGTCCGGCGAAGTCGTCGGCCAGATCCTTGAACAGATCCCAGAACTGCGCACTCGACGCGAAGTCCAGGTTGCTCGGTGGCAGCGGCATGATGATGCCGTCGCTGGCCATGAGGGCGTTGACCGTCAGGAACGACAGCGACGGCGGCGTGTCGCAGATGATCACGTCGTACTTCGACCGGATGGGGTCGAGCCCGTAGTCGAGCGTGCGCCAGAACTGGAAAGCGGCTTCCTTCAACTGTCGCGTCGGAAGGATGAACTCGGCCGAGAAGAGGGGAGAGCAGGACGGCACCAGATCCACGCCGTCCCAGTAGGTTGGGCGGATCGCATAGCTCACGTCCGACACGTCGCCACTGAACAGCGGCAGCAGCGTCTGGGTAACGTCGACCTCGGCGTCCGGCAGGAAGCCGAACAGGGTCGTCATGCTGCCCTGCGGGTCGACGTCCACCACCAACACCTTGTGGCCACGCATGCTCAGCCCCTGGGCGAGGGTGGTTGCTGTGGTCGTCTTCGAACTTCCGCCCTTGAAGTGCGCCGTCGAGATCGTGATGGCCTCGCCGCCTTCGGGCCGCAGATGGTCAGCCCGGTAGTGCCGGGCCCACTGCCGCATCTCTGAGAGCGTGAACTCGCGACGGGCGCCCGTCGACGTCAGCCGCCCGGTCGGCAGGTCGCCAGGATTGCGCACGCGATAGTCGTACTGGGAACGCTCGATCTTCAAGCGCTCGATCAGTTGGGTCGCTGAGAACGTCGGCGGCAGCTTGCGGGCATCCGGCGCTAGCATCACACCGCGAGCCTGCGCCACGATGGACGTTGCCCGCTCGGCCTGCTCGGTGATGGCCTTCAGCGAGATTGGGTGGGTCGCCAGGGGCCCCTGTGTGGTCGGATCCATGCGTTCCTTGCAGTGCGCTATGACAATGAACGCAATTCTACGTGAGACAGTGCTTTTTCAAGACATCGATGAATTCCACGTCTATCGCAGACAAGCCAGTGCTCGGACTGCGAAGAACCTGGATTTCAGGACGTTTTGAAGACTTCCTCCAAGGGCAGTCGTCGATCAGTTTTAGAAGTTCAATAGTTCAAGACTTTCTCTGCCAGAAAGTCATTTGAAATCAATAAGTTAGCCGGCTCTCCGTCCGGACTCCCGGCGCCAGTCGTCCGGACAAGGCTGCGGAAGCGTCCGTGAACCTGGTTGAAGGCGTCCGGGAAGTCCTGGGGATAACTTTTCCGCCTGTGGATAACTTGGCGTCCGGGTTTTCAGGCCCCGTTTCGACCCCAGCCACCGTTCTCGAGAGGTCGTCCGTCGCGCCCACGAGTCGCCCAAAGTGTCCGGGTTTTCCGGCCGTAGTCGCTCGGAAGTTGCTCAGTTCTGATCGCCGACCGAGTTGCACGTGTCGCGTCCGAAAGACGCTGGTCAACCCGGACACTTGCCCGAGGTTGGCGCCCTAGAATGGACGCATGGGCAGCGTGGCAATCGTGAGGCAGATGGATGTGGTGCAGGGCATGCTGCACAAGTCCGTCATCGCCCTGGCGATCGTGCCGACCAACCGATCGCTGACGGTCACTGGACGCAAAGCGTACTCGGTCATGCTGCATCTTGCCCAGATGCAGGCAGCGGCCGGAACAGAGGGTGCAGACGGCGGCTTCGCTGCGCCGTTGAATTCCATCCTTCGCGGTTTCGGTGCGACCAACAGCATCTCCAGCGATGCGAAGAAGTACATCGACCAGATGGTGTCGACGAAGGTGGAGTGGAGGCCACTGTCGAAGTCCGAGCAGCAGTTGCCGCTGACCTTCGGTATCGACGGCAAGGAGGAGGGCGCCTCGCCGGCTCAGATCACCGACGAGTTGCGCATCTTCAACCTGCTCGCCGAGGTCCGTGTCTACAAGCGTGCAGGCGAGAACTGGGTGACCTGGTACTACCCGCCGTCCATCCGGGAAGAACTGGTGAGCCCCTCCCGCTGGGCCCAGGTCGACTTCGCAGTGCTGCGCCAGCTGACCACCTACTGCGCGGTGGCGCTCTACGAGATCTGCGCCCGCTACCGCGACAGCCCCGCGGGCGTCACCAGCCGGCAGCACTGGTCCTGGTGGGCCGAGTCACTGCGAAGCTCGCCGACCTCCAAGGTCCGCGCATGGCGCAAGTTCAAGAACGAGTTTGTTGCGCCCGCCATCAAGGAGATCAACGACCTCGGCGACATCGAGGTCGAGTTGATCGAGTTCAGGCGCGGCCGTGAAGTCGAGTTCGTTCAGTTCGCAGTCAAGAAGAGCGCACGGCGTCCCGAGAGGATCGCGCCGGTGCCGCCCGACGTGACGAACATCCTGAGAGGAGGCAAGCTGAACATCCGCGACACGGTGATCGAGGAACTCGAGCGCGCGTACGGCGTTGTCGCCGTGACCGAAGGACTCGAGCGCTACGAGCGCTTCCTGAGCGGAGCGGACCGCCCGCGCATCGGCAACGCCGGCGCCTACCTGCGCACGATCATCGCGAACAAGGCGCGCGAAGAGGCGCCGGCAGGGCAGGGCGCCGAACCAGAGAAGACGGCGCACGTGGTCGTCGAGAGCAGGGCGGCATCGGCGATGCCCGCTTCGCGTCGCGATGTCGAAGACGCTGAGCGCCACCGGCGCTTCAGCCTGATCCGCGACCAGTTCGCCAAGCTGGACGTCGAGGAGCAGTTGGAGTGGGTGCGGCGCGTGCGTGACGAGGCGGACGCAAACACGGCACCCAGCCCGAGCATCATGAAGCGCCTTGCGCGCGGTGAGTGGCAGTCACCGCTGGTCCAGGTGATGGTGATCCAGCACTACGCGAAGAGCGAGTTGGGTGAGGACTGGGCGACGCTGCCGTTGACGGAGTTCGAGAGCCTCATGGCCATCGACGCAGGCAGCGAACGGGACGTGGGCTGAACTCGCCACAACTGCCGGGGCAAAAAAAATGCCCCACTGCATGTGCAGTGGGGCAGGGCGCGCAGTGACTAGGCTGCGATTTGCTCCGGGACATCCTCGACAGCGTTGCTGCCGACTTCGTCCTTTCCGAGGTCCAACTCGGCTTCGAGCTCACGTTGCCTCGCGATCAGCGAGGCCAAGCGATCCTCGTGCTCGAAGGGCCGCTGCAGCTCAGCCGCAAGACCTTCGAGTTTCGAGCGCATCCTCGCGAGCCGCTGGGCGCAGTCATCGCGGTGCGGCGCAATCTCGCGGATCGTCTCGATCAAGCCGGCGTGGAGTGCCGGTCCGGTCTGGCACGGTCTGCACTCGTGTGAGCTCGCGCCCCGCACGAACAGGTGCACCTCGTCCTCTGCGCGTCCGATGAACACGCACAGTTCGAAGGCCCCGACGGTGCCGATGACCTCGTCCCGCGCGGACCGCGAGATCGATGCCCTCGCGCTGCGCACGGTCGCCCTGAGCACCTCGCCGATCTCTTCACGACCGCGGTGGGTGCGTCCGTGGACGTTGACCACCAGGTCCGTTCCGAGAACGGCGTGCGCCCGTTCGGCATCTGCCACGAGGGCTGCGAGCAGCCGCTCATTGCTCTCGATGCGCATCGGCAAGCCGGCCACCTCGGATTCGTTCGCGTAGCGTTGGTTGCGCCACACGGACAGCAGCGAGGTGTACTTCGCGATCTCCGCGTCGACACCAGCCTTCTCGATGATCTTCGGATTGCCCGACGCCAGCGCCTTCACTTCGGCGTAGGTCAGCGTTGCGAGCTCGACGTCCTCGACAGACCGGATGCCCTTGTCCCCGCTCATCACCTGCGCAATGAACTTGGCCTTGGTGAGCACCGTCTGCCAGCTGTACGCGTCGAAGCTGCCTTCGGTGACGTAGCGGATGATCTCCACCTCCGCGCATTCGTTGCCCTGGCGAAGGATCCGGCCCTCGCGCTGCTCCACATCACACGGACGCCATGGGCAGTCGAGTTCGTGCAGGGCCACGAGGCGCCGCTGCACGTTCGTGCCGACGCCCATCTTCGGGGTCGAACCGAGCAGCACACGAACCTTGCCTTCGCGCACCTGGCGGAACAGGCGTGCCTTCTGCGAGTCGGTCTCGGCATCGTGGATGAAAGCGATCTGCTCGGCCGGTAGGCCCAGCTCGATCAACTCTTCGCGCAGCGCCTGGTAGACGCTGAACGCCATGCCACTCTTGGGAGTGGACAGGTCGCAGAAGACCAGCTGCGCCCTCTTGAGGCTCGCAGTCTCCTGCCAGATGTTGTGCACCTCTCGGGCGCACTGCGCCACCTTCCCGCCGGGGTCGGCTGGTTGGCGGCTGTTGATCAGTCGCATGTCCAGCGCGGCCAGGCGGCCTTCGCTGGCGATCATGAGCATGTTGTCCTCGCGCGGGTCCACCCGCGCGGTCTTCAAGCGCTCGGCGCGCTTCACGAGCGATCGCACAAAGGCGCGCAGTGGCTCGCTAGGCTTGCACGTCACCGTTCTGGGCTTGTCGCCCTTCAGGATCGGCACCGGCAGCTTCAGCATCTCGCGCGTGCGGATGTCCGACACGTCGCAGAACACCGTCATCAGGTCCGGCACGTTGATGAAGCGCGCGAACCGGGTGTTGAGCCGATAGCCGCTGCCGTCGGGCGCAATCTCCAGCGCCGTGACCGTCTCCCCGAAGGTGGCGGCCCAGGCGTCGAATTGCTCCAGCCCCAGCGAGCGCAGCGTGTTGGGCTGCAGGAATCGCTGGAACGTGTGAACCTCGGCCATGCTGTTGGCCACCGGGGTCGCCGTGGCCAACACCACGCCACGGTGCTCGCCTCGGTAGAGGCTCATCGTGTGGCGCGTCTTCAGGTACAGGTCGAACGCGCGCTGCGAGTTGCTCAGCGGCAGGCCTGCGATGCGTGCCATCTTGGTGTGGCGGAACAGATTCTTGGCCGAGTGGGCCTCGTCGTACGCAAGCCAGTCGACCCCCAGTGCTTCCCAGCAGAGAAAGTCGTCCTTGCGATCCTGGTTCTCCAGGCGTTCGAGCCGGATCTTCCAGGTCTTCTTCATGCGCTCGAGCTGCTTGACGATCCGGTTGGACCGGCTGTCCGCGCTGCACATGCGCACCGCCATCTCGATCTCGCGGATGGTGTCCTTGATGAAGTCGCCGGTGAAGCCGGCGGACATGGGCAGCAGTTCGAAGGTGGAGTGCGTCATCACGATCGCATCCCAGTCGCCGGTGGCCACCCGCGCCACGAACTCCCGCCGGCGGTCGCCGGCGAGGTCCTCCTTCGTCGCCATGAGCACGGCGGCGGAGGGATAGAGCCGCACCAGCTCTGCGGCGTACTGCTCGAGGCAGTGGTTCGGCACGATGTGGGCCGGCTTGTTGGCCAGGCCCAGGCGGCGCAGTTCCATGCTCGCGGCCACCATGATGGCCGTCTTGCCGGCGCCTACCGCGTGAAACAGCCCGGTGTTGCCGGACTGCACGACGCGCCAGATCGCGTTGCGTTGACTCGCGTGGAGCTCGAAGCACTGCGAAAAGCCCGGCAGCTTCAGATGCGAGCCGTCGAACTCCCGCTGGCGGATGCAGTTGAACAGGTCGTTGTAGATCCTGCACAGCCGCTCGCGCCGCGGAGCGTCCTCGTAGGCCCATGCCGCGAAGCGGTCCCGGATCAAGCCGAGCTTCTCGCGCGCCGCGAGCGTCTCTTCCTTGTTGACGATGTAGGCACCGTCCTTCTCGGGGTGCGGGTCGCGCACCGTGGGTGTCTGCACGTTCAGCGCATGCTGCACGAGGTCGATCGCGTGCATGCGCTGCGTGCCGTACTCCTGGATGCACGCGACGCTTTGTCGGGCCGCCCAGTCGTTGAAGGTCACCGACCAGGTGCCGGCCACCGCCAGGTAGCGCACGGCGGTGTCCTGCAGGCCGAGCACCTCCTTGATGAAGGCCTCGACCACGTCGGCCGGCACCCAGACCGCACCCAGTCGCAGCGCGATGTCGCCTGGCGGCAGATCCTCGGGGATCACCTTCTCCAGTGCCGCCACGTTCGCCCTGTAGGCGTCGCCAGCGGCGAGGGCCACGGTCAGCTTGCGCTTCACGTTGCCGGAGAGGTACTCGTCGGCCGGCTCGTGCCGGTCGCCCTCGGGATTCAGGTAGATCATGCCGCGCGCGGACAAGTCCGCCACGGCGTCTTCGGGCGTGGCCCGCAGCAGCCGGGCCATGTAGTCGGGATCGACCCGGCCCTTCCACTGCATCGACAGGGCGAGTGCCTCGTCGGGATGCTCGGCGACCGTGGCCTCGCGGACGGGCGAGATCGTTCGCTTCGAGAAGATCGCGGCCTTGGTGGCCACTTCTTCCTCTTCGTCGTAGTGCTCCAGGGACAGGAGCAGCGGATAGTCCGGGTCTCGCCGGAAGGCGAGGGCGTTCGCACGGGAGGACAGGTAGCCGTGCTTGCCCACGAACCGGTCGTAGCTCTGGTTCAGACGCCGTCTCAGTTCGATCAGCGCCTGATCCGTCGTGGCGCCCAGCTGTGCGCTGAGCAACGCGCGAGCCCGATCGCGGATGTCCACCATGCCGGCGATTCGTTGCCGGACCGTGGCGTTGAGGCGGTCGTGCAGGTCCACGACGAGATCGCCCTTCACGATGCCGATGCGGCCTTCGCTGACCACGAGCGATCCCGGCCGCGTGCCAGCGGGTGCCGGCACGATGTCCCGGTTTGTTCTGGCGGGGGCCTTGGGTTGCACGCTGTACGCGCCCTTGGGCACCAGGGCCTGGGCGCCGAGCAGCGCGGATTCGAGGTCTCCATCGAGCATGGCCGTCGGCACGGCCTGGAAGCCGTTGCTGACCCTGTCGATGCGACCCAGCACATGCTCCGGATGGCGCACGAACCAACGGTTGATCCGCAGGTACTGCTCGTGGCAGCCGTCCCGGAGCATCGTCTTGGGTACGTAGTCCAGGTCGAGCCACTCGGCTGCGGCCGCCGCCTCTCCCGGCGCGCGCTTTCTGAAGACGACCAGGTCAGCCTGCACGCTGGTCGATGCGATGCGCTCGAACGTGCCCGAGGGCAGTCGGAACGCGGTGACCAGGTCGGCTTCGGATGCCACGTGTGCGCGCATGCCGGCATCGCTCTCGTTCAGGAAGTAGGTCGAGGTGATGAAGCACACCAGACCGCCAGGGCGGAGCACATCGAGCGCCCGGCCGACGAACCAGTTGTGGATGCTGGCTCGGCTGTAAGGCCGGTTGCGGTTGTCCAGCACGCCGTAGCGGCCGAACGGGACATTGGACAGGATGAGGTCGTAGGTTCCTTCGGCCAAGGTCGCAGCCTCGAAGCCGACGATCCGCACATCAACTCCGCATGCCCCGTAGAGGCTGCGAAGGATGCGGCCAGAGATGCGGTCCAGCTCGATCGCCGTGACGCGGCTGCGCTGGGCAATGTCGGCCGGCATGCAGCCCAGGAAGTGCCCAGTGCCTGCGCTCGGTTCGAGGATATTGCCGCCCTGGAAACCCAGGCAGCGCAGGGCCGCCCAGATCCAGTGGATGACGAGCGGATCGGTGTAGTGGCTGTTGTTGACCGATGCCCGCGCCGAGTCGTGGTCGTCGGCCGAGAGCAACTGGCGCAGGCGACCGGCGCGCTCGACCCAGGCTGGATCCCGGCCCTCGTCGTTGAAACTCGCCGGGATGCCGCCCCAGCCGGTGTAGCGCAGCAGTGCGCGGCGTTCGCTGTCGCTCGCCGGCCTGGCTTCGCTCTCGATCGACCGGAGCGCGTTGATGGCCAAAACGTTGGCCTCGAACTTGGTGGCCTGGCCTTCGATGCGGGCGAGGGCTTCGTCGTCCCATGTCGGCCACTCGACCAACTGCGCGGTGTGGGCCGCGGCGGACATGGTGGGGCGCCATGCCTTGGGGACCTGCACTTCCACGACCGCTTGAACATCGACCGCAGCGGGAGGGGCCTCCGCAGCTTCAGCGAACAGGTCGGGGTATGCGGGGGCTTCGGTGTCGAAGCCCGGCAAGGAAAGGGTGTAGCCACCCTGGCTGGATGGGGACATGTGATCTCCGTGATGTGGAGAGAGCACACGCCCCCTGGGGAGCGTGAGCTCCCGGTGGGAGGGGGTCCGCAGGCCGCTGAGGCGGCATGCGGTCGTGCGTCGACCAGCCGGACTGCCAGAAAGGCAGTAGGCCGATGCGAACGGATCTGGGGTTCGGTGCGGCCGCCTGTCAGGCGGGCACCGGAAGAACTCACCGCCTGAAGAGGCGGCGGCGGGGCAGGGCCCAGCGCGGATCTACGTGCGGGTCACGACCGCTAACGCCGGCTGTGCCGGAACGCCTCAGAGGGCGGCTGTGGCCGGAAGCCACGAAGCGAATTGAGTATGGAACAAGGGGGCTGGATGGGAAAGACACTCCATCGCGCTGGCGCATGTTCATCGGACATGAACCGGCCATAGGCAGCCGCGCCGCATAGAGGCAAGGGAAGCGGGGGATGCCGCAACCCTCTCGGTGCCTGCGCCAGCCCGAGTGCTGCCTCCCCGGTGTCGCCGTTTGCTACGATTGCCCCGTTTGCTTTATTGTTCCTGCTTGCCTAAAATCGGCTGATGGGCACCAATGTCAGCACCCCTGTCCTCCTGCGCCGGATCGCGCAGCTCGAAGCGGCCGTAGGACGGCTCAGCGAAGACCTGGGCAGTCTTCGGTCGGTGGTCAGCCGCCACGCGCTGCAGCCGTCGAAGGCCGGTGGCGCGCGACCGCGCGCCGCGCGTTCCCAACTGCCCACCGGGACGCCGTCTCAGTCCGCCACGTCCGGTGGGCTTGCCGGTGCCACCGCACGAGGCGAAGCGGCCCGGGTGCAATGGGTCAAGGACGGCCTCGTGGTGCCCGGTGAGCAACTCGCTCAGGCCTGGGGTCTCACACGGCAGGCCTTGGCGCCCGCTGCAGACCGGGGCGAGGTCTTCGCGGTGAAGATCGGCAACCGGCTGTACTACCCGCAAGCTTTCCTGGCGCTGGACCGCGAGGTTGTGGCCGCTGTATGCCGCGCCCTCGGCGACCTCGGTGCCAGCGAGAAGCTGATGTTCTGGTTGCGCGAGCACGGGGCGTTGGGGGGGAAGGGCGTCGCCGCGGCCCTGGACGCCGGAGTCGCGATGTCCAAGGTGGAACGGTTGGCCACGGCCTGGGCGCGCGAGCGGGGAGCCGCGCGTGTCGCTGCGGCTGCCTGAGCCCGGGACATTCGAGGATCTGCTTCGGCCCATCAGGGTCGAGGTCGCCTCGCTGGTGCGACTGAGCCGGTACCCGGGCACCGAGCCGTACTGGTCGTCAGGCGTGTACCGCTTCGATGACCCGGACCCAGGCCGCGCCGGCGAGTTCGGCACTTGCTATACAGCCAACTCGATCGAGGTCGCCTTCGCGGAGAGCGTGATCCACGAATCGGGACGCTTCGTCGATGGCGCCTACGAGGTGCCCTCTAACGAACTGACGGAGCGATCGGTGGTGCGGTTCGCTTGTGAGCAGCGCAAGACGCTGGTCCTGGCGGACCTGACCGGCGCGGCCCTCAAGGCACTGGGCCTGAACAACGACATCAGCGCGCTGGCCGACTACTCGGTGAGCCAAGCGTGGGCACAGGCTATCCACGATGCCGATCCGCGATGGCAGGGTATTCGGTACGTGTCCCGCCAGACGAACAAGGGCTTCGCCTACGCGATCTTCGAGCGCAGCGGGTTGAAGAAGCTTCGGTCGGAGAGGCTCAAGGTTGCGCAGGTGGATGCGCTCTGCGATCAGTTCAACGTCGACGCAGTGTGACTCTGCCCGAGTTGGGCCGCATTCTGGCGGGGGACATTCGCCAAGAGATCTCGGCCCTGGACCGGGCTCTGAGTCTGTGATGCGTTCAGCCGCCGCACCTCATGGCAATGCAGCTTTGACTGGGTAAAAGCCACGGCGGCCTTCCTCGTCGCCGTCACCAACAAACTCCAGTGGCTCCAACAGCGCCTTCGAATCGTCTCTGATTTCCTGGTTCTCCAGAATGATGAGCTGGCCAGGACCTTGCCACTTCGCCAGCCATGCATAGAAGCGATCCGTGACCGTGGATACTGCGACGTCCCGCTGCTCTTTGCTTTTCGGGTCAGCATAAGACTTGAGCGGCGAATCAATGACGACAAGCCCAAGGTGCGGGTACCCGTGCGCAACGGCATGCTCCATCACCGCGATCGCCAGCGCGGCCAAGAAGATCGAGCGTTTGCCAGCGCCGAAATCGAGACGAGCGCGGCTGTCGAGGACCAAATCGCATGCATCTGCGTCGAGCAGCACCGATTGGATGCCTGTGAATCCCCAGGCATGCAGGTAGCGCTTCGCAATTGCAGCGACCTCGGTTGCAGCAACGCCAATATTGCGACTTAGCGGAATTTTCTTCTGCTTCTTCGCGTTCGTCAGTCGCGCGAGCTCAGCCAGTAGCTGGGCTTCCTCGTCGAACTTGGCCAACTGCTCAGACAGTGAGCTCCGGCGGACCGCTAGCGACTTGGGATCGCCGGTGAATTCGTAGCGTGTCTCGTTCACGCGTGACTTCTCAGTCGCTTCAAGCTGGCCGAGTCCGGCGCGAAGCCGTGCAACGGCTTCCCTCATGCGGGCGGCGCGGTCGTGCTCGCGGGCGAGCGCAATGGTGAGGCCTTGCCGCAAGATGACGATCTTTTCGAGCTCGGCCTTCAGTGCCTTTCGGTATCCTTCTTGGGCGCCTTGCCGCAGCTGCCTGGGGTCGAACTGCGCTTCAGCCGAAGTTCCGCATAAGGGACATGGCGTTTCCTCGAGCGCTTGAAACATGGCGACGCCCTCCCAGGTGGCACCCAGGCGTTCGCTGTCGCTCTTGTACTTCGCATCGAGCAAATCAAACCGCTCGATCATCGACAAGCAGTGGTTTCGTTCCCGCTCGGCCGCCTGAAGCTCCGCGCTCGTTTTCAGGATGTCGTCGCGCACCCCCTTGAGCGAGCTGGCTCGTGCCTCGTAGTGGGTCGTCATCGCATTTAGCGCGACGTCGACGCGCTCAAGAGCGTCAGCTACATCGACCCTACTCTGATCGCTGGGCAAATCAGCGCGGACACGTCGGAGAGCTTCCTCTACTCCCAGAATCTGCCCAGCGAGCCGATCCAGTTCTTTCGAAGTCTTGACCAGTTCGATGGCGGAGTCATCGGCACCGGTGAGAAACATGTGGAAGGCTGCGATCCGCTGCGTCGCGTTGGCGACCGAGCCGGCTGTCGCGTCTTCGCTGATCATCGTCGGCTGCGAAAGCAGAAACCAGTGGCGCAAATCGCCGCCGGTGACAAGGCCGCGCTTAGATCGCGACCTGAGCAGTTGCTTGCCGGCCGCTCCGGCATGCCGCACAAGGAAGTCTCCGACGTCCTCCTCCAGCACTTCCTTGGTACGGATGCCGTCCTCGCCCACGCCCAACTTGCTCAGGCTCGAGTCGCCTCCCGCGTGGGCACGGCGGACCTCGTACCGAGCGTCATCTACCTCAAGCTCCAGGGTGAGCAAGTCGTAGCCCAGCGCCTCGGGGATCTTCTTAGGCAGCTTCTCGCCACCGAGCAGGTACCACAGGCAGTCCCGGATGTACGACTTGCCTGTGTCGCTTGCGCCACGGACGAGCATGGCGGGATGACGAAAGTCGACCCGAGCATCGGGTTTGTCGGGGCCGCTGGCTACCAGTGAAACGAGCTTGACCGTCATAGGAGATAGGGCTGCTTGACGATTTCCAGCTCTGCGCCCCAGAGGTGCCCACTCTCGGCAAAGAGATTGAGCAGTTCGGCCGAGGTGGCCGTGCCGAAATGTTCGGCTGCCCAGACGCAGCGTTCCTGCAAGTCCCGCCAGTACTTCGAAGAGAGTGAGCCGACCATGGTGAAGCTGCTCGCGCCGGCGACATACGTCATTCCACGTTCGTCGAGGACGACGTCGACAAGACCTCGCGTGCTCATGAGGTAGAGACCCTGCTCGATGCGCTCACGTCGGCTGAACAACTCGGCGTTCCGGTACGGCACCGGTGTATGAAGGCTGGCAGGGCCGCCCACGTCTTGCGAGTAGACGATCGCATAGTCGAGAAGTACGAGCTTTTGCAGGTCTGCGCCGCCTGGCCTGAGCGCGAACAGCAAATAGACCATGCGCAACCCGAGTTCGAACGGGGTGTTGAACAGCTCCGGCTGCTTGCGGCTCACCGCACCCATGTCAGCTGCTTTTCGTTAACGAGGTGATGGCAGGTGCCCGGGAGATCACCACCGCGTAGGCGGGTGTGCAGCACGCTGTCGGTCACAGCGAGCGCCTGTGATGCGTCGATTGCTGCGTCGTGGCGCTGAAGGCCAGTCTTGAGGAGCGGGCTCTTCACCTTAAGCTTGATGCCCTTCAAGACCATGTCGAGCAGATTCTTGAACTCATCTTCGACATAAATGTCTCGGCTGAATCGCTTGAGACCTTCTGCCGCGTAGAAGGCCTCGCGGGCCGCGGCAAGATGCTCCCGATAGATCTCGTCTGCCAGCACCTTGGCCAGATCCATCGGCACCCCTTCGGCTTCGGTGTATGCCCTGATCAACTCGGAGACGTACGTCATCTCGTGAGCTTGGGCTTGGGCCGGGACGGCCGGATCATCGCCGCGCTCGGGTTCGATCCCGAACAGACTGCAGTGGGCGTTGGCGTCCTCGGCATGCCAAGCCAACAGGTCCACGACCTGACATTCCTCGAATCGCCTGAAGTCGAAGGTGTTGATGAGCGCCTCCATTGCCGGCGTCAGCTTGGCGGCGCTGAGGCCGTGGGTGCCAGCCCGCCAGGCGCTGAGTAGACTTGAGCGCAGCTTGTCGGGGTCAGCGAGCAGGTCGTGTAACTCCGGGCCCGCGTTCTTCGGCGCACAAAAGTAGTACTTTCTGGGCACAGGAAAGCTCTTGGCCAGAAGGTGACCAAAGAACTTCAGCAGTTCGGGGTAGGCGTTGCCCGGTGTCAGGCGCTGCTCATAGTGCTTGGCCTGATAGAGGTCCCAGCCATCGGAGACCAAGGTTGCCTGTAGCCGAGCCTCGACATCGCGTCCTTTGTCGCCGGCGTTTCCGAGGACCTTGACGGAGACGTACTTTGCGCCACCGATCGTACGCTGTCGACAGGCAGCGGCAATGAACTCTTCCCAGTCCTTGTCCGAGATCGTATGCAAGAAGACGGACGGCGGAACCGTGCCGCGCTTAACTACGAGACGGTGTGCCTTCGGCTTCTTGAGCTTCGCCGGTGCGCCAACTTGGGTTGGCGCACTCTGGACAGCGGTCGCTGGTCCCTTCTTCGCCATGCGTTGCGTGCCTCCCCTGAGACCGTTGGTCGAAGACCCATTGATTTGCTTCGTATTGTTGCCGAAGTTCCGGTGCCCCCAGCGCGTTTGCGCCAAGTTGGTGATGCGGATCGGACTCGTCAAGTTGTTGGCGCGGGCCCAAGGACCCGCGCCGTGAATGTGCAAGGCGCCAACACGCGTCGGACCCTGCGCGCGCTGCTAGACGCAACTCCAGACCTCTCGCCGGCGGCGGTTGTAGAGCGTCACGTTGCCGTGGTCGTTGACCTCCATGACGAACTGGATGTCACGGCCCGACGCTGACCACAGGGGCGGCCAGACGTCGCCGGCGCTGACCTTCACGACGCCTTCTTCAGATCGGGCTGCGTACTCGAGCTCTTCCAGGTCCGGCCAGAAGCCGTATTCACCGGAGGGTGCGAGCGAGAAGCTCATGAACGGAAGGCAATACGCCTGGATGGCCTCGAGGCCCGCGCCGTCGACGAAGGCCTGAAGGGCCTCCGGGTCGTCGCCTGCCTTCTCGAACTCGTCGATCGCGGCCAACGAGGCGCGGCGCCGCTCGCCATCGCGGTCGGTCTTGCTGAACTGGCGCAGCTCGTAGGCGAAGTCGCCCGCGAGAGCGTGGATGTCGTTTGGATCCGCCGAGCAAACGGCGCCGATCCGCGGGGTTCGGATGTACATGGCCTGACTCCTTGGGGGAGCGGAAGGCCACGGCCTGGAGGCCGTGGCCTTCGGATTGAGGTTGGTGGCGGCTACACGTGGTAGTGCTGGCGCACGTAGCGCCGCCGCTGGAGATAAGGGGCGCCCTTGGTGATGTCCAACGGAGCCCAATGGATGAGCCACCGCAGCGCGGCCACCCGCAACAACGGCGGGTAGCGCCGCTCGTGCATCACCGCCAGGAGCTGTTCGGTGGTGTAGTGGCGCATGCCCGTCAGAAGGACGACGAACCTGTTGCAACGATGGGTGAGCATGGCGGCCCCTAGTCCAGGGCACGCCGGATGGTCATCGCATCCGGGTGTTCGCCGATGAACTCCTGCAGCAACTCGTACTTCGCGTTCAGGCTGTCCCAGCCTCGCCAGAGCATGCCGTTCAGCGCGAACGTGGTGGCGATGATTCCTGCCACCTCGGCGGAGACGGTGCCGTGGAAGCCGTTGCCTTCGACCGTGAACTCGAACGCGTCGACGCCAGCCGGGTACATGAACGCACCGCCGTTGGAGAGCTCGACGTAGTTCCAGTAGCCGCCGCGATAGGACGGGCAGAGGTTGCCCATCCAGTCGTACACGGACATCTCGAACTTCATCATCGCCCGCGCACCGAAGTGCTTCGGAAGGAAGTCCATGCGCTGCTCGGCGGGCACGATGCTCGCCGTGATGCGCGCGTCGCCGTCGTTGGCCTGGCAGGGCGCCAGAGCGAAGGAGAGGGAATCGTGGTTCATGTCGCTTGCCTTTCAAGCGCATGAGCACGAGCGAACCCGACTCGGGGTGTCGCCCGAGCTCGGGTTGGGGATATGCGGGGAGGCCCCGCAGGGATTTGCCTACGACCCGTCGATGCCGCCACCGCTGGGCGGCACGCGCTGGGTTGTCAGCTGAGCCGGCAGATGCCGGCGAAGGATGAGGGTGGCCTGCGGGAGCAGGCAGATTGAAGTGCGGGTCACGACCGCAAACGCCGGCCAGGCCGGAACGCTGGTGACAGCGGCAAAGGCAGAGATGCCCATCGCAAGGTCAGTATGAATCAACGATGCGCGGTCGAAAAGGGGCATCGCACGGCGCATGCCCATCCGTCACTCGTCCGCCCCGCACCTGCAGCGGCGGATCTGTCGCTTTGGCCCGCGCGGCGCCCGAAATCCGGGGGGACTTCGAGCCGCCTTTCCGGTTGAAGGCGGCCGCCATCTTCGGGACGATTGGCGCCACGGCAACTCGCCCATCGACGGCGTTGCCTGACGTTCAACCCACAGGTCGAGGTCAGTCCATGGGGCGCCTACCCTTAGATTCGTTGAGCCTGCTCATCAGCGTGGTCGAAGGCGGCCGGAGCTACAAGGAGGTGGCATCTGACCTGGGTGTCGCGCGCTCGACGGTCGAGCGTCGGATCAAAGGCCTGCTGCGCAGGCTTCAGCAGGCGGGTGCGCTGGGCTCGATCCGGGTGGACTGGCTGGACAGCCTGGTCGCGATCCGCCGCGAGCGGGAGACGATCATGGCCGCCGCGCGCGCACACGATGTAGGCGCACCGCCGCCGCCGTGCCGGGTCGTGCTGGATGCGGATGAGGTTGCTGCCGGTGCGAGCCGCCTGCGCTCGTGCTGCCGAAGCGCCAACCGGGACATCGCGCTGATCTACACGCTGCTGTGCACGGGCCTCAAGACCATGGAACTCGCGCTGCTGGAGGTGGGCGACTACCTGGATGAGATCGGCAACGTGCGGCGGATCTCGACACTGCGTGGGGAGGTGGCGGCCAGCGGCATCGCGCGACCGCTGTACTTCAACTCGTCGCGAGCCGTGGCCAGCATCGACATCTACCTGGAAGAGCGCCTGCGTCGACGGTTGGGCACCGGCGAACCCGGGCGTTTCCGTGGGCTCGATCCGAAGAGCCGCCTGTTCCTGACCGAAGCGGGCAGGCCGTTCCTGATCACCCGCCGGTCACCGACCGATTCGCGGCTCACCTCCAAGTATCTGCAAGCGACGCTGCGACTGGCGTTCGCGCGCGCCGGATGGGTTGGCATGACGGCACAGCAGGCACGCAGGCAGGTGGCACTCTCGCTGGATCGACAGGGTGCGGACAGGGCCCAGCTTCGGGAACTGCTTGGGCTGCGGTCGGCGCGCCAGGTACGACGGCTGCTCAGGCTCCCGCCCATGCCGCTCGACCTCGTGTCTCACGAGATCGTGTAGGCCCGATCGTGGCCGCAGACGCCCAGGAGGTTGCCATGGACGCAGCGAAGTACTTCATCCGCGGCGTCACGCTGCTGGCGACCGACCCGGGCCTGCAGGAGGCGTTGTCGAGGGTGTATGAAAGCTCGGAGCGTCCGCGATGCATGTGCGTTCGCGGTGGCGTGGAGATGTACATCGCCAAGCATGGCGAGTACGTCGTCAAGCGCATGCCGGGCACCGGGGACATGCACCATCCGACCTGCCAGTCCTTCGAGCCAGAGCCTGGTCTCTCGGGGCTGGGCGAACTCGTCGGCGAGGCCATCGTCGAGCACAACGCAGATCACGTGGAGATCCGGACCGACTTCCCGTTCTCCAGGGTCTCCGGCAAGGCAATGCCGCGAGGGGAGGCGAACGGCGAGCCTCCCGCCGTGAATGCACCGCGCAAGCGGATGAGCCTGCGAGCGGTACTGCACTTCCTCTACCACCGCGCCGGGCTAAACCGCTGGTATCCGGCGATGGAGGGCAGGCGCTCGCAGGGCGTGATCAAGAAGTACCTCGAGCTTGCGGCAGCCGGCGTGACGCTCAAGGGCGAGACCTTGGACAAGCGCCTGTATGTGCCCGAGCCGTTCCGCGTTGCCGACAAGGAAGAGATCGGTGAGCGGCGGCGGCGCAAGCTGGCCATGCTGCTCTCGCCGGGCGACGACGTGGCCTACAAGATGGCGATCGTCATCGGGCAGTTCAACGGCGCCGAGCAAAGCGCCTACGGGCGCAGGCTGTTGGTCAAGCACATGCCGGACGTGCCGCTGTACATGGAGAACAAGGCCTGGGAGCGCGCCGAGCGCGCGTATGCGGCCACCCTGCAGGCCCGTGACGCCGATCTGGAGCGCAAGCCGATGGTCGTGATGGCCGCGCTGATCTACGCCAAGCGTGAGCACCTCTACCAGGTGGACTCGCTGTCGATGACCCTGGTCTCGGATCAGTGGATACCGCTCGACGGCCTCCATGAGCTGCCGCTGGTCGAGGAACTGCAGCGGCAGGGCCGTGCCTTCTTGAAGCCGCTGCGCTTCGACGCCAAGAGTGGCGCTTGCTTCCCGAACGCACTGCTGCTCGACACCGAAGGCGGGCCATTCCCGCTGCATGTGGTGAGTGCCTTCCTTGACCCGAAGGAACAGAGCGCCAAGGAGAAGGCGGTCCAGGCCGCGGGTGGCGACGCGTGGGTGTGGCGCACCGACCAGGCCTTGCCTGCGCTGCCGCCGCGTGCGGGTTCCGGGACAGCCCTTGCAGGGCCTAATGCGGCGCGAGGGCAGCACGTCTCTGAAGTCGGATAGCAATGGTGAGCCGCGGGGCTCGAGCGCCCGCGGCAAAGGCTCCCGACGAAGCCAGTAGCGGGGGCAACGCGAGGCCACCGGGGTCAGCCGCGACTCGCGATCGGCTGGCAATTGGCCTTTGCGAGCGGCTCTTGAGCTCAGACGCTTGAACCGTAGGCTGGCCGCATGGTCCGCGAGGAAGAGAAGCACCTAATCCGCCAGTGCATCGACGCGCTGCGAGAGGGCATTCCGGGCTTCAAGTCGCGCCGGCCGCAGATGGAGATGATCGCGGCGGTGGCCAACACGCTGTCGCGTTGTCGCGCAGAAGACGAACAGGCTGGCAACGGCGACCACCTCGCGATCGTCGAGGCCGGTACTGGCACGGGCAAGTCGTTCGGTGCCCTGGTGCCGGCGCTCGTGATGGCGAAGTCCAGGCAAAAGCGGCTTGTCGTGAGCAGTTCGACGGTCGCGCTGCAACACCAGTATGCGGAGAAGGACGCGCCCGGCCTGCAGCGCTTGGTGCCGATCCCCTTCACCTTCGCCGTTGCTAAGGGCCGACGCCGCTACGCCTGCACGGCCAAGCTGCAGGCGGAGGGCAAGCTGGCGGGGCAAGGTGGCCTCGACCTTGCGGGCGAGCGCGGCCCCGGCGGTGCCGAAGACGCACCCCGGCGGGTGGCAGTGATGAGGGAGTTGCTGGCTTCCTTCGACGCGGGTCGATGGAGCGGGGATCGGGACGAACTGCCGTTGCCCGTGGTCGACG
>NZ_JBFXIO010000028.1:0-21969 GCF_050175855.1 Piscinibacter sp.
CGGCCACAGGCGCGGGCGCAGGTTGGGGTCGAACGACACCGTGCGGCCGGCCGCGCGCATGAAGCGCATCGCATGCTCGACCAGCGCCGCGCAGTTCGCCGACAGTGCCGGCGTGATGCCGGTGACGTGCAGGTGGCGCGCGGCGAGGAAGCGCGCCTCGTCGAAATCGGCCAGCGACAGCATGCTCGCCGCCGAGCCGCGGCGGTGGTACTCGACCACCGGATCGGCGCCGTCCGGTGCACGCGACTTGAGCATGAAGCCGGTACGCTGCGAAGCTTCGACGATGACGCTGCGGCAGTCCACGCCTTCGGCCTCCAGCGAGGCGCGGATGTAGCGCCCGAACGAGTCGTCGCCCAGCCGGCTCAGCCAGGCCACCTTCAGGCCGAGCCGCGCCAGGCCGACGGCAACGTTGGATTCGGCCCCGGCGACGATCTTGGTGAAGGTGCCGGCCTGCTCCAGCGATCCGACTTCATCGGCCGCGAAGCACACCATGGTCTCGCCGAAAGTGATGACGTCGAGATTCACGTCGGCCCCTCGTCCGACGGGTACGTAGGCCGATCCCCCGAGGGGATGCGGGCCGGCTTGGGAGCGGCCCGGCGCTCGGCCCGCGTGATGGCGTTCATGCGGGAAAGGCTACACCGAGCCGTGCGCTCCACGAGCGCATCTCCATGGCGAGTCCGGGCTCGATCGGGATGCCCTGGACGCGGCGGCGCGCCTGGGCTTCGAGCTCCGGGTCGCCGGGCATCCTGGGCGCACCCGGCTCGGCGGCCAGCGTACGGGCGATGCTCTCGACCGTCGCGGCAAACGCCGCGCCGCCGACGAAGCGCATCGGGTCGAGCACGACGAAAAAGGCGCCGAGGTGGCGCGGCCGCTCCAGCTCGGCGTACATCGGCCCGATCAGCGGCCCCCAGGGGTTGCCGTGCAGCGGCCCGCACAGCAGTTCGACGGCCAGCGCCAGGCCGTAGCCCTTGTGGCCGTACTCCAGACCGCCGAGCGGGCGCAGCGCATGGGCGGTCTGCGCGTCGGTGGTGTCGTGGCCGTCCTGGTCGATCGCCACGCCGGGCGCGATCGGCGCACCTTCGCGGCGTGCGTTCATCACCCGGTTCCACGGAATCGAGGTGGTGGCCATGTCCAGGCACACCGGCTCGCTGCCTTCACGGGGAAAGGCCATCGAGATCGGATTGGTGCCGAGGAAGGGCCGGTGCCCGCCGTGCGGCGCGGCGATCTTGTCGGAGTGCGTGAAGGCGAAGCCGATCAGGCCCTCGCGCGCGGCCGCGCGGCTGTACAGGCCCACCGCGCCGCAGTGGGAAGAGTCCGTCACGCCCACGGCGCCGATGCCGTGCTCGCGCGCGATCTCCATCGCGACGGCGTTGGCCCGGTGAGCGACCACGATGCCCAGGCCGCGGTCACCCGCCACTTGCGCGGTGGCGTTGCCGCTTCGCGTGACCGAGATCGCCGGCGCCGGGTTGATCGAGCCGTGCGCGAGGCGGTTGAGGTAGTGCGTCAGCCGCGCGATGCCGTGCGAATCGATGCCCCACAGGCTGGTCTGCACCAGGCTCTCGGCGAGGCAGCGGGCGTCGGCCTCGGGCACGCGCGAGCGTTGCAGGCAGTCGACCGCCCAGGCGGTGAGCGGCGCGGCGGCGATGCGCAGTTCGCCGTGGCTCATGCGCTCTCCAGCACGGCGCGCACGCCATTCGTGCGCAGGGCCACCAGCGCCTTCGCGACCGGCGCCACGAAGCGCGGCTCGAGCCCGAGATCGCCGAACACCGGCGCGAAGCCGCACAGCGCCGGCGCGTCGTCGCCCAGCGCCGCCAGCGCGCCAGCCAGTGGGTCGTCGATGGTGTAGCGCTGCCCGGCCTCGTCCACGCCGCGCAGGAAGTGCAGCCAGGCGGCCACCGCCAGCGCGAGCCGGTCGATCGAGGCGCCGGCCGCGAGCCGGTCGCGCACCGTGCCCAGCCAGCGCTGCGGGATCTTCTGCGAGCCGTCCATCGCGATCTGCAGCGTGCGGTGGGCCAGGGCCGGATTGGCGAAGCGCTCGATCAGGCGTGCGCGGTAGGCGCGGAGGTCGGCCTCCACGCGGCCGGCCAGCGTCGGCTCAATCTCCTCGCGCATCAGCGCCTCGACGAAGCCACGCAGCGCAGGCTCGCGGATGGCAAGGTCCACTGTCGGCCAGCCGGCCATCACGCCGAGGTAGGCGACGGCGGAATGGCTGCCGTTGACCATGCGCAGCTTGAGGTGCTCGTAGGGTGCGGCATCGGCCACGAAACGCGCGCCGTAGACCGTCCAGTCGGGGCACCCTGCGGCGAAGTCGTCTTCGATCGCCCAGTCGAAGAAGGGCTCGGCCGTCACGACGCCGAGGTCGTCGTTACGCGGCACGATTCGATCGACCATCGAGCTCGGGAAGCGGCAGTCGCGCGCGATCCAGTCGGCCAGCGCCGCATCGACCTCGCCTGCGAAGGCGAGCACCAGGCCGCGCAGCGTGCGGCCGTTGCTCGGCAGGTTGTCGCACGACAGCAGCGTCAGCGGCCCGAGCCCGCGTGCGCGCCGCAGCGCCAGGCCGTGCACCAGGAAGCCGAGCGTGGTGCGCGGCGCCCCGGGGTGCGCGAGGTCGTGCACGATGCCGGGGTCGTCGCGGCGCAGCGCGCCGGTGGCCGGCTCGTGGTGGTAGCCCTTCTCGGTGACAGTCAGGCTGACGACGCACGTGGCCGGCGCGGCGATCGCCTCCAGCACCGCGCGTGGGTCTTCGGGCGCGACGAGCACGCTCAGCAGCGAACGCAGCGTCTCGCGCCTCTCGCGCGGCCAGCCCTCCTCGTCGGCATCGCGCAGCGAGAGGGTGTAGTCGAAGCCCTGCGGCGCCAGTGCATCGCGCACGTCCGCATGGCGCAGCGAGACGCCGAGCACGCCCCAGTGGCGCTCGCCGGTGGCGGCCATCGCCGCCTCGGTGGCCGGGATCAGGTGGGCGCGCGCGAACGCGCCCAGCCCCAGGTGCACGATGCCGGCTTCGAGGCCGGCCTTGTCGAGCAGGGCACTCACCAATGCCACAGCGTGCCGTCGTGCTGCTGCCGGTTCACCGGCAGGTAGGCGCGCTGGTAGGGGTACTTCGCCGCCAGCGCCTCGTCGATCTCCACGCCATGGCCCGGCGCCTCGCCCGGGTGCAGGAAGCCGTCCTTGAAGGTGTACGCATGCGGGAACACCGCGTCGGTCTCGTCGGTGTGGCGCATGTACTCCTGGATGCCGAAGTTGGGCACCCACAGGTCGAAGTGCAGGGCCGCGCCCATGCACACCGGCGAGAGGTCGGTGGCGCCGTGGCTGCCGGTGCGCACCTGGTAGAGCGCGGCGAGGTCGGCGATGCGCCGCAGGTGGGTGATGCCGCCGGCATGCACGACGGTCGTGCGGATGTAGTCGATCAGCTGGTTCTGGATCAGGTCCTTGCAGTCCCACACGGTGTTGAAGACCTCGCCCACCGCCAGCGGCGTGGTGGTGTGCTGGCGGATCAGCCGGAAGGCCTCCTGGTTCTCGGCCGGCGTGGCGTCTTCCATCCAGAACAGGCGGTAGGGCTCCAGGTCCTTGCCCAGCCGCGCCGCCTCGATCGGCGTGAGGCGGTGGTGCACGTCGTGCAGCAGGTGGATGTCGGGGCCGACGGCACTGCGCACCGCGTCGAACAGCTGCGGCGTGTGGCGCAGGTACTTCTCGGTCGACCAGTCGTGTTCGCTCGGCAGGTCGGCATCGGCCGGCTCGTAGAACATCGTGCCGCGGCCGACGCCGTACACCTTCTCCAGCCCGGGCACGCCGCTCTGCGCGCGGATCGCCTTGTAGCCCTGTTCCTTGTAGCGCAGCACCTCCTCGACGGTCTGGGCGATGTCGCGGCCGTTGGCATGGCCGTAGACCATCACGCCGGTGCGGCTGGCGCCGCCAAGCAACTGGTACAGCGGCAGGCCGGCGGCCTTGGCCTTGAGGTCCCACAGCGCGGTGTCGACGGCGGCGATCGCGCTCATCGTCACCGGCCCGCGCCGCCAGTAGGCGCCGCGGTAGAGGTACTGCCAGATGTCCTCGATCTGGTGCGCGTCGCGCCCGACCAGGCAGGGGATGACGTGGTCCGTCAGGTAGCTGGCCACCGCCAGCTCGCGGCCGTTGAGCGTGGCGTCGCCGATGCCGGTGAGGCCCTGGTCGGTCTCGATCTTCAGGGTGACGAAGTTGCGCCCGGGGCAGCAGACGATGACACGCGCGGCGGTGATCTTCATCGGAGGAGGGTGGTCAAGTGGTCAGGCCAATTCTGGCGAGCCGCCACCCCGCAGGCATCCGCGTTTACCTGGGTACCGGGGGAAATCAGCGCAGCGGGATCGGCGTGGCGCGGTCCACCGGCACGGCGGTGACGCTGTTCTGCGGCGAGCCTTCGATGACCCGGTCGGAGTAGGTCAGGTAGACCAGGGTGTTGCGCGTCTTGTCGACCATGCGCACCACGCGGAGCTTCTTGAAGACCAGCGAGATGCGTTCGCTGAACATCTCCTCCTGCTGGCGCAGCGGCTTCGGGAAGGAGATGGGGCCGGTCTGCCGGCAGGCGATCGAGGCCTCGGCCTTGTCTTCGGCCAGGCCCAGACCGCCCTTGATGCCGCCGGTCTTGGCGCGCGAGACGTAGCAGGTGACGCCGCTGACCCCGGGGTCGTCGTACGCATCGACGACAATCTTGTGGTCGGGGCCGATCAGCTTGAAGACGGTGTCGACCTCGCCGATCTCTTCGGCGTGGACGAGGGTGGCGCCGGCGCAGAGCGCCAGCGCGGCAAGGGGCTTGTTCATGTCGGCCTCCGTGAAGACGGGGCCGAGCGTAGCGCAGGCGTCGTCAGACGATGCTGCGCGCCAGCGCGACCAGCGCGAAGCCGCTGGCCAGACACAGCACCAGCGCCCAGTTGGGCATCTGGCCCTTGGGAACGGGCGTCGGGCGGTGACGATTCTTGTCAGTCATGCGAATTCCGGTCGGTCCCGGCGGCCCGAATTGGGGCTGCCGGTGCCCGAACCGCTCCTGCGGGTCTCGGTTGACCCTCAACGAGCGAGGATCGTGCCAGTTGACCGGCCGGAGTTCACATCACCGCGCCGAGCTGCCAGGGCACGAACTCGTTCTGGCCGTAGCCATGCAGCTCGCTCTTGGTCTTGCGGCCCGAGGCCGTCTCCAGCATCAAGCGGAAGATGCGCTCGCCGAGCTCGTCGATGCTGGCCGTGCCGTCGACCACCTCGCCGCAGTTGATGTCGATGTCGTCTTCCTGCTTCAGCCACAGCGCCGTGTTGGTGCTGAGCTTCAGCGAGGGCGAGGGGGCGCAGCCGTAGGCCGAGCCGCGGCCGGTGGTGAAGCAGATCAGGTTCGCCCCGCCGGCCACCTGGCCGGTGGCCGAGACCGGGTCGTAGCCCGGCGTGTCCATGAAGACCAGCCCCTTGGCCGTGACCGCCTGGGCGTACTCGTAGACCTCGACGAGGTTGGTGGTGCCGCTCTTGGCGATGGCGCCCAGGCTCTTCTCGAGGATGGTGGTCAGCCCGCCGGCCTTGTTGCCGGCCGAGGGGTTGTTGTCCATCTCGCCGCCGTTGCGGGCGGTGTAGTCCTCCCACCACTTCAGGCGGGCGATCAGCTTTTCGGCCACCGCCTGGCTCACGGCGCGCCGCGTCAGCAGGTGCTCGCCGCCGTAGACCTCGGGCGACTCGGACAGGATCGCGGTGCCGCCATGGCGCACCAGGCGGTCCACCGCCGCACCCAGCGCCGGGTTGGCGCTGATGCCCGAGTAGCCGTCGGAGCCGCCGCACTGCAGGCCGACCGTGATGTGGCTCGCCGGCACCGGCTGGCGCCGCACGCGGTTGGCCTCCTCCAGCATCCACTCGACCAGCTCGATGCCCTTGGCCACCGTCTTCTTCGTGCCGCCGCTGTCCTGAATGCTGAAGGTCTGCAGGTGCGCGCCTTCGTGCAGGCCTTCCTGTTCGAGCAGGCCGTCGATCTGGTTGGTCTCGCAGCCCAGGCCGACCATCAGCACGCCGGCGAAGTTGGCGTGGCGTGCGTAGCCGCCCAGCGTGCGGCGCAGGATCTGCAGCGGCTCGCCGTCGCTGGCGGTGGCGCAGCCGGCACCGTGGGTCAACGCGACCACGCCGTCGACGTTCGGGAAGGCTTCCAGCGCCTTCGGGTTGATGTCGCGGCGGAAGTGGTCGGCGATCGCCCGCGCCGCCGTGGCCGAGCAGTTCACCGAGGTCAGCACCCCGAGGTAGTTCCGCGTGGCCACGCGGCCATCCGGGCGCACGATGCCCATGAAGGTGGCCGGCTCGGCCACGTACGCCGTCGGCTGCGTCCCGACGCCCACCGCATAGTCGCGCGCGAAGCTGGCGAACTCCAGGTTGTGCGTGTGCACGTGCTGGCCGGGCGCGATGTCGAGCTTGGCGGTGCCGATGATCTGGTTGTAGCGCCGCACCGGCTGCCCGGCGCGGATCGGCTTCACGGCCACCTTGTGGCCGGGCGGGATGAGCCCGGTCACGGTGACGCCTTCGCCCTCCAGCCGCGTGCCACCGACGAGCTGCACCTTGGCGATGACGACATCGTCGGCCGGGTGGATGCGGATGAAGACGCTCACGAACTCACCCGTCGATGATCGCCGGATCCCAGGCGTAGACCTTCTGGTTCTGCTCGCCCAGCTTCTCGATGCCCAGGCGGATGGTGTCTCCTGCCTTCAGGTACACCGGGTTGGGCTTCACGCCCATGCCCACGCCGGGCGGCGTGCCGGTGCTGATCAGGTCGCCGGGGTACAGCGTCATGAAGCGGCTGACGTAGCTGACCAGCTGCGCCACGCCGAAGATCATCGTCTTCGTGCTGCCGTTCTGCCAGCGGTGGCCGTTGACCTCGAGGAACATCGACAGGTTCTGCGGGTCGCCCACCTCGTCGGCCGTCACCAGCCAGGGGCCGACCGGGCCGAAGGTGTCGCAGCCCTTGCCCTTGTCCCAGGTGCCGCCGCGCTCGATCTGGTACTCGCGCTCGGACACGTCGTTGATCACGCAGTAGCCGGCGACGTGGTTCAGCGCCTCGGCCTCCGACACGTAGCGCGCCTTGCTGCCGATCACCACGCCGAGCTCGACCTCCCAATCGGTCTTCACCGAACCCTGCGGCAGCACCACCGGGTCGTTCGGCCCGACTCGCGCGCTGATCGGCTTCATGAAGAGGATGGGCTCTTTCGGGGTCGGCAGGTTCGACTCCGCCGCATGGTCCGCATAGTTCAGGCCGATGCAGAGGAACTTCTCGCAGCCGCTCCACGGCGGCGCGATGCGGCCGGGGTTCTCGACGATGGGCAACGAGGTCGGGTCGAGCGCGCGCAGCCGGTCCAGGCCCTTGGGCGTGAGCGTCGCGGCGGTGATGTCGACCAGTTCGCCGGAGAGGTCTCGCACGCGGCCCTCGGCGTCGACGAGGGCGGGTTTCTCGGCGCCTTTCGCGCCGTATCGCATCAGCTTCATGGTTCGATTCGAAGGTTAGTTGGACCAGCCGCCGTCGATGACTTGCGTGGTGCCGGTGGTGAAGGAAGATTCGTCGCTCGCAAGATACACGGCCAGCGCCGCAATCTCCTCGACCCGCCCGAGCCGCCCCATCGGTTGCCGGGCAATGAACGCGGCCTCGACCTGCTCCAGCGTCTGCCCGCTCGCCTTGGCCTGCGCCGCGATGCGATCGCGCAGGCTCGGCGACTCCACCGTGCCGGGGCAGATGGCGTTGCAGCGGATGCCCCGGGTGATGAAGTCGGCCGCCACCGCCTTGGTCAACCCGATCACCGCCGCCTTGGTGCTGCCGTAGACGAAGCGGTTCGGCGCGCCCTTGATGCTGCCGGCGACCGACGCCACGTTGATGATCGAGCCGCCACCGCCGGCGAGCATGCCCGGGACGAAGGCCTTGATGGTGCGGAATTGCGAGCGCACGTTGAGGTCGAAGGCGAAGCTCCAGTCTTCCTCGCTGCATTCGAGCACCGAGCCGGCGTGCACGAAGCCGGCGGCGTTGACCAGCACGTTCACCGCACCGGCGTCGTTCGCGGCGGCCGCGATCGCGGCCGGGTCGAGCACGTCGAGCCGGCGCGTGGTGATCGAGGGCGATGCCAGCGAGGCGAGCAGCGCCTCGTTGAGATCGGTGGCGATCACGCGCGCGCCCTCGCGGGCGAAGGCCTCGGCGATGGCGCGGCCGATGCCCTGGCCGGCCGCGGTGACGAAGGCCGTCTTGCCGGCCAGTCGCTGGGTCATGTCGTCAGTCTCCGGATGAAAGTGGGTCACAGGCCCATCGTGCGCGGCAGCCACATCGAGATGGCCGGCACGTAGGTCAGCAGGATCAGGCTGCCCAGCAGCGGCAGCAGCCACGGCAGGATGGCCATCGTCGTGCGCTCGACGCTGAGCTTGGCCACCCGCGCGAGCACGAACAGCACCATGCCCATCGGCGGGTGCAGCAGGCCGATCATCAGGTTGAGCACCATCACCAGGCCGAAGTGCACCGGGTCGATGCCGAGCTGCCGCGCGATCGGCAGCAGGATGGGCACGAGAATGGTGATCGCCGCGGTCGGCTCCAGGAAGCAGCCGACGAACAGCATCAGCAGGTTGGCCATCAGCAGGAACAGCCAGGGTTCCTTGGTGACGGCCAGCACCCATTCGGCGATCTGCGCGGTGACGCCGGTGGCGGTGAGCATCCAGCCGAAGATCGAGGCGGCGGCGACGATGAACATCACCGTCGCGGTGGTCTCCACCGTGTCGAGGCAGACCTTCACGAACATCTTCCACGACAGCGTGCGGTACCAGGCGAGGCCCAGCACCATCGCCCACACGCAGGCGGCGATGGCGCCTTCGGTGGGGGTGAAGATGCCGGTGGTCATGCCGCCGATCAGCAGCACCGGCGTCATGATGGGCAGCACGGCCTGGAACTTGAACATGCGGTCGGCCGCGAACAGCAGCACCAGCGCGACGATCACCGTGAGCTGCGGCTGCGCGCCGGCCTGCACAATCCCGTAGACCGCCAGCGGCCAGCCGGCCACCACCGCGGTCTCGATCATCGCCTTGCCGAAGCGCGAGCCGGAGAACTTGATGTCGCCGCCCCAGCCGTGCTTGTGCGCGAAGTAGGCCACCGTCGCCATCATCAGCAGGCCCATCAGCACGCCGGGCAGGATGCCGGCGAGGAACAGCGCGCCCACCGACACGTTGGCCATCATCGCGTAGATCACGAAGGGCAGCGAGGGCGGGATGATGGGGCCCAGCGTGGCCGAGGCGGCGGTCACGCCGACCGCGAACTCGGTGGCGTAGCCATGGTCCTTCATCGCCTTGATCTCGATGGTGCCCAGGCCCGCCGCGTCGGCGATGGCCGTGCCGCTCATGCCCGCGAAGATCACCGAGCCGACCACGTTGACGTGCCCCAGGCCGCCCTTGAGCCAGCCGACCAGCGCCAGCGCGAAGTTGTAGATGCGGTTGGTGATGCCGGCGTTGTTCATCAGGTTGCCGGCGAGGATGAAGAAGGGCACGGCGAGCAGCGGGAAGCTGTCGATGCCGCCGATCATGCGGTGCACCACCGCGAACGGCGGCATCGTGCCGCTGGCCAGGATGTAGATCAGCGATGCCCCGGCCATCGCGATGGCCACCGGCACGCCGCCGGCCATCAGGAACAGGAAGATGAACTTGAGCATCAGCGATCGTCCATGGTCGTCTCGGGCCGTTCCAGCACGCTGTAGCCGCGCTGCACGTGCACCTTCATCACCCAGACCGAGCGCACGGCCATCATCGCGAAGCCGAACAGGCAGACGCCGTAGACGATGTTCATCGGCAGGTCGATGATGGTCATCTGGTAGCTGTCCATCTTCATCATCAGCTGCACCGTGAGCACCACCATGGTGGCGAAGAAGGCGATACGGATCACGTCGACGCTCAGCGCCATCGCGCGGCCGAGGGGGGCGGGCAGCCAGCGATAGAGCAGGTCGACCTGGATGTGGTTGTTCTTCGCCACGCCGATGGCAGCGCCGACGAAGACCGTGCCGATCAGCAGGTAGCGCGCGATCTCCTCGGTCCAGGAGGCCGAGTCGTTGAGCACGTAGCGCGTGACGAACTGGTAGAAGACGACGCCGCCCAGGGCCCAGAAGATCGCCAGCGCCACCCAGGCCTCGAAGCTGGTGCCGGAGAGGTCGACGGCTTCGTCCTGGGCGTGGAACTCGCCGTCGTCCCCCATCACCTTGGGACCTTCGTCAATGCTGTTCATCGAGACTCCGCTGGAGCGGGCAGTGCGTATCGAGCGGCCGCCGCGGATCCGGCTCCGCCGGTCCGCCGGCGGCGCCCCCTCGAGGGGGAGCGCCGAAGGCGCTACGGGGGTGGGTCACTTGATCGACACGATGCGGTCGTAGTCCTTCTTGTCGTAGCCGAGCGACTCGACCGGCTTGTTCTTCACCACCGCGTCGACGAAGCTCTGGCGGTTGATCTGGTGCACGCCCAGGCCCTTCTTCTTGAACTCGTCGACGAGCTCCGACTCGCGCTTCTTGATCATCGCGCTGGCCCGTGCGGCGGCCTGCTGCGTGACCTCGGTGAACATCGTCTTCTCGGCATCGCTCAGCGTGTTCCACACGTGCGGTGCGATCTGCGTGGTCAGGCCGTCGACGATGTGGCCGGTCAGCATGATGTGCTTCTGCACCTCGTAGAACTTCTTCGCCTCGATGGTGGTCAGCGGGTTCTCCTGCGCGTCCACCGTGCCGTTCTGCAGCGCCAGGTAGACCTCGGCGAAGGCGATCGGCGTCGGGTTGGCGCCGCACGCCTCCGGCGTGGCGCGGTAGGCGGGCACGTCGGGCACGCGGATCTTCAGGCCCTTCATGCCGGCGCAGTCGGTGAACGGCTTCTGGCTGGTGGTATGGCGCGCGCCGTAGTAGGTGTAGGCGGTGATCTGGATGCCGGTCTTGGCGCGGTAGCCCTCGACCATCTCCTTGAACACGTCGCTCTTCGCGTAGGCCAGCAAGTGCTCGCCGTCACGGAAGATGAACGGGTAGTAGGCGATGCCCAGGCGCGGGTAGCTGCGCGCCGCGAACGAGGTGCCGCTGATGATCATGTCCACCGTGCCCAGCGTCATGCCCTGGTTGATGTCGGTCTCCTTGCCCAGCGACGAGGCCGGGAAGACCTTGATGTCGAACTTGCCGTTGCTGCGCTTCTTGATCTCCTCGGCGGCCCACACCGATTCGGTGTGATAAGGCTCGCTGGTCTCGTAGACGTGCGCCCACTTGAGCTGGCGCGCCTGCGCGAGCGCGCCGGTGGCGGCGGCGAAGGCCATCGTGGCGATCAAGCCCTTCAGGATGTGCTTCATGTCGGCTGTCTCCTCTCGTTGGAATGGGTGGGTGGTGGGGCGGCGCTGGCGGTCAGTCGCCGACCAGTTGCACCTTGGTGCTGCGGCTGCGGTCGGCGGCGAGTTCGAAGGCTTCGAGCGCGCGCGAGATCGGCAGTTGCGCGCTCAGCAGCGGCCGCACGTCGACGCGGCGCGTGCGCAGCGCCTGCACCGCCCAGTCGAAGGCGTGCGCGGCGCGGAAGGCGCCGACGTAGTCGAGCTCGCGGGCCATGATGGTGTTGGCCGGGAAGTGCACGCCTTCGGCCGGCAGCGTGCCGACCTGCACGATGCGCCCGCCGCGGCGCGTGGCCGCGAGGCAGGTGGCCAGCGCGGCGGGGCTGCCTGCGGCCTCGATGGCGATGTCGGCGATGTCGGCCAGCGTGGCGGCGTCTGCCTGGTCACTGCGGATCGTCCGGTCGGCGCCAACCTGCCGCGCGATCGCCAGCGGCCGCTCGGCGATGTCGCAGACGATCACCTCGGCCGCGCCGGCCAGACGCGCGGAGATCACGCTCATGCAGCCGATCGTGCCGCCACCGGTGACCAGCGCCGTCTTGCCCAGCAAGGTGCCGGCGCGGTGCACCGCGTGCAGGCCGATCGACAGCGGCTCGGCGCAGGCGATCTCGCCCAGCGAGATGTCCTCGGGCACCGGCGTGAGCTGCGCCTCGCCGAGCACGAACTGCTGGCGGAACAGACCCTGCGCATGCGGGAAGACGCTGGCGCTGCCGAGGAAGAACATCTTCCGGCACAGGTTGAAGCGCCCGCCCAGGCAGTAGTCGCAGCGGCCGCAGGCGTGCGAGGGGTTCACCGCCACCCGGTCGCCCGGCTTCACGCGCGTGACCGCGCTGCCCACGCGCTCGACGATCCCCGAGGCCTCGTGCCCCGGCACCAGCGGCTCGCGGATCACGAAGGCGCCGACGCGACCGTGGCCGAAGTAGTGCAGGTCGGAGCCGCAGATGCCGCCGGCGCCGAGCTTCATCTGCACGTCGTGCGGGCCCAGCTCGGGCAGGGCCACATGCTCGAGCCGCAGGTCGTGCGCGGCGTGGATGCGGCAGGCCACGGTGGTGGTCGTCATGCGGTGACCTTTCTCTCCCTCGCGGCCGGCTTGCCCGGCGCCCTGGCGGGCGCCTCGGCCTCGGCCGGCCAGCTGGCCATGAATCGCTCGTGCGAGTTGGCCAGGTGCCGCACCATCGCTTCGCGTGCCGCAGCCGCATCCTGGCGGGCGATGGCGTCGACCACGGCCTTGTGCTCCTCGATCGCGATGGCCCAGCTGCGCGCGTTCTCGAAGTGGCTGCCGAGCTGCTCGAACAGCGGGTTGTGGCGCTCGTCGAAGAGCTCGCTGACCACGCGCAGCAGCACCGAGTTCTCGCTCGCCTCGGCGATGCGGGTGTGGAACAGGCGGTCGCCCTGCGTGGGCGTCTGGCCGGCGGCGGACTCCTGCACCATCAGCGCGATGGCTTCGCGCAGGCCGCCGACCTGCGCGCGCTTCATGCGCTGCGCCGCCTGCGCGGCGAGCTCGCCCTCGATCAGCGCGCGGGCGCGGATGGTCTCCAGCGGGCTCTCGGCCTCGTGCACGGTCGCGGCGCGCGTGCTGCTCTCGCGCACGTAGATGCCCGAGCCCATGCGCACTTCGACGCGGCCTTCGACCTCCAGCGCGATCAGCGCCTCGCGCACCGACGGGCGCGAGACGCCGAGCTGCACGGCCAGGTCGCGCTCAGGCGGCAGCCGCGTGCCCGGCGGAAACTCGCCGCGCTCGATCAGCGCGCGCAGCTGATCGGCGATCTGGCGGTACAGGCGTTGCGGGGACAGGGGCTGCAGCGGCATGAAGGCGGCCGGGAGGGGTGGGAATGCGGTCAAGTGGTCTGACCAATTGCGCGAGGATAGGCGCAGCCGCGAGACGGCTCAACGCCGGGATTACCCGGGTCGCCATCGCGACGCCATCGCTATCGAAACACCTGAGGGGGTGGCCGAGGCCGGTCGGAGAGAATCGACGCCGGTCCAAGGAGAGGAACCAATGGAAAAGACCTGGCTGAAGCAGTACCCCGCGGGTGTGCCGGCGAACATCGACGTCGCGCAGTACCCCTCGCTGGTGGCGCTGCTCGAAGAGAGTCTGAAGAAGTACGCCTCGCTGCCCGCCTACAAGTTCATGGGCAAGGCGATCAGCTTCGCGCAGGTCGACCAGGCCTCGCGCGCGATGGCCGCCTACCTGCAGTCGCTCGGCCTGGCCAAGGGCGACCGCGTCGCCATCATGCTGCCCAACATCCCGCAGTACCCGGTGGCGGTGGCCGCCGTGCTGCGCGCCGGTTACGTGGTGGTCAACGTCAACCCGTTGTACACGCCGCGCGAGCTGGAGCATCAGCTGAAGGACTCGGGCGCCAAGGCGATCATCATCGTCGAGAACTTCGCCCACGTGCTTCAGCAGGTGATGAGCGCGGTGCCGACCAAGAAGGTGATCCTCACCGCGCTCGGCGACATGCTCGGCTTCCCGAAGTCGCTGATCGTCAACTACGTGGTGCGCAAGGTGAAGAAGATGGTGCCGGCCTTCGAGCTGCCCGGCGCCGTGCGCTTCAACGACGCGCTCTCGCAGGGCGCCGGCAAGACCTACACACCGTCCCAGGTCGGCCCGGACGACATCGCCGTGCTGCAGTACACCGGCGGCACCACCGGGGTGAGCAAGGGCGCGGTGCTGCTGCATCGCAACCTGGTGGCCAACATCCTGCAGGCCGAGGCCTGGTACCAGCCGGCGCTGAAGAAGATCCCCAAGGGCGAGCAGATCTTCACCGTCTGCGCGCTGCCGCTGTATCACATCTTCGGCTTCAACACGAACATGATGCTGTCCATGCGCATGGGCGGCTGCAACATCCTGATCGCCAACCCGCGCGACCTGCCGGCGATGTTCAAGGACCTCGCGCGCGAGAAGTTCCACAGCTTCCCGGCGGTGAACACGCTGTTCAACGCGATGGCCAACCACCCCGACTTCAACACGGTGGACTGGAGCAGCCTGGTGATCTCGGTGGGCGGCGGCATGGCGGTGCAGAGCGCCACCGCCAAGCTGTGGCTGGAGAAGACCGGCTGCCCGATCGTCGAGGGCTACGGCCTGTCGGAAACTTCGCCCTCGGCCACCTGCAATCCGGTGGACAGCACCGCCTTCAGCGGCAACATCGGCCTGCCCATGCCCAACACCGAGCTGACCCTGCTCGACGACGATGGCCGCGAAGTCGGCCCCGGCCAGGCCGGAGAGATCGCCATCAAGGGCCCGCAGGTGATGGCCGGCTACTGGCAGCGCCCCGACGAGACCGCCAAGGTGATGACCGCCGACGGCTTCTTCCGCACCGGCGACATCGGCATGGTCGACGAGCGCGGCTTCTTCCGCATCGTCGACCGCAAGAAGGACATGATCCTGGTCAGCGGCTTCAACGTCTACCCGAACGAGGTGGAAGACGTGGTCACGCAGATGGACGGCATCCTCGAGTGCGCGGCGGTCGGCATTCCGGACGAGAAGGCGGGCGAGGCCGTCAAGCTGGTGATCGTCAAGAAGAACCCGGCCGTGACCGAGGCCGACGTGCGCGCCTACTGCGAGGCCAACCTCACCGGCTACAAGCGGCCCAAGGTGGTGGAGTTCCGCACCGAGCTGCCGAAGACGCCGGTGGGCAAGATCCTGCGCCGGGAGCTGCGAGGCAAGTGACCGGGGAACAGTGAGTCGCGCGACTCGTGCGAGACTGAGCGCATGAGCCGTATCGCCATCGTCAGCGCCATGCACCAGGAGTTGCGGGCGCTGCTTCCCGCCCTCGACAAGCACCAGAGCGCCACCTTCGCCGGCCGCACCTTCCACATCGGCACCATGGAAGGCCAGCCGGTGGTGATGACGCTGTCGGGCATCGGCAAGGTGGCTGCCGCCACCACCGCCACGCTGCTGCTGCAGGAGGTCGCCGTGCAGCGCATCGTCTTCACCGGTGCGGCCGGCGGCCTGGGCACCGGCGTGCGGGTGGGCGACGTGGTGGTGGCGCGCGAGCTGCTGCAGCACGACATGGACGCCTCGCCGCTGTTCCCGCGCTACGAGGTGCCGCTGACCGGCCGCTCGCGCTTTCCCACCGACCCCGACCTCAGCGACGCGCTGGCGGCGGCCGCGCTGCATTGCCTGCAGCATGCCACCGAGCGCATCGGCGAGGCGCACCTGGCCGATTTCGGCATCGACAGCCCGCTGCTGCACCAGGGCCTGGTGGTCAGCGGCGACCGCTTCGTCGCCACCGCCTCAGAGAGCGACGCGCTGCGCGCCGCGCTGCCCGATGCGCTGGCCGTCGAGATGGAGGGCGCGGCGCTGGCGCAGGTGTGCGCCGATTTCGGCCGGCCCTTCGCGGTGATCCGCACCGTCTCCGACCGCGCCGACGACAGCGCCCACGTCGACTTCAACCGCTTCATCGCCGACGTGGCGAGCGTCTACACGCGCGAGATCCTCACCACCTGGATGTCCGGCGCGGTGGACTGATGGGCGCACCGCGACTGCATGTGCCGGTGCCGTTGGGCGAAGGCCTGAGCCTCGATCTGCCCGAAGGCGCGGCGCGCCACGTGCAGGTGCTGCGCCTGCAGCCCGGCGACGCGCTGACGCTCTTCGACGGCCGCGGCGGCGAATGGGCCGCGCAGGTCACCGCCATGGGCCGGCGCGAGGTGAGCGTGCGGGTGGGTGCGTTCGCCGACGTCTCGCGCGAGCTGCCGCTGTCGGTGACGCTGGCCGTCGGCATGCCTGCCAACGAACGCATGGATGCGCTGGTCGAGAAGGCCTGCGAACTCGGCGTGGCGGCGATCCAGCCGCTGGTGTGCGAACGCTCGGTGCTGCGCCTGGCGGGCGATCGGGCGCAGAAGAAGGTGGCGCACTGGCAGGCCGTGGCGGTGGCCGCCTGCGAGCAGAGCGGGCGCACGCGCGTGCCGCCGGTGGCGCCGGTGATGGCGCTGCCGCAGTGGCTGGCCGCGCTGGGCAAGCCCGGTGGCGCGCTGCGCGTGGTGCTCAGCCTGCGCGATGCCACGCCGCTGCCGGCGTTGCGCACGGCGCAGCCGCTGGTTGCGCTCAGCGGCCCGGAAGGCGGGCTCGCCGACGACGAGGAAGACGCCGCCCGCCGCTGCGGCTTCGCGCCGGTGTCGCTCGGCGCTCGAACGCTGCGCGCCGACACCGCGCCGCTGGCGCTGCTGGCGCACCTGGCGATCACCAGCGAAGGACTCGCATGAACGTCAGGCTCCTGCTGCTGGCGCTGTGCCAGGGCCTCTTTCTCACCAACAACGTCACCTTCATCGCCATCAACGGCCTGGTCGGCCTGGCGCTGGCGCCGGCACCCTGGATGGCCACGCTGCCGGTGGCCGGCTACGTGGCCGGCGGGGCGCTGTGCGCGCCGCTGGTGGCGAAGCACCAGCGGCGCTTCGGCCGCCGCCGCGCCTTCCAGCTCGGCCTGCTGGTGGCGATGGGCTCGACCGCGCTGTGCGCCTGGGCGGCGTCATCGCACCAGTTCTGGTGGCTGGTGGCGGCCACGATGATCGCCGGTTACTACAACGCCAACGCGGCGCTGTACCGCTTCGCCGCCACCGAACTGGTGGCGCCGGCCTACAAGGAGCGCGCCATCTCCTGGGTGCTGGCCGGCGGCATTCTCGGCGCCGTGGTCGGCCCGAATCTCGCCAGCGCCACGCGCGACGCGCTGCCGGTCGCCTTCGCAGGCGCCTATGCGGCGCTGGTCGGCGTGGCGCTGCTCGCGCTGCTGACCGTCTCCTTCATCCGCTTCCCGCCGCTGCCGCTGCCCAGCGCCACCCATCCGGGCCGTCCGCTGCGCGAGATCGCCCGGCAACCGGTGTTCATCGTCGCGGTGGCCGGCTGTGCGCTCGGCTACGGCGTGATGAACCTGCTGATGGCCGCCACGCCGATCGCGATGTCGCAGTGTGCGCATCCCTTCGACAGCGCGGCGCTGGTGCTCGAGTGGCACGTGCTGGGCATGTTCGTGCCGAGCTTCTTCACCGGCTCGCTGATCCGCCGCTTCGGCGTGCTGCCGGTGATGGGCACGGGCGTGGTGCTCAACATGGTCTGCATCGCGGTGGCGCTGTCGGGCGTGGACCTGATGCAGTTCCTCGTCGCGCTGTTCACCCTCGGCGTGGGCTGGAACTTCCTCTACATCGGCGGCACCACGCTGCTCACCGAGGCCTACCGGCCGGAGGAGAAGACCACCGCGCAGGCGGCGATGGACAGCACGGTGATGGCGACGATGACGCTGACCGCGCTCGGCTCGGGCGCGCTGGTCACCACGCAGGGCTGGACCTGGCTGAACCTCGGCTCCATCGTGCCGGTGTTGCTCGCTGGCGCCGCGGTCGGCTGGCTCGCGCTGCGCCGGCGTGGGATGGCCGCGGCCTGAAGCCTTCGGCCAGAATCGGCGTCCCGCAACCCGACGCATCACGGAGGTTTCCATGGGTCTACTCGATTCGGTCATCGGCGCGCTCGGCCAGGGCGGCCAGGGTGGCGGCCAGGCGGCACTGATCCAGGCGGTGCTCGGCATGCTCGCCGGCCAGGGGGGGCAAGGCGGCGGCCTGGCCGACCTCGCGGCGCGCTTCCAGCAAGGCGGCCTGGGCGACGTGATGGGATCCTGGGTGAGCACCGGCCAGAACCTGCCGGTGTCGCCCGACCAGCTCGGCAACGTGCTCGGCGACGACCTGCTCGGCCAGCTGTCGCGCAGCACCGGCATGAACGGTAGCGACCTGCTCGGCCCGCTCTCGCAGGTGCTGCCGCAGGTGGTCGACCAGATCACGCCGAACGGCGAGATGCCGCAAGGCGGGCTCGACATCGGCGCGGTGCTCGGCCAGTTGCTGCGCCGATGAGGAGCGGCGCTCCTGCCGCCTGGCTGCTGGCACTCGCGCTCGGCACGGCCACGGCGGCCGAGCCGGCGCACCCCTGGGTGACGCTGCCGGCGCCGCTGCCGCAGCCCGAGACCTACTTCACCAACCTGCAGGACGGCGCGCGCATCGAGACGCCGTTCCGCCTGAAGTTCGGCCTGTCGCGCTCGGGCCTGGCCGCGATCACCAAGGACGTGCGCGACACCGGCCACCACCACCTGCTGGTCAACCGCGACCTGCCGCTGGACTTCACCAAGCCGCTGCCCTTCAACGACCAGTATCGCCACTTCGGCAAGGGCCAGATGGAAGCCGTGCTCGACTTCCCGCCCGGCACCTACACGCTGCGCCTGCTGCTGGCCGACCACAAGCACATCCCGTACTTCATCTACAGCGAGCCGATGACCATCACCGTCACGGCGAAGAACGACAAGGTCGATCCGAAGACGCTGACGCGGTCCGGCGTCGAACTGCTCGCGCCGCGCGACGGCGAACTCGTGGCGGCGCCGTTCCGCATGCAGTTCCATGCGTCGGGGCTGAACGTCAGCCACACGGCGATCACGGACACCGGCGTGGGCCACTTCCGCCTCGTCGCGCAGCCGCGCAGCGGCGCGGCCGAACGCATCGCGTTCACGAACGGCGCCACCGAGGCCTGGCTCCGGCCGCCGGCGGGCGACTACACCCTGAAGCTGGAACTGGTGGCCAACGCCGGCGGCGCGGTGATGGCCAGCAGCGCGCCGGTGGCGATCAAGGTGTCGCGCTGAGGTTCGGCTTGGTCGCGCGCGCCGAGCCGGCCACCAGGTCGAAGCGGTAGAGCCGGCACTCGATCGGCCCGTTCCACATCGGGATGCGCCGGCTTTCCTTCAGGCGCATCGCCGAGGGCAGCTTCATGTCGGGGCTGAGCACCCAGGCCGTCCAGCCGGCGGCGTGGCGCGTGTAGGCCTGCTTCCAGTGCGAGGCGAGGCGGGCGAAGAAGTCGCTCGGCGTGTCGCGGTCCTGCGCCGAGGGCCGCGCCGCCTTGCCGCCCACCTCGATGCGTTCGCCATAGGGCGGGTTGAGCATGATGGTGCCAGGCAAGCCCTCGGGCAGCGCCGGCGCGGGGCGCTCCAGCGCATCGCCGCCGTGGAACTCGATCGCCGCGGCCACGCCGGCGCGCTCGGCGTTGCGGCGCGCGAAGTCGACCATGCGGAACGAGACGTCGCTGGCATGGATGGGCACCGCGCTGGGATGGATGCGCGCCTTCGCCTCCGCCCTGAGCTGCTGCCACAGCGTGCGTTCGTCCGGCCCGGTGAAGGGCAGCTGGCGCTCGAAGGCGAAGCGGCGCGAGAGACCCGGCGCGATGCCGCAGGCGATCTGCGCGGCCTCGATGGCGATGGTGCCCGAGCCGCAGCAGGGGTCGTGCAGCGCGCCGCCGGCCTGCGCCGTGCCGCGCCAGCCGGCCGCAGCGAGCATCGCGGCGGCCAGCGTCTCCTTCAGCGGCGCATCGCCCTTGTCCTCGCGCCAGCCTCGCTTGAAGAGCGGCTCGCCCGAGCTGTCGACGTAGATCGCGGCGCGCTCGGCGCCGACGTGCAGACCGATCGGCAGGTCGGGGCGGCGCGTGTCGACGCTGGGCCGCTCGCCGGTGGCGTCGCGCAGCTGGTCGCACACCGCGTCCTTGATGCGCAGCGCGGCGAAGTTCAGGCTCTTCAGCGGGCTCTTCTGCGCGGTGGTGTCCACCCGCAGCGTCTGCCGCGGCGTGAGCCATTGCTGCCAGTCGACGCTCTGCGCCAGCGCGTAGAGATCCTGCTCGTCGCGGTAGGGGCCCTCGGCCACCTCGATCAGCACGCGCTGGGCGAGGCGGCTCTCCAGGTTGAGCAGCATCACCTCGCGCGGATCGCCCTCGAGCGCCACGCCGCCGCGGCGCGTGCGCACCTGCGCCTGCGGCAGCACGCGCGCGACTTCCTCGGCGAGCCAGTCCTCGACGCCGGCGGCGCAGGGCAGGAACAGGGGCAGAGGCACCCTACATTGCTTTCCGAAGATTGGCCGGCGCGATCTTCAGCGCCTCGCGGTACTTGGCCACCGTGCGCCGCGCCACCTGGATGCCCTGCTCCTCGAGCATCTGCGAGATCTGGCTGTCCGACAGCGGCTTGTTCACGTCCTCGGCCGCCACCAGCTGCTTGATCAGCGCGCGCACCGCCGTGCTCGAGGCGTTGCCGCCGGCGTCGGTGTTCAGCGAGGAGCCGAAGAAATACTTCAGCTCGAAGGTGCCGAAGGGTGTGGACATGTACTTGGCCGTCGTCACGCGCGAGATGGTCGACTCGTGCAGGCCCAGCTCGTCGGCGATCTCGCGCAGCACCAGTGGCTTCATCGCGATCTCGCCGTGGGTGAAGAAGGCCTTCTGCCGCTCGACGATGGCCTGCGAGACACGCTGGATGGTGTCGAAGCGCTGCAGGATGTTCTTCATGAACCAGCGCGCTTCCTGCAGCCGCGCGTTCAGCCCGGCGCCGGCGCCGTTCAGGCCCGCGCCGCCGCTGCCGCGGCCCTGGCGGATGGCGTTGGCATACAGGTCGTTGATGCGCAACTTCGGCATCACGTCGGGGTTGAGCACCACCTTCCAGCCGCGGCCGGCCTTCTGCACGATCACGTCGGGCACGATGATGTTGGCCTCGGCGCGTGCGAATGGCCGCCCCGGCTTGGGCTCGCAGGCGACGATCAGCGCCTGCGCCTGCTTGAGCAGCTCTTCGTCGGCGCCGGTGGCGGCCATCAGCTTCTTCAGGTCGCGCCGGGCCAGCAGTTCGAGGTGGCTCTTGCAGATGATGATGGCCACCATCTGCGCCTCGCTGCGCGGCAGGGTGCGCAGCTGCAGGATCAGGCACTCCGACAGGTTGGCAGCGCCCACGCCGGTGGGCTCCATGCTCTGCAGGAAGCGCAGGCCGCAGCGCAGCCGGTCGACCATGTCCTCGCGCGCCTCGTCGTCGGCCTCCTCGTCGAGCAGCCGCGCGGCGATTTCCTCGATCGGGTCGGCGAGATAGCCCTCGTCGTCGAGCGACTCGATCAGCACCATGACCGATGCTGCGTCCTCGGCCGACAGGCGCATGCCGCGCAGCTGCTCGCGCAGGTGATCCTGCAGCGTGGGCACGGCAGCGTCGCGCTCGGCGCCTTCGAACTCGTCGCTGTCGCCCTGGGCCGCCGACTTGCTCGGCATCTCGCCGATGCCGTCGAAGTCGTCGCGCTCGGTGCCGTTCTCCCAGTCGTCGCGCTCGGTGGTGCCGAGCTCGGCGCTGTCCAGCCCCGGTGCCTCGTCGCCCGCTTCGCTGCCGGATTCGGCGGCGCGCTCGGTCTCGCGCTCGCCGGCCCGCTCGGCGGCGCTGGTGCGTTCGGCCAGCGGCTCGAAGGCCGAGGGGGCGTCGTCGTCGGGTTCAAGGAAGGGGTTCTGCTCCAGCATCTGCTCGACTTCCTGATGGAGTTCGAGCGTGGACAGCTGCAGCAGCCGAATCGACTGCTGCAATTGCGGCGTCAGCGCCAGATGCTGCGACAGCCGGACTTGCAATGACGGTTTCATCGCCGGCTCACATGCGGAAATGTTCGCCGAGATAGACCTTGCGCACGTCCGGGTTCTCGACGATCTCCGAGGGCGTGCCTTCGGCCAGCACGGCGCCCTCGCTGATGATGTAGGCGCGATCGCAGATGCCCAGCGTCTCGCGCACGTTGTGGTCGGTGATCAGCACGCCGATGCCGCGCGCCTTGAGGAAGCTGATGATGCGCTGGATCTCCAGCACGGCGATCGGGTCGACGCCGGCGAAGGG
>NZ_JBFXIO010000029.1:0-21943 GCF_050175855.1 Piscinibacter sp.
GGGCGTCAAGCGCGCCCAGGAGCGCTACGGCAAGGGCAAGGTGATGACCGGCGAGCAGGCCCGCTGGGGCTACGAGAACCTGGCGCTCGACCAGAAGAAGCTCGATGCGCTGGGCTTCGCCGGCGTGATGCGCCCGATCAGCACCTCGTGCGCCGACCACCGCGGCGCCACCTGGTCGCGCATCCACACCTGGGACGGCGCCAAGTGGAACTTCACCTCCGACTGGTACCAGAGCGACGACTCGATCATCAAGCCGATGATCAAGGCCGCCGCCGACAAGTACGCGCAGGAGAAGAAGATCCAGCGGCGTACGCCTGAAGACTGCCAGAGCTGATCGGAGACCCGGAGCGAGCGCCCATGAGCAACATCATCCTCAACGTCAACGGCATCGAGGTGATCTACAACCACGTGATCCTCGTGCTCAAGGGCGTCTCGCTTCAGGTGCCGGAGGGCGGCATCGTCGCCCTGCTCGGCGGCAACGGCGCAGGCAAGACCACCACGCTGCGCGCGGTCAGCAACCTGCTGGCCGGCGAGCGCGGCGAAGTGACCAAGGGCTCGATCGAACTGCGCGGCGAGCGCATCGAGAAGCTCTCCACCGCCGACATGGTCAACCGCGGGGTGATCCAGGTGATGGAGGGCCGGCACTGCTTCGCCCACCTCACCATCGAGGAGAACCTGATGACCGGTGCCTACACCCGCAAGGATGGCAAGGCGGCGGTGGCCGACACGCTGGAGAAGGTCTACAACTACTTCCCGCGGCTGAAGACGCGGCGCGGCTCGCAGGCGGCCTACACCTCCGGCGGCGAGCAGCAGATGTGCGCCATCGGCCGCGCGCTGATGGCCAACCCGAAGATGGTGCTGCTCGACGAGCCCTCGATGGGCCTGGCACCGCAGATCGTCGAGGAGGTGTTCGAGATCGTGAAGGATCTCAACACCAAGGAGAAGGTCACCTTCCTGCTGGCCGAGCAGAACACCAACATCGCGCTGCGCTACTCCGACTACGGCTACATCCTCGAGAACGGCCGCATCGTGATGGACGGCGAGGCCAAGGCGCTGCGCGAGAACGAGGACGTCAAGGAGTTCTACCTCGGCATGGGCGGCGGCGACCGCAAGAGCTTCCGCGACGTGAAGAGCTACAAGCGCCGCAAGCGCTGGCTGGCCTGAGGAACACGCCATGGGCGAGGAGGATTTCGGCTTCGCGGTGCCCGCGTTCAAGCCCGACGAGGCGCTGCTTCGCGCCCGGCGCGAGCTGCGCGAGATGGGCCTGTCCGAGCGTGCCGGCCAGTTCGAGCGCGCCGGCCTTGCCATCGCGAAGCTCGTGATCGACGGCGCGGCGCTCAACGCCTCGGTGGTCAAGCGCCCCAGCCGCAACAGCCCCGAATGGACCCACAAGACCTTGTCGAGCAGCGCCATGCTGCGCGACTGGATGGCCGAGCTGAAGCGAAAGCTCGCCGGCTGGAGCGACCGTGATGAGTGAACACTTCGACGCGCTCGAGACGCGCGACCCGGCGGCCCGAGAAGCAGCGCTGATGGCGGCGCTGCCCAGGCAGGTGGCCGCGGCGCAGCGCACGCCGGCTTTCGGCGAACTGCTGGCCGGCGTCGATGCCGCGGCGATCACTTCGCGCGCCGCACTGGCGACGCTGCCGGTGCTGCGCAAGCACGAATTGCTCGAGCGCCAGAAGGCGCGGCGGGCGTCGGCCACGAACTGGGACCCGTTCGGCGGCTTCTCCGCCATCGGCTGGCGCGGCCTGCATGCGCCGTCGGGCGCGAAGCGCGTGTTCCAGTCGCCTGGCCCGATCTACGAGCCCGAAGGCACGGCGCCCGATTACTGGCGCATCGCCCGCGCGATGCATGCGGCAGGCTTTCGCGCCGGTGACCTGATCCACAACAGCTTCAGCTACCACCTCACGCCGGCCGGCTCGATGATGGAGACCGGCGCGCACGCCATCGGCTGCACGGTGTTCGCCGGCGGCGTCGGCAACACCGAGCTGCAGCTGCAGGCGATGCAGGAGCTGCGGCCGCAAGGCTACGCCGGCACGCCGAGCTTTCTGCGCATCCTGTTCGAGAAGGCGGCCGAGGGCGGCATCGCCCTGCCTTCGCTGACCAAGGCGCTGGTCAGCGGCGAGGCCTTCCCGCCGTCGCTGCGCGACTGGCTGGCCGAGCGCGGCGTGCAGGGCTACCAGTGCTACGCCACCGCCGACGTCGGCCTGATCGCCTACGAGACGAGTGCACGCCAGGGGCTGGTGCTCGACGAGGGCGTGATCCTGGAGATCGTGCGCCCCGGCACCGGCGACCCCGTGCCCGAGGGCGAGGTCGGCGAGGTGGTGATCACCGTGCTGCAGCCGGACTATCCGATGGTGCGCTTCGGCACCGGCGATCTCTCGGCGGTGCTGGCGGGCACCTGCCCCAGCGGCCGCACCAACATGCGCATCAAGGGCTGGCTCGGCCGCGCCGACCAGACCGCCAAGGTGCGCGGCATGTTCGTGCACCCGAGCCAGGTGGCCGAGGTGGCGCGCCGGCATCCCGAGGTTCAACGTGCGCGCCTGGTGGTGGCCGGCGAGATGGCCAACGACTCGATGACCTTCAAGGTCGAGGTGGCCGGCACCCCTGAAGGCCTGGCCGGCCGCATCGCCGACAGCGTGCGCGACGTGACCAAGCTGCGTGCCGACATCGAGCTCGTCGCGCCCGGCAGCCTGCCCAACGACGGCAAGGTGATCGAGGACGCGCGCAGCTACAAGTAGCGCCGGCTCAGGCCGGCATCGCGCGGCACTCGTCCTCGCGCCCACGCACCACACGCCGGCCCGCCAGCGGCCCGCGCTGCGCCGTCACCACGGTGTACTGGCGCTCGTGGTGGGCGCCGTCTTCGGCGTACAGCACCACCCAGTCGTGCACCCGGCCGAGCTCGTGGGCGCGCGCGGTGTTCGAAAAGAGCGCCGTCACCGACCACGCGCCGCGCTTCGTGTGCAGCACCGGCAGCCAGGCCACGCCGTCGGGGTTGAAGCGGCGCGGCGCGATGGTCGGCAGCGTGCCGGCCGCGGCGCGCGCGCGGTAGTCACGGTCGACCTCGAGCAGCAGTTCGACTGGCGGGGCGTGATCGGCCGGGGCCGCGGGGCGCCGCCGGCGGGCGGCGCGCTCGCGGTCGAGGCGCTCGGTCAACGCGGCGCGGATGGAAGCCGCGCGGCGCGCGCCGACGCCGTCCAGCGCCTCGAGGCGCCCGTCGTGCGCGGCGACCTCCAGGCCCTCCAGCGTGTCGATGCCGAGTTCCTCCTGCAGCTGCAGCGCGAGTCGCGGGCCGACGCCGGGCACGCTGCGCAGCAGCGCCTCCGGTGCGGCACCGCCGCGAAGCCGCTCGAGCTTCGTCCAGTGACCGGTCTGCACCATCTCGGCGATGGCCGCGGCAATGCCGGCACCGATCGTCGGCAGGGCATCGAGGCCGGCCACACCCTCGCGCTCGAGGATCTCGCCCACCGGCCGTTCGAGGCGTGTCACGGTGTCGGCCGCATGGCGGTAGGCGGCGATGCGGAACGCGTTCTCCTCGCCCTGCGCCTGCAGCAGTTCGGCCATCTCGCGCAGGAGGGCGGCCACGGCGGGGTTGTCCATGGCGCGAAGCACACCATGGCCACCCGCGGCCGCCGTTGCGGACAATCAAGCCTCGCATGAGTGCCGACCGACCCGAGGCTTCACCCGACGACATCCGCCGCGCGCTGCGCGACGTGCTCGCGCACGTCGCACCGGAGGCCACGCTGGAGGCACTGCGACCCGACCAGCCGCTGCGCGACCAGATCGACCTCGACTCGATGGACTGGGTGAACGTGGCCGCGGCGCTGGAGTCGCGGCTCGGCGTGGCACTCGACGAGCTGTCGCTGCCGCCGCGCGTCACGCTGGACGAATTGGTCGAGCAACTCGGCGCCGCCATGCGGCGCGGTCCGGCCGCTGGCCAGCCTGTGCCAGCGGTGCGGCAGCACCGCCTCAGCGGCGTCGACGTCACGCTGCGGCCGATCCGCCCCGACGATGCGGCGATGGAGGCCGCCTTCGTACGGCAGCTCTCCGACCAGTCGCGCTACCAGCGATTCATGGGCACGGTGCGCGAGCTGCCCGAGGCCAAGCTGCGCGAGCTGACCGACGTCGACGGCGTGCGCCATGTGGCCCTGGTCGCCACCGCCACGATCGACAGGCAGGAGACCGAGCTCGGCGTCGCCCGCTACGTGGTCGACGACAGCGGCCGGCGCTGCGAATTCGCCATCGCCGTGGCCGATGCCTGGCAGGGCAGCGGCCTGGCCGGGTTGCTGATGGGCAGGCTGGTCGAGATCGCGCGCGCGCGTGGCCTCGAGGTGATGGACGGCAGCGTGCTGGCCACCAACACCGCAATGCTGCACTTCGCACGGCAGCTCGGCTTCGAGGTACACGCCGATGCCGACGATCCGACGACACGCCGCGTCACCCGCCGCCTGTGAGGGGTAGCGCGGAGCTGCCTATGATCGGCACCGCCGTATCACGGGATGCCCGCCGATGAAGCGTCTGCTTGCCGCCGCCCTCGCCCTGCTCGTCGCGTCCGCCGCCTGGGCTCAGGCACGCACGCCTGCGCCGCCGCGGCCGGTCACGCCGCGTGGGCCGCTGGCGGCGGAGGAGCTCAACAACATCGCGGTGTTCAAGGCCGCCTCGCCCTCGGTCGTGAACATCACCGCGCTGGGCCTGGAGCGCGACTTCTTCTCGCGCAACGTGCAGCAGGTGCCGCAAGGCACGGGCACCGGCTTCGTGTGGGATGCGCAGGGCCACGTCGTCACCAACTTCCACGTGATCCAGGAAGCCAGCGGCGCGCGCGTCACGCTGGCCGACCAGACGAGCTACAAGGCCGAGCTGGTCGGTGCCTTCCCCGACCGCGACCTCGCCGTGCTGAAGATCGCCGCGCCCGCGGCCAAGCTCAAGCCCCTGCCCGTGGGCAGCAGCCGCGACCTGCAGGTGGGCCAGCAGGTCTACGCGATCGGCAACCCGTTCGGGCTCGACCAGACGCTGACCACCGGCATCGTCAGCGCGCTCAACCGCGAGATCGAGTCGGTGACGCGGCGGCTGATCCGCGGCGCGATCCAGACCGATGCGGCGATCAACCCCGGCAACTCCGGCGGGCCGCTGCTCGATTCCGCAGGGCGTCTGATCGGCGTGAACACGGCGATCTTCAGCCCCTCGGGGGCGAGCGCGGGCATCGGCTTCGCGATCCCCGTCGACGAAGTCAACCGCATCGTGCCGAGGCTGATCCGCGACGGCCGCATGGTGCGGCCGGCCATCGGCGTGACCAGCGGCGGCCCGGAGATCAACCGGGCGCTGGGCCTGCCCAAGGGCGTGGCGCTGGTGCGCATCCAGCGCAACGGGCCGGCCGCCAAGGCCGGCCTGCGCGCCTTTGCGCGCGGCGACGGCGGCATCGTGCAGGGCGACGTCATCACCGCGATCAACGACGAACCCGTCGAGACCGGCGACGACATGCTCAACGCGCTGGAAAAGCTCAACCCGGGCGATACCGCCACGCTGACGCTGTGGCGCGCAGGCGCCACGCGCAAGGTCAGCGTGACGCTGGCCGAGTCGGAAGACTGAGGCTGCTGACGACAGGCGCGCGAGGCGCCCGTCTCGTCAGACCGCGCGGATGCGCGAGGCCTGCGGGCCCTTCTGGCCCTGCGTCACTTCGAACTGCACGCGCTGGTTCTCGGCCAGGGTCTTGAAGCCCTCGCCCTGAATTTCCTTGAAGTGCGCGAACAGGTCCTTGCCGCCGCCGTCCGGCGTGATGAAGCCGTAGCCCTTGCTCTCGTTGAACCATTTGACGGTTCCGGTTTCGATGCTCATGTGGTCTTTCCTTGATGGATTCGTGGTGGAAATGCCCCAGCTGACGCTGGTGCGTGCAAGCAGCTGCCCGATGCGGGAGCTGGGGTGCTCGAGTGCCGTGACGCCGTACATCAACGGCGCTGCATCGGCGGGCGCGCCGCGCTCGGCGCGTTGCGGCGCTCGAGGTGGCGGAAGGTGATGCGCCCCTTGGAGAGGTCGTAGGGCGACAGCTCCAGCGAGACGTTGTCGCCGGCGAGGATGCGGATGTGGTGCTTGCGCATCTTGCCGCCGGTGTAGGCGATCAGCGTGTGGCCGTTGTCCAGCGTCACGCGAAAGCGCGAGTCCGGCAGGATCTCGTTGACGACGCCGTGCATCTCGATCAGTTCTTCCTTGGCCATGGGGTCACTCCCGGGTAGTGGATGAATGGGGGGCGCGCGACTCGGGCACGCCGATCCACGCGAGGCCCTGGGCCGTCGCGTAGCGCTCGGCAGCGTCGCGGGAATCGAAGATGGGGTGGAAACGCAGCACGCGGTCAGACGTCGCGCTGCCGCGCCCGGAACGGATGGACACCGAGGCCGCGTAGCGGCCGCAGTGGGTGGAGCGGGTCAGAGGAGAAACGAGGTATTTCCCGACCTGGAGGGATGAATGAATGACGAACTCTCGAAGGCGCAGCCTCGTCGTCGAGACGGCGCGGGGAACAAACGGCGTGCGATGCGCACGCGGGCGGCGGATGAACTCTTTCCCGCGGCTGGCCGGCAGGGGTATTCGCTGCGGGCGAGGAGCAACCAGAACGGGAAGGCGACCGGAGTCGGCAGGGTTCTGGCCCAGAAGGAGATCAACTCGTGATCTCAGCGCGACGGTGACGTCGCGTCGATGGCAGATTGTACCAGTTGTGCCACGAAGGGCTCAGCGCGCCCCGGCCGCCTCCTGGGCGCGCAACCGCGCATGCTGGTAGGCGCCCTGCGGCACGTGCAGCAGATCGGCGATGCGCCACATCACGTGGCGCTCGTGCTCGTTGAGGTGGCCGTCGGCATAGGCGACGCGCCACATGTGCTCGATCATGCGGATCTTCTGCCCCATCTCGAAGCGTTCGTTGATACGCGAGGTGAAGGCGAACAGGTCGGTGGCCTGCTTCGCCACCGCGTGGGCCAGCTCGACCAGGCGCTGTGCCTCGTCACCATCCAGCGCGAACTTGTCGACCAGCGCCGCCAGCACCGCCTGGCGCTCGTTGTCGTGGAAGCTCGCGTCGGCGCGCATGACCTCGACCAGCATCACCGCGGTGGCCAGTTGCAGCAGGTGCTCGGCCTCGCGCGGATCGGCCTGCGCGGCCGGAGGCGCCAGGCGGTCGAACAGGTCCTTGAGGGTGCGCAGCATGCGGTGATGATGGCATGACACGTTTCCCGGGGTAAACCACGAGCCCCTCGATACGCGGCTACTACCTGCGTCCGCGGAGCGCGCCGAAGAATGCCTGGCATCCCAACCCCGGAGGCACTCCGATGAGCAGGATCCTGATGCTGTGCGGCGATTTCGGCGAAGACTACGAAGTGATGGTGCCCTTCCAGGCCCTGCAGGCGGTGGGCCACACCGTGCACGCCGTGGCCCCCGACAAGAAGGCCGGCGACTACGTGATGACGGCCATCCACGACTTCGAGGGTCAGCAGACCTACAGCGAGAAGCCCGGCCACCGCTTCACGCTCAACGCCAGCTTCGCCGAAATCGACCCGGCCCGGTACGACGCGCTGGTCGTGCCCGGAGGGCGCGCGCCGGAGTACCTGCGCATGAACCCGCGCGTGGTCGAGATCACGCGGCACTTCCTTTCCGCCGACAAGCCCGTGGCCGCGATCTGCCACGGCGCGCAGCTGCTCGCCGCTACAGGCCTGATCAAGGGCCGCCGGCTCAGTGCCTACCCGGCCTGCCAGGTGGAGGTGGAGCTCGCCGGCGCCGAGTACATGGGCATCGCGATCGACGCCGCCGTCACCGACGGCAAGCTGGTCACCGCTCCCGCATGGCCCGCGCACCCGGCCTGGATCGGCCAGTTCCTGGCCGTGCTGGGCACGCGCATCAGCCTGTAGCATCGTCCACGCGCTTCGCGCCCGGAGGCCCGCCATGTGCAAGATCTTCATCAGCGCCGATCCCGCCAGCTACGAGAGCCGCACGCGCTCGGTGCGCCTGCATGGCGTGGTGACCAGCCTGCGGCTGGAGAACCTGCACTGGGCGGTGCTGGAGGAGATCGCCGGGCGCGACGGCATGACGGTGGCTCAGCTGATCGAGAAGCTCTACGACGAGCTGGTGGCCGACCGCGGCGCGGTCGGCAACTTCTCGTCGTTCCTGCGCGTGTGCGCGCTGCGCTACGAGAACCTGATCGCGCAGGGGCTGATCCCGCGCGACGCGTCGGTGCCGATACGCTCGCTCGACGCCAACCGGGTGCTCGACGGCATGGCCCGTGCGGTGCACCCCGCGGACGCTTACGCCATCGCGCCCACGCCGACGGCCTCGGCCAGACGCCTGGCCTGAGCCTGCGCGCGCTCACGGCCGGTCGACGCGGGCCTCGGCCAGCTTCTCGATCTCCGCTTCGCGGCTGCAGCCCCACACCATGTCGAGCCACAGCGTCGAGTTCGGCGCGGACTGCAGCGGCTCGAACACGGCGAACTCGCCGCGCGGCCGTTCGGTGCTGCGGTCGCGGCGCACCAGCGCGGTGGGCTGCACGAAGTAGTCGGTCGAATCGAACGGCTCGGCAGAGATTGCCGCCTGCGCCGGCGCGCCGCGCGCGAGGCTGCGGCCGGTCTCGACCAGGCGGCCGTCGACCACGCGGCCTCGCACGACCCACACGCCCTGCGGCGCGGCGCTGACGCCGCAGAAGTCACGGCCCTCGACATGCAGGCCCACCGTGGCATCGCCCACCCGCCACCAGCCCTCGTCCGGCCCCGCGGCGCGGGCGGGGGCAGCGAAGGCGGCGGCCAGCGAGGCCAGGCTCAAGGTCAGGATCCAGCGTTTCATCGAACTTCCTTTCGGGTGAGGGGGTTGGGGAGCGAGGCCAGTGTCGAAACCCGATGCCAAGCCACGATGAAGTTCGTGAAGCCCGCGTGAAGCGGCGCGCTGCGCGCGCTCCTTCCACTTCGCCAGCGCCACCGGCAAGCGCTTGACCAGCACGCTCGCGCCGCCCCGCGCGCCTTCGCTGAACCTCGCCGAAAAGCCTTCGCGCATCAAGCACTTACCGACCCCCTCCCGGACTTACCCGAAGTCGGCCCGAAGACGGCACGCCTCTTGTGACGGTGTCCGCCACATCCACACAGGAGACGGGGACGATGGAGACCTTCTACGAGGTGATGCGGCGCCAGGGCATCTCGCGGCGCAGCTTCCTCAAGTACTGCTCGCTCACGGCCACTTCGCTGGGCCTCGCGCCCTCGTTCGTGCCGCAGATCGCCCATGCGATGGAGACCAAGCCGCGCACGCCGGTGCTGTGGCTGCACGGGCTGGAGTGCACCTGCTGCTCGGAGAGCTTCATCCGCAGCGCGCACCCGCTGGCCAAGGACGTGGTGCTGTCGATGATCAGCCTGGACTACGACGACACGCTGATGGCCGCTGCCGGCCACCAGGCCGAGGCCATCCTCGAGGAGATCATGGCCAAGTACAAGGGCAACTACATCCTGGCCGTGGAAGGCAACCCGCCGCTGAACGAAGGCGGGATGTTCTGCATCCAGTCGGGCAAGCCCTTCGTCGACAAGCTCAAGCGCGTGGCCAAGGACAGCAAGGCGGTGATCGCCTGGGGCTCCTGCGCCAGCTGGGGCTGCGTGCAGGCAGCCAAGCCCAATCCGACGCAGGCCACGCCGATCCACAAGGTGATCACCGACAAGCCGATCATCAAGGTGCCCGGCTGCCCGCCGATCGCCGAGGTGATGACCGGCGTCATCACCTACATGCTGACCTTCGACCGCATCCCCGAGCTCGACCGCCAGGGCCGGCCGAAGATGTTCTACAGCCAGCGCATCCACGACAAGTGCTACCGCCGGCCGCACTTCGACGCCGGCCAGTTCGTCGAGGCCTTCGACGACGAGAGCGCACGCCGCGGCTACTGCCTCTACAAGGTCGGCTGCAAGGGACCGACCACCTACAACGCCTGCTCCACCGTGCAGTGGAACGAGGGCACGAGCTTCCCGATCAAGGCCGGCCACGGCTGCATCGGCTGCTCGGAAGACGGCTTCTGGGACAAGGGCTCGTTCTACAGCCGCCTGACCGACATCCACCAGTTCGGCATCGAGGCCAACGCCGACAAGGTCGGCGGCACGGCGGCCGGCGTGGTCGGCGCGGCCGTGGCGGCGCATGCGGCGGTCTCCGCGATCAAGCGCGTCAGCACCCCGGCCAGCAACAAGTAAGGAACGAGGAGAACCAACCCCATGGGCGCGTACGAAACGCAAGGCTTCAAGCTCGACGACAGCGGCAGGCGCGTGGTCGTCGATCCGGTGACCCGCATCGAGGGCCACATGCGCTGCGAGGTCAACCTCGACAAGAACAACGTCATCCGCAACGCCGTCTCGACCGGCACGATGTGGCGCGGGCTGGAGGTGATCCTCAAGGGCCGCGACCCTCGCGACGCCTGGGCCTTCGTCGAGCGCATCTGCGGCGTGTGCACCGGCTGCCATGCGCTGACCTCGGTGCGCGCGGTGGAGGATGCACTCGGGATCAAGATCCCGAAGAACGCGCACCTCATCCGCGAGATGATGGCCAAGACGCTGCAGGTGCACGACCACGCCGTGCACTTCTACCACCTGCATGCGCTGGACTGGGTGGACGTGGTGTCGGCACTGAAGGCCGACCCGAAGAAGACCAGCGAGCTGCAGCAGCTGGTGTCGCCGTCGCACCCGCTCTCGTCGCCCGGCTACTTCCGCGACGTGCAGAACCGGTTGAAGAAGTTCGTCGAGAGCGGCCAGCTCGGACCCTTCATGAACGGCTACTGGGGCAACAAGGCCTACGTGCTGCCGCCCGAGGCCAACCTGATGGCCGTGACCCACTACCTCGAGGCGCTCGACCTGCAGAAGGAGTGGGTGAAGGTGCACACCATCTTCGGCGGCAAGAACCCGCACCCCAACTACCTCGTCGGCGGCGTGCCCTGCGCGATCAACATCGACAAGGACCTTGCGGCCGGCGCGCCGATCAACATGGAGCGGCTGAACTTCGTCAAGGCGCGAATCGACGAGATGGTGGAGTTCAACAAGAACGTCTACCTGCCCGATGTGCTGGCCATCGGCACGATCTACAAGCAGGCCGGCTGGCTGCATGGCGGCGGCCTGTCGGCCACCAACGTGAGCGACTACGGCGAGTACCCGAAGGTCAACTACGACAAGAGCACCGACCAGCTGCCCGGCGGCGTCATCCTCAACGGCAACTGGGACGAGATCCTGCCGATCGACCCGCGCGACCCCGAGCAGGTGCAGGAGTTCGTGACCCACAGCTGGTACAAGTACGCCGACGAGACCAAGGGCCTGCACCCCTGGGATGGCGTGACCGAGCCGAACTACGCGCTGGGCGCCAACACCAAGGGCACGAAGACGGCCATCGAGCAGATCGACGAGGCGGCCAAGTACTCGTGGATCAAGGCGCCGCGCTGGCGCGGCCACGCGATGGAAGTCGGGCCGCTGTCGCGCTACATCCTCGCCTATGCGCATGCGAAGCAGGGCAACAAGTTCGCCCAGCGGCCGAAGGAGCAGATCGAGTACTCGGCGATGATGATCAACAGCGCCATCCCGAAGGCGCTGGGCCTGCCCGAGACGCAGTACACGGCCAAGCAGCTGCTGCCCACCACCATCGGCCGCACGCTGGCGCGCTGCCTGGAGGGCCAGTACTGCGGCGAGATGATGGTCGACGACTGGAACGAGCTGGTCGCCAACATCAAGGCCGGCGACACCGCCACCGCCAACGTCGAGAAGTGGGACCCGGCCACCTGGCCGAAGGAAGCCAAGGGCGTGGGCACGGTGGCCGCGCCGCGCGGCATGCTGGGCCACTGGGTGAAGATCAAGGACGGCCGCATCGAGAACTACCAATGCGTGGTGCCCACCACCTGGAACGGTTCGCCGCGCGATGCCAAGGGCCAGATCGGTGCCTTCGAGGCCAGCCTGATGAACACGCCGATGGTCAACCCGGAGCAGCCGGTCGAGATCCTGCGCACCCTGCATTCCTTCGACCCCTGCCTGGCCTGCTCGACGCACGTGATGAGCGAGGACGGCGCCGAGCTCACCCGCGTCAAGGTGCGCTGAAGAAGAACGACGGAGACACCATGAACCAAGCATCGAAACTTCTGCGCGGCGCCGTCGCCCTCGGGCTCGCGCTGGCCGCCGGCACGGCCTCGGCTCACACGGGCCACGGCAGCGAATCGCTGTTCCAGGGCCTGACCCATCCCCTCGGCCTGGACCACCTGCTCGCGATGATGGCGGTGGGCGTCTGGTCGGCCGCGGCCTTCGACGGCGCGCGGCGCTGGCTCGCGCCGCTGACCTTCCTCACGGCGATGACGGCCGCGGCGCTGCTGGCGATGGCGGGCGTCTCGGTGCCCTTCGTCGAGCACGGCATCGCGCTGTCGGTGCTGATGTTCGGCGCCATGCTCGCCTTTGCGAGGCGCGTGCCGGCCGCCCCCGGGCTGGCGCTGGTGGCCGCCGCGGCCGCGCTGCACGGCATGGCGCACGGCGCCGAGCTGCCGGCCGGTGCCAGCGTGGCCGGCTACGCGCTCGGCTTCCTCGCCACCACCGCGGCGCTGCACGCCGGCGGCGTGGGCCTCGGTGTGGCCTTGCGCGAACGCGGCGCCTGGATCTGGCGCAGCGGCGGCGCGCTGCTCGGTCTGGCCGGCGTCGTGCTGCTGGCGCGCGCCTGACACCACCAGCCACGGGAGGCCACCATGTCGCTCACACCGTCGCAATCCTTCAACGACGCCACCGGCACCGACGAGACCGCCGTCGCCCGCGCGGCGGCGATCAAGTCGGTCTACGTCTACGAGGCCCCGGTGCGCGTGTGGCACTGGATCAACGCGCTGTCGCTGGTGGTGCTGGCCATCAGCGGCTACTTCATCGGCTCGCCCCTGCCGACCATGCCCGGCGAGGCCAGCGCCAACTACCTGATGGGCTACATCCGCTTCGCGCACTTCGCCGCGGGCTACCTGTTCCTCGTCGGGCTGGCGGGGCGGCTGTACTGGGCCTTCGTCGGCAACCACCATGCGCGCGAGCTGTTCACGCTGCCGGTGTTCAACCGCATCTACTGGCGCGAGGTGATCACCATGCTGAAGTGGTACGCCTTCCTGATCCCGCGGCCGAGCCGCTACGTGGGCCACAACCCGCTGGCCCGCGCGGCGATGTTCTTCGGCTTCCTGTTCATTTCGCTGTTCATGATCGTCACCGGCTTCGCGCTGTATGGCGAGGGCACGCAGCCCGGCTCGTGGGCGCACACGCTGTTCACCAGCTGGGTGATTCCGCTATTCGGCCAGTCGCAGGACGTGCACACCTGGCACCACCTCGGCCTGTGGGGCATGGTGATCTTCGTGATCCTGCACGTGTACGCCGCGATCCGCGAGGACATCATGGGCCGGCAGAGCATGGTCAGCACCATGATCTCCGGCTACCGCACGTTCAAGGATTGATATGGCTCCCCCCCGTAGCGCCTTCGGCGCTCCCCCCCAGGGGGGCGCCGCCAGCGGCCCGGCAGAGCCGGTTCCGCGGCGGCCGCTTGATGGCGGCGCCGCACCGATAGTGGTTCTCGGCATCGGCAACGTGCTCTGGGCCGACGAGGGCTTCGGCGTGCGCTGCGTCGAGGCGCTGCAGCAGCGCTGGGCGTTCGACGAAGGCGGCGAGGAGGTTCAGCTGGTCGACGGCGGTACGCAGGGCCTGTACCTGATCCAGCATGTGCAGGCGGCGAGCAAGCTGCTGATCTTCGACGCCATCGACTACGGCCTGCCGCCCGGCACGCTCAAGCTGATCGAGAACGACGAGGTGCCGCGTTTCATGGGCGCCAAGAAGATGAGCCTGCACCAGACCGGCTTCCAGGAGGTGCTGATGCTCGCGCAGCTGACCGAGCAGTACCCCGAGCAGGTGCTGCTGATCGGCTGTCAGCCGCAGGAGCTGGAAGACTACGGCGGCAGCCTGCGGCCCATCGTCAAGACGGCACTGGAAGACGCCCTCGCGCTCGGCCTCGACCGTCTGCGCGCCTGGGGCGCGAAGCCGTTGCCGCGCGATGCGGCGCCCGCGCACGACGAAGCGGTGACGGTGCCCACGCTCGCCCTCGGCGCCTACGAAGCGGGCCGGCCGGCGGCCGAGCAGGCCTGCCGCGTCGGCGACGAGCGCTTCCTGCCCCGCTGAACCACGGAACCGCTCCATGTGCATCGGCATCCCCATGCAGGTGATCCGCGTCGAGCCCGGCCATGCCTGGGTGGCCGGCCGCGGCGAGGTCAAGCGGGTCGACACGGCACTCGTCGGCGACTGCGTCGAGCAGGACTGGCTGCTGGTCTTCCTCGACGCCGCGCGCGAGCGCATCGATGCGCTCCGCGCGGCGGAAGTCAACGCCGTGCTCGACCTGCTGCAAGGTGCCCTTGCCGGCGCACCCGAGACCACCGCCGAGGCCGGCTTCGACCTGCCCTCGCGCATGGACCCCGCCACGCTGGCCGCCCTCACCGGCCACTCCTGAGACCCCCGTCATGACCGCCACCACCCTGCCCCCCGTGATGCAGCGCCTGATCGACCAGTTCGGCGCGACGCGCATCGAGGCCGACACGCTGGCCGCCTTCCTCGGCCGCCCCGGCACCACCGTGCTGCTGCTGGCCGGTGATCCGGTGCAGTTTCCGGAAGGGCTGGACGTGGCCGTGGTGCTGCCCGAACTGCGCAGCGCGCTGGCGGCCGACTTCGCCATCGGCGTCGTCGCGCCCGACAGCCAGGACGCGGTGGCGCGCCGCTACGGCTCGCAGCGCTGGCCCTCGCTGGTCTTCCTGCGCGACGGCCAGTACGTGACCACGCTGGCCGGCATGCACGACTGGACCGACTACCTGAAGCTCGTCGAAGCCGCGCTGGCGATGCCGGTGTCGCGCGCACCGACGATCGGCATCCCGGTGGTCAGCGCCAATGCCTCGTCCACCTCCTGCCACTGAGATCGGAAGCACCGCATGAACGCCTCTTACCGCCCCTTCCCGATCCCCGTGGTGGCCGATCTCGGCCCCGGCAGCCAGGACGACGAGACGCTCGACTACATGAGCATGCCCAAGGGCATGGACACCTACCGGCCGCCGGTGCTGCCCGAGCCCGAGGAGCTTGCCGCCCACGGCCTCGCCTGCGAGGTGCTGGCCGCGGTGCTGGAGGCGGTGAATGCCGCCTGCGAAGGCCGCGTGCCGGCGCCGGTGCGCCTCGACGGCCTGCCGGCCAGCGAGCTCGCGCTGGTCAACCAGGTGCTCGGCGAAGGCGAGGTCAGCGCACAGGTGCTGGCGCAGCCGGAAACGCGCCTGGTGGGCGACGAGGCGGTGCGCGTGCGTATGCAGGAATCGGTGTTCGCCGGTGTGTGGCGCGTGATCAGCACCGACGACGACGGAGCGGTGCATGACCACGTCGAGGTCGGCGCGATTCCCGCCGCGCTGCTGCACGCCGCGCACGACGATGGCTTCGCGCCACGCGAGCCGCTGCCGCCGGTGCCTGCCGAGCTGCTCAATCTGCCGCCCATCCTCACCGAGCTGGCCGACCAGCGCGCGCGCTGGCAGCCCGGCGATGCGGCGCACGTGGTCAACCTCACGCTGCTGCCGCTCTCGCCGGCGGACATCGCCCATCTCGACCACCAGCTCGGCACCGGCCGCGTGGTGATCCTCTCGCGCGGCTACGGCAACTGCCGCATCACCGACACGCGCGTGCCGCACACCTGGCGCGTCGTCTACTACAACTCGCAGGATGCGGTGATCCTCAACACCGTGGAGGTCAGCGCGATTCCGGAGGTGGCCTGCGCCGCGGCCGAAGACCTCGCCGACACCGCCGAGCGGCTGGCCGAGGTGCTGCAGTGGGTGGCGCAGGGGGCCTGAGATGTTCGAGGGCAGTTATCTCGGCGACGTCTCCAAGCTGGCCGCGCACACGCGGCTGGAGTGCAAGATCTGCTGGTGGGTGTACGACCCGGCCGAGGGCGATCCGATCTGGCAGATTCCGCCGGGCACGCCCTTCGCCGCGCTGCCCACACACTGGCGCTGCCCGCAGTGCGACGGCGCGGCCGACCAGTTCATGGTGCTGCAGGACGCCGCATGAACCGCCTGGCCGACCGCGTGGCGACGCTGCAGCAGGCCTTCGAGCACATCGCCGCGACGCGCATGGCCGGGCTGCCACTGGTGCACCCGCAGCTGGCCGTGGCGACGGTCGGATTCCAGGGCCACGACGACGAGGTCGCGCTCGGCGTACTGGTCACGCCGTGGTGCATGAACCTCGTGCGGCTGCCGCTGCACGAGGGCGTGGGCACGCTCGCCGTCGGTGAAACCGGCTCTCGCGACATCGGCTCGCGCTGCTTCGACTTCATCGGCGCCCACGAGCGCGGCGTCGGCGCCTTCGAATCGGCTTCGCTGTTCTCGCCGATGGCCGAGTTCGCCGACCAGGCGGCCGCGCGGGCTACCGCCGAGGCCGTACTGAAGGAACTGCGCGGCCCGCTGCCGCCGCGCGTGGCGCAGCCGGCGCGGCGCGGCTTCCTGTTCGGCCGACGCGAGGGAGCGGCGGCGTGAACCTCGCCGGCCGCATGCGCCTGCGCCCCGGTGCCGCGCTGCCGACGATCAGCAGCAGCCGGCCGATGCTGGCCGCGCGCGTGGCGCGTGGCCGCCCTGCCGACGACCTGCCCGGCACGCTGGGAGCCCTGTTCACGCTGTGCGCCCATGCGCACCGCCTGACGGCGCGGCGCGCGGTGATGGCGGCTCGCGGCGAGGTCGCCGTGTCCACGCCGTCCGATCGGCTGACACTGCGCGCCGGCACCGCCCGCGAACACGTGCTGCGCATCGCCCACGACTGGCACCGCCTGCTGCCCGGCGCGCCGGCCGCCGAGCCGGCGCTGCGCCTGCGCAGCTGCCCGCTGTGGCGCGACGACCTCGACGTGCACGACCAGCTCGCCGACCTGCCCGCCTGGCTGGCCCACCACTGGCTCGCCGAGCCGGTGAGCTCGTGGCTCGCCGCCCACCGGCTCGATCCGCAGGGCTGGACGGCCCGCTGGAGCGCGGCCGCCGACACACCGCTCGCCCGCCTGCTGTGCAGCCAGCGCAAGGCGATGCTGTCGATCGCGACACCGGCCCGCCCGCTGCGCCTGCTGGACGCCCCGCTGGCCACGATGCCGCGGCTGGCCCGCCGCATGGCCGAAGAGCCCGGTTTCTGCGCCCGGCCCGACTGGCTCGGCGTCCCTGCCGAGACCGGCCCGTGGACCCGCGTCGCCGACGTGGCCTGCGCACCGATCCACAATGCATGGATGCGCCTCGTCGCCCGCCTCGTCGACCTGCTGCAGCTGTCGTTGCCGCAGGGGCACGACCGCCTCGCCGAGGGCGCGCTGCCGCTCGGGCCGGGGGAAGCCGTCGCCTGGACGGAGATGGCGCGCGGCCTGCTCGTGCACTGGGTGCAGCTGGAAGACGGCCCGCAGCGCGCGCGCGTGGCCGACTGCCGCGTGCTCGCGCCGACCGAATGGAACTTCCATCCGAACGGCGTGCTGGCGCAGGCGCTGGCCGGCCTGCAGGGCGAGGCCCGAGCCGACCAGGCCGCGTGCGCCGCCGTCGCCTTCGACCCCTGCGTCGATTTCGACATCCAGCTTCTGCCGGAGCCCGTCCATGCATGAGCTGAGCCTGGCCGGCGGCATCGTCAAGCTCGTCGAAGACGCAGCGGCGCGGGATCACTTCAAGCGCGTCTCGCAGCTGCGCCTGGAGGCCGGCGCGCTGTCGGGCGTGGAGGTGCGTGCGCTGCGCTTCGCGCTCGACGCCGTCGCCCCCGGCACCTGCCTCGAAGGCGCGGCGATCGAGATCGAGGAGCCGCCCGGCCAGGCCTGGTGCCTGCGCTGCGCGCAGACCGTCGAGATCGCCTCGCGCACCGATGCCTGCCCGCACTGCGGCGGCCACCAGATCCAACCCACCGGCGGCACCGAGTTGCGCGTGCTCGAGCTGCTGGTCCACGACGACTGAAGGAGAACCAGCCATGTGCGTCGTCTGCGGCTGCGCCAACCCGACCGCCACGCATCCCGAGCACGCCCACGTGGCCGTGGATGCGCACACCGGCGATCTGCACTATGGCGCCGGCGCGGCGCGCGTGTCGGTGCCCGGCATGAGCCAGGCGCGCGCGATCAAGCTGGAAGCCGACGTGCTCGGCGAGAACAACCGCATCGCCGCAGCCAACCGCGCGCACTTCGCGGATCATGGCGTGACGGCCTACAACCTCGTCTCCAGCCCCGGCTCGGGCAAGACCACGCTGCTGTGCGCGACGATCGAGTACCTGAAACGCCACGCGCCCGGGCTGCCGCTGGCGGTGATCGAGGGTGACCAGCAGACGTCGAACGACGCCGACCGCATCCGCGCCACCGGTGCGGCGGCGATCCAGGTCAACACCGGCAAGGGCTGCCACCTCGATGCGCCGATGGTGGCCGAGGCCTTCTCCCGGCTGCACCTGCATGCCCACCACCATCACCACGACGGGCACGCCCACGATCACGCGCACGACCACCACCACGCCGAGTCGTTGCTCTTCATCGAGAACGTCGGCAACCTGGTGTGCCCGGCGATGTGGGACCTGGGCGAGGCCGCCAAGATCGCCATCCTGTCGGTGACGGAAGGCGAAGACAAGCCGCTGAAGTACCCCGACATGTTCGCCGCGGCAAAGCTGATGGTGCTGAACAAGACCGACCTGTTGCCGCACCTCGACTTCGACGTGCCGAAGTGCATCGAGTACGCGCGGCGCGTGAACCCCGGCATCGAGGTGCTGCTGGTGTCGGCCAAGACCGGTGCCGGGCTGGACGCCTGGGTCGAGTGGCTGATGCACCCCGAGGGCGCATGAACGACACCGCGACGCTGCCGAACGCCGCGCCCGCGCGGGTGCTGGCCTGCGGCGCCTTCCTGAAGAACCGCGCCGCGCGGCTGGAGGGCAAGCACCTCGCCTGGTCGGCGCTGCACGGCGACCTCGGCACGCCCGAAGCCTGCCGTGCGCTCGACGACTCGGCCGAGGCCTTGCTCGCCCAGGGTGGCGTCGACGCGATCGCCCACGACCTGCACCCGGATTTCCACAGCACCCGGCTCGCGCTGGAACTCGCCGAACGCCTCGGCGTGCCGGCGATTGGCGTGCAGCACCACCATGCGCACATCGCCGCGGTGATGGCCGAGGCCGGGCTCGTGGGGCCGGTGATCGGTATCGCACTCGATGGCGTTGGCCTCGGCACCGACGGCACGGCCTGGGGCGGCGAGCTGCTGTGGGTCGACGGCGGCACGCGCGCCCACCGCTGGGAACGCGTCGCCCATCTGCACCCCATCGCCCTGCCCGGTGGCGACGTGGCCGCGCGCGAGCCCTGGCGGCTGGCCGCGGCGGTACTGCACATGCTCGGCCGCGGCGACGAGATCGAGGCCCGCTTCGCCGGCGCCGTGCCGGCGCTCACCGCGCGCGGACTGAAGACCATGCTCGACCGCGGCCTGAACTGCCCGGCCAGCACGGGCGCCGGCCGCTGGTTCGATGCCGCGGCCGGTGCGCTCGGGCTCAGCGTGCGCCAGGCCTTCGAGGCCGAGGCCGCCATCGCGCTGGAGCGGCTCGCCACGCAGGCGCTGCCCGCCGGCGCGCAGGCGGCCACCTTCGCACCCACGCTGGACCTGCGCGGCGTGGTGGCCGAGCTCTTCGACGTGCCGCGCGACGACGATGCCGCCCGTGCCCGCGCCGCGCTGCGCTTTCATCACGCGCTGGCCGATGGCCTGGCCGAGGCCGCTCTTCGGGCCGCCGGCGAGCGCGGCAGCGACACGGCCGTGGTAGGCGGCGGCTGCTTTCTCAACCGGGTGCTGAGCGAGCGCCTCGCGATGCGTCTGCAGGCCGGCGGCCTCGCGGTGCACGCGCCGAGCCTGGCACCTTGCGGCGACGCCGGCCTCGCGCTCGGCCAGGCCTGGGCCGCGGCCTGCCGCGTGGCGCACGCCACCCATCCCTCGAACGCGATCGCGCTGGAGACCTGACGATGTGCCTCGCCCTTCCCGCCCGCATCGTGGAACTGCAGAGCGCTGACCAGGCGGTGGTCGAGCTCGGCGGCGTGCGCAAGTCGATCTCGGTCGCGCTGACGCCGGAAGCGCGCGTCGGCGACTACGTGATCGTGCATGTTGGCCACGCCATCGGGCTGCTCGATGCCGAGGAGGCCGAGAAGACGCTCGCCCTCTTTGCCGAGATGGCCGCAGAAGTGTCCCCACCAGAGCGCGCCGCATGAAGTACATCGACGAATTCCGCAGCGGCGAGGTCGCGCAGGCCCTCTCGCGCCGCATCGCCGCCGAGGCCGACCCGCAGCGCCGCTACCACTTCATGGAGTTCTGCGGCGGCCACACCCATGCCATCTCGCGCTACGGCATCGCCGAGCTGCTGCCCGCCAATCTGCGCATGATCCACGGGCCCGGCTGCCCGGTGTGCGTGCTTCCGATCGGCCGCATCGACCAGGCCATTGCGCTGGCGCTCGAACGTGGCGTGATCCTGTGCACCTACGGCGACGTGATGCGCGTGCCGGCCTCCGAGTCGCTCTCGCTGATGCGCGCCAAGGCGCGCGGCGCCGACATCCGCATGGTGTACTCGGCCGCCGATGCACTGAAGCTGGCGCGAGAGAACCCCGAGCGCGAGGTCGTCTTCCTCGCCATCGGTTTCGAGACCACCACGCCGCCCACGGCCCTCGTGATCCGACAGGCGCAGGCGGAGGGCACGCCGAACTTCAGCGTGCTGTGCAACCACGTGCTCACGCCCAGCGCGATCACGCACATCCTCGAATCGCCCGAGGTGCGCCAGTACGGCACCGTGCCGATCGATGGCTTCGTCGGCCCGGCGCACGTGAGCATCGTGATCGGCGCGCAGCCCTACGAGCACTTCGCGCAGGAGTACCGCAAGCCGGTGGTCATCGCCGGCTTCGAGCCGCTGGACGTGATGCAGGCCATCTGGATGCTGGTGCGCCAGGTCAACGAAGGCCGCGCCGAGGTGGAGAACGAGTTCAGCCGGGCGGTGACGCGCGAGGGCAACCTCGCCGCGCAGGCCGTGGTCTCACAGGTGTTCGAGCTGCGCAGCAGCTTCGAGTGGCGCGGCCTCGGCGAGGTGCCGTACTCGGCGCTGAAGATCCGACCGGCCTTCGAGCGCTTCGACGCCGAGAAGCGCTTCGGCCTCGTCTACAAGAGCGTGCCCGACCACAAGCAGTGCGAATGCGGTGCCATCCTGCGCGGCGTGAAGCGGCCCACCGACTGCAAGCTGTTCGGCACCGTGTGCACGCCCGAGACGCCGATGGGCTCGTGCATGGTGTCGTCCGAAGGCGCCTGCGCAGCGCACTACACCTATGGACGGTTCCGCGACATTCCTGTCGTGGCCGCGTGATCCCATGAAGAAGGACTACGTCCGCCCGATCGACCTCCGCAGCGGCCGCGTCGACATGAACCACGGCGCCGGCGGCCGCGCCTCGGCGCAGCTGATCGAGGAGCTGTTCGCCCGCGCCTTCGACAACGAATACCTGCGCCAGGGCGACGACGCCGCGCTGCTGCCCGTGCCCGCCGGCCACCGCCTGGTGATGGCCACCGACGGCCACGTGATCTCCCCGCTGTTCTTCCCGGGCGGCGACATCGGCTGCCTGGCGGTGCACGGCACCGTCAACGACGTGGCCATGCTCGGCGCCGCGCCGCTGTACCTGAGCGCGAGTTTCATCCTCGAAGAAGGATTCCCGCTGGCCGACCTGAAGCGCATCGTCGAATCGATGGCCGCGGCCGCGCGCGAGGCCGGCGTACCCATCGTGACCGGCGACACCAAGGTGGTCGAACAGGGCAAGGGCGACGGCGTGTTCATCGCCACCACCGGCGTCGGCGTGGTGCCGATGGGCCGCAGCCTCAGCGGCCGCCACGCGCGGCCGGGCGATGCTGTGCTGGTCAGCGGCACGATCGGCGACCACGGCGTGGCCGTGCTCTCGCAGCGCGAATCGCTGG